>JAHRWT010000001.1 GCA_019105045.1 Sterolibacterium sp.
GGCTGGACGTAGGCCATGGCATCGGGTTGCGGCACCGCCACAACCGCCAGGATGCCGACCGGCGTGCTCAGCTCACTCAGGGCAGCGAACAGATGGTCGCGCAACAGCCAGCATTCGACGTCCACCAGCGGCGCTGATTCGCAAAGTGCGTTCACTTCCGCTTGCTGCAGGCCACGTTCGCTGACGATCAATCGCAGCGGCGCACCGACTTTGTCGCGATAGGCTTGAATCAAGTGGATGCCGTCGAGCAGAGCCACCCCTTGGCGGCGCTGCTCGCGGGCATTGCCTGCCAAAGCCTTGAGCGCTTTGTAACCAGGATTGTCGCGCGAGGTGATAGGCTTGAGATGCTTCATGATGAGTGAGCTTCAGCCTGCGCCCTGTTCATCCAGCAAGCGGCGCACGGGGGCATAGCTGCGGCGATAAAGCGCATTTACGCCATGCGTGCGCAGCGCTGCCAGATGGGCCGCCGTTGGATAGCCTTTGTGCTTTGCCAGGCCATATTGCGGATACAGGGCATCCAGGCGCAGCAGCTCGGCATCGCGTGCCGTTTTGGCAAGGATGGAGGCAGCGGCAATGACGGGCTCGCTGGCATCGCCTTTGACCACGGCACGCGCCGACATGCTGACTTGCGGCACGTGCAGGCCGTCAACCAGAATTTCATCCGGCGCAGTGCTCAAGGCAGCCACCGCGCGCTGCATGGCCAGCAGGCTGGCTTGCAGGATGTTGATACGGTCGATTTCCTCGACACTGCTGCTGGCAATCGCCCAGGCCAGGGCACGCTCACGGATCAGTTGGTCCAATTGCTCACGTTTGCGGGCTGAAAGTTTTTTCGAATCGGCCAAGCCGGCAATTGGCCGCGCCGGATCAAGTATCACTGCTGCCGCATAAACCGGCCCGGCCAGCGGCCCGCGGCCCGCTTCATCCACACCGGCGATCAATCGCAGGTTCGGCGAAACAGCCATAGCCATCAATCCATCAATGCGGCAAGCCTGGCAGCGCCGGCAGAATGGCTTCTGCCGCCCGCTCGGCGGTGTTCTGGCGCAAGGCCAGATGCAGCTCGGTGAACAGCGCTTGCAGGCGCTCGCCCACGACCGGGTCGCACACGGCATTGCCCAGTGCCTGAGCCAGGTTTTCCGGCGTGGCTTCATCCTGCAAGAATTCCGGCACGACAAAGCGCTGGGCAAGAATATTGGGCAGCCCCACCCAGGGCTGGTAGCCCATGTTGCGCATGATGCGCCAGGAGGTCGGCGACATCTTATAGGTGATCACCAGTGGCTTTTTCATCAGGGCCGCTTCCAGTGTGGCCGTGCCGCTGGCCACCAGAATGCCGTCCGCCGCTGCCATGGCTTCCTGGGCATGGCCGTAGAGCATGGTGATGGGCAAGTCGCGGGCTTCGTTTTTCCAGATTTCGTTCTCGAAATAGGCACGCGTTTCGCGCGAAGCCAGCGGCACCAAAAAACGTGCCTGAGGAAAACGTTGGTGCAGTTGTTGGGCGGTCTGCACAAAAGTCCGCGCCATGTAGTGCAGCTCGGACTGGCGACTGCCCGGCAGCAAGGCGAAGATCAGCCCGTCCGCCGCCAGATTCAAGCGCTCGCGGGCCGCCGCCTGGTCAATCTGCAAGGGAATCACGTCGGCCAGTGGATGGCCGACGAAATCAGCCTGCACGCCCGTGCCCGCATACAAGGCGGGTTCAAAAGGAAACAGACAAAGTACCTGATGCACAGCACGCACCATCTTGTGGATGCGACCAGCGCGCCAAGCCCACACTGAAGGACTGATGAAATGAATACTGTAAATACCCGCTGCCTTCAGGCGCGTTTCCAGCCACAGGTTGAAATCCGGCGCATCGACACCAATGAAAACATCGGGTGGATCGGCCAGCAGCTGGGCCAGCAGCTGGCGGCGGATGCCGGCGATTTCACGGTAGTGGCGCAGCACTTCGGCATAACCGCGCACGGCCAGTTTTTCTGCTGGCCAGTGCGCATGAAAACCGGCTGCCTGCATCTTGGGGCCGCCAATGCCAAAAAATTGCGCTTCAGGCAGATGTTGCTGCAGGGCGCGAATCAAGTGGCTGGCCAGCAGATCGCCGGAAGCTTCGCCAGCCACCATGGCTATCCGCAAGGCTTTGCTCATGTTTCAGCGGACGATGCCGCGACCGGGAACGGAGAGAAACTCGGCCAGGGGCGTGAGTTCGGGGCTATCGGCACTGGCCGTGGCAATCGCGGCCTGGGCATCTGCCAGCGACAAACCGGATTTGTAGAGCGTGCGATAAGCGCGTTTGATGGCCATGATGGCTGCCGCCGAAAATCCCCGGCGCTTCAGCCCTTCGCTGTTGATGCCGTGGGCCTCGGCCTTGTTGCCGGCCACCATCACATAGGGTGGCACATCCTGCACCACGGCGCTGGCCATGCTGGTCATGACGTGGGCGCCAATCCGCACGAATTGATGCACGGTGGTGAAACCACCAAGGATCACCCAGTCGCCGATCTGCACATGGCCGGCCAGTGAGGCATTGTTGGCAAAGATGGTGTGGTTGCCGATCTGGCAATCATGGGCCAGATGCACATAGGCCATGATCCAGTTGTCGTCACCCAGACGAGTCACGCCGACATCCTGGGCCGTGCCGCAATTGAAGGTGCAGAATTCGCGAATCACGTTGCGATCGCCGATTTCCAGCCGTGTCGGTTCGTTGGCGTATTTCTTATCCTGCGGGATTTCACCCAGGGAAGAGAATTGGAAAATCCGGTTGTCACGGCCGATGCGGGTATGGCCGGTGAGCACCACATGCGGGCCGACCCAGGTGTTATCACCGATCTCCACATGTTCGCCGACCAGCGTGTAGGCGCCGATCTCCACGCCTGCCCCCAGTTTGGCCCCGGGATGGACGATGGCGGTGGGATGGATGTTGTTTGCAGTCACGGCAGGCTATCCAGGTATCAAACGATCAGAGCATCAGAAGATCAGACGATCAAACAATCGACGCGGCTCACTCTATGGTGCGCAGGGTGCACATCAACTCGGCTTCGCTGACCAACTGGCCATCGACGCTGGCCTTGACGGCAAAGCGCCACATGCCGCGCTTGTGATAGACGATGCGCGCTTCCATTTTCATCTGGTCACCGGGCAGCACCGGCTTCTTGAAGCGTGCGCCTTCGATACCGACGAAGTAATACACGGTATTGTCGTTGCTGCGATCATTCAGTGTCTTGAAGGACAGAATCGCCGCTGTCTGGGCCATTGCCTCGATGATCAGCACGCCGGGCATCACCGGCGCGTGTGGATAGTGGCCGGGGAAATACGGCTCGTTGATGCTGACATTTTTCAGCGCGATAATGTGCTCACCGGGGATGCATTCCAGCACCCGATCGACCATCAGCATCGGATAACGATGCGGCAGATGCTTGAGAATCTCATGGATATCCATGGTGGTAATGGTGGTCATGGCGGCGTTTCCGGTATTGTCGGCAGCCGTTTCAACCGTTGTTGCAGCAGTGCTCACGAATTTTTCTCCAAAGCGGACAGGCGGGCCTCAAGTGCCTCAAGGCCGCGTATTCTATCGTTCATCGCATCCAGGGTACGCAAACGGGCAAAGTTTCTTGCCCACTGCGCATGTTCCTGAAAAGGAATCCAGCCGGTATAGGCACCGGCCTTGGTGATTGATTTGGTCACCAGGGTATTGGTCGATACATGCACACCATCGGCAATTTCCAGATGACCCAGTATCATGGCTGCCCCGCCGATGGTGCAATTGCGACCAATCCTGGCGCTGCCGGCAATGCCCACGCAGCCGGCCAGCGCCGTATGAGCACCGATATGCACGTTGTGGGCAACCTGAATCTGATTGTCGAGCTTGACGCCCTCTTCGATCACCGTGTCATCCAGAGCGCCCCGATCGATGGTGGTATTGGCACCGATTTCCACATCATCGCCGATCACCACTCGACCAATCTGCGGAATCTTCAGCCAGCGGCCACCGCCCGGCCCCAAGGCGGCATCTTTCTCACGGGCAAAACCGAAACCATCGGCGCCAATCACCACCCCGGCATGAATGACCGCGCGCCTGCCCACCAAACAATTGGCATAGATGGTGACATGGGCGTGCAGCAGACTGCCTTCGCCGATTTCCACATCATCACCAATCACGCAGCCCGCGCCGATCTGCACATGCTCACCCAGCCGCACATTGCGCCCAATACAAGCCCCGGCCGCCACGCTGACGCTGGCAGGCAGGCTGGATTCAACCACCGCCGAAGCATGAATGCCGGGTGTCGATGACGGCGCCGGATGCAGCCACTGGGCCACTCGCGCGTAGTACGTGTAGGGATCGTTGGTGACGATGCAGGCCGTCGGGCAGTTTCCGGCGGCCGCTGGCGCGAGTATCACGGCAGCAGCCTGGGTATTGGCCAGTTGCTCGCGGTAGCGTGGATTGGCGAGAAAAGCGATGGCGTCGGCATCGGCCCGTGCCAGGGTCGCCACCCGGCATACGGTTTGGCTGCCATCCCCTTGCAACGCCCCACCAAGACGGGCGACGATTTCGTCAAGACGCAAACCAGTCACGTCGCTGCTACCTTGAATATGCGTCGTGCATGACCAAAAAACCCGGGCGAGCGTTGGCTGTTCGAACTTGCTGCCGGACTTATTTGCCGGGTGCAGCAGGTGCGTCGCTCAACGCCTTGATGACCCGGTCGGTGATATCGATGCGCGGGCTGGCATAAACCGCTTCCTGTACGACCAGGTCAAACTTTTCGGTATCCGCCACATAATTGATGGCCTTGGTCAGACGCTCGAAAATAGCGGCCATTTCCTCGTTCTGGCGGAGATTGAGATCTTCCTGATATTCACGCTGGCGACGCTGAAAATCACGGCTGAGATCGGTGAATTCACGCTCTTTGGTGCGCCGCTGGGCTTCGGACATGGTGACGGCATTTTTCTCCATCGCCTCCTGCATACCCTGCAACTGTTTGGCCAGTCGCTGCATCTCCTGGCTGCGTCGCTCGAATTCCTTCTCGATTTTCTGCTTGGCCTTGGCTGCTTGAGGCGCATCCACCAGAATGCGCTGGGTATTCACATAACCGACCTTGGCCTGAGCATGCGCTACGCCTGCACCCAGCAACATGGAGGTGAGCAACAGGGAAGTGATGACCTTGTTCAAAGCGATCTCCTGAGTATCAATGATAGGCATAAAACAAATTTGACGATCTCACGCCGACTCAAACCAGCACCGGCAATGAAGCGACCTTCTGTCTTGAGCGGAAACAGCGTTCACGACGGCAGGTCGGATTTCCGTACCGCAATTTAGAACAGTGTTTAGAACACTGTTCCCATCTGGAATTGCAGACGCTGGATTTCATCACCCGCCTTGCGGCGGCCCGGGTTGGCGTAACTGAACTTGAGCGGCCCCATTGGCGAAGACCAAGCCAGCGAAAGACCATAACTGTAGCGCAGATCGCTCAAATTCATTTTCTGGCTCTCGCCCCAGACCTGGCCCATGTCAAAGAATACGCCCAGGCGAACCGATTTATCCAGCCCGGAACCCGGCATCGGGAACAACAATTCGGCATTGCCGATCACCCGCCGGTTGCCGCCCAGGTTACTGCGCTGACCATAGCTGTCATACACCACCGGCCCCAGTGAGCCGCTATCGTAGCCGCGCACCGAGCCAATGCCGCCTGCATAGAAATTCTTGAAAAATGGCAGGCCGCGACCGCCATAGCCCTTGGCATAGCCAAACTCACCATTGAGCATCAGTGAAGTATTGCGCCACCAGGGCATGGGGATGAACTCCTGCCGCTGCAGGTTGGCACGGTAGTAGCGCAGCTTGCCCGCGCTTCCCAGCGGAAGGCTCAGTTCGCCAGAAATGCTGGTCACCCCGCCTTTGGTCGGATACAGGCGGCTGTCGATGGTTTCCCGAATCCAGTTGACCGTCGCCAGGGTTGTGGTGTTTCTTTCACCAAAATCATTGACATATTTGAGATAAACCGCCGGACTGTAGGGCCCCATCGTCAGGCGGGTCGAGTCAAATGACAGGCCGAAGTGGAGATAATCATCTTCGGCAATCGGCAAACCAAAGCGCACACCGCCACCGAACGAGCTTGAGCTGTAATCGGCAATGGTGCTGAGTGAACTGGTATCGGTCTTGCGTTGATAAATATCGAAACCCCGACTGACACCATCAATGGTGTAGTAGGGATCGGTATAGGACAGCGAATAGACTTTGTTGCTCTTGCTGGTATTGACCTGAACACCGATGGTCTTGCCGCTGCCGAACAGGTTCTGCTGCTGTATCGAGCCGGAGAGCACGAGTTTTTCCGAACTGGAGAAACCCGCCCCCAGCATGATGTTGCCCGTCGGCTTCTCCTTGACGTTGATGTTCAGATCAACCTGGTCCGTTGTGCCTGGAACGGGCGGCGTTTCCAGCGTGACGTCCTCGAAATAACCCAGGCGGTCGATACGGGTACGCGACTTGTTGATTTTCTCGCCGTCATACCAGCTGCTTTCCATCTGCCTCACTTCACGGCGCAGTACTTCATCACGACTGCGCGTATTGCCGGTGATATTGACATTGCGCACATACACACGCCGACCGGGATCGACAAAAATGGTAAAGGCCGCCGTCTGCTTTTCCTTGTCCAGTTCGGGCGCGGCATTGACATTGGCGAAGGCATAACCGTCATTGCCCAGGCGGTCACTGATTTTCTTGGTGGTTTCCGTCAGACGCTCACGCGAAAAGACATCGCCCGGACGCAGTTCGATCAATTGTCGCAATTCATCTTCAGGGACACGCAGATCACCGGCCAGCTTGACCGAAGAAACACTGTACTTGTTACCTTCGGTGATATTGACCGTAATGTAGATCCACTGCTTGTCCGGCGAAATCGACACCTGGGTCGATTCGATATTGAATTCGAGAAAGCCCCGGTTCAGGTAATAGGAACGCAGGTTTTCCAGATCGCCGGAAAGTTTCTGCTTGGAATACTGGTCATTTTTTGTGTACCAGGTTAACCAGCCGGGCGGACGCAGTTCAAAAATTTCCAGCAGGTCTTTTTCCTTGATCTGCTGCGCGCCCACAATATTGATCTGGCGAATTTTTGCGACATCGCCTTCATCAATATTGAAGTTGATGCCGACACGATTACGTTCGAGCGGGGTGACTGTTGTGGTCACATTCACTGCGTAGTAGCCGCGCGAGAGATACTGGCGCTTGAGCTCCTGCTCGGCGCGGTCGACCAGGGCGCGGTCAAAAATCCGTGACTCCGCCAGGCCTACTTCCCGCAGGCCCTTGAGAATCTGGTCTTTTTCAAACGCTTTCAGCCCGACAAAATTGACGGCGGCAATGGCCGGACGTTCATCAATCAGCACGACCAGCACGTCGTTTTCGATTTCCAGCCGCACATCCTTGAAAAAGCCGGTGGCAAACAGCGCCTTGATGGCTTTGGCGGCTTTTTCATCCGTCATGGTTTCGCCAACCTTGACCGGCAGATAGCTGAATACCGTACCAGCCTCGGTACGTTGGATACCTTCGACCCGAATATCCTTGACCACAAAAGGTTCAAAAGCCAGTGCCGGTGCTGCAAACAAGGCGACCACCAGTCCTGCAACCAGTTTTTTCTTCATGCTGTTATCCGGAGATCAAGCGATTAATGTCATTGTAAAAGGCGAATGCCATAAGCATCATCAGCAAGGCCAGACCGATTTGCTGGCCAATTTCCATCACCCGCTCAGAAAGCGGGCCGCCTTTGATAATTTCCGCAACATAATACAGCAAATGCCCCCCATCCAATACAGGAATGGGCAGCAAGTTCAGTACGCCCAGGCTGATGCTGATAAGTGCCAGAAAATTCAGATAAGGCACGATTCCCATACGCGCCGACTGTCCGGCATAGTCGGCGATGGTCACCGGCCCGCTCAGATTTTTCCAGGACAGATCACCCGTCAACATGCGCCCCATCATGCGCAGACTGAAACTCGCCATGTCCCAGGTCTGCCGCACCGCCTTGCCCAACGCGGCCAGCGCACCATAGTGCACGGTGACGAACAGCTCAGAGTGCTGCCTGGCATCTTCCTTGACCACCACCCCGATGCGCCCCAAGGTCTGTCCCTGTTCATGCACCCGTGCCGGGGTGACTGGCAGCGTCAATAGCTCATCCCCCCGTTGCACGACAAAATCAAGAACCACCCCCGCTGACGCATGCACCCGGCTGACCACCTCCTGCCAGCCAGTGACCGGCTGCGCATCAATGCCCAGTATCCTGTCATCCGCACGCAAGCCGGCCTGTTCAGCCGCCGAACCGGCGACAACCTGCCCGACAACCGCAGGCAACAATGGCCGGTACAGGCGCAAGCCCAGTTGTCCGGGCAAATCCCCGGCCAGGTCATCCTCTTTCACGTTCTCAGTGGCCAGCAGGCGCAGGTTGATTTCCTGCCGCTGATTGCGCAGTTCGAGTTTTATCGGAACGTGGTCAAGCGCAACCCGAGTCAGCTCCCAGCGCAGATTCTGCCAGGTCACTACCGGACGACCATTGACGCTCAACACGGTTTCGCCTGCTTCAATACCTGCTGCTGCGGCCGCCGTCGCCGCCGGCGGCGCGGCCAGCAGCGGACGCAGTTCCTCGCTGCCGTGCATGAACAAGAACCAATAGAGGACGATGGCCAGCAACAGGTTGGCGATCGGTCCGGCTGCGACGATCAGGATGCGGCGCCAGACCGATTGACGGTTGAAGGCACGCGACAGTTCGTGCGCGGCAACAGGCGCTTCGCGTTCATCCAGCATACGCACGAAGCCACCCAGCGGAAAAGCCGCCAGCGCCCATTCCGTGCCATCCGCACCAAAGCGGCGCAGCCACAGCACCTTGCCAAAACCGACCGAAAAACGCAGTACCTTGACACCGCACCAGCGGGCCACCAGATAGTGGCCAAATTCATGAACCACGATCAGCACGCCCAGCGCCACGGCAAAAGCCAGCAGATAAAACGGCAAATGGCCAGTCATTGTATGCATGGGTCAAAAATCCTGTGATCCTGTGATCCTGTAACCTGCCGCCGATCCGGTCAATCAGGGGGCGTTGGCAATCAGTGCATTCGCCAATTGGCGTGCAGCGGCATCGGCCTGCAACACGGCCTGCAGGTCGGGCAACGCGCTGGCGGGGATGCGCTCCAGCACACGAGCAATGATCCGGGCGATATCGGTAAACGGCAGCCGTCCTGCCAGAAAAGCTGCCACGGCTACCTCGTTGGCTGCGTTCAGCAAGGCCGGCGCACTGCCACCTGCACGCAGAGCGTCATACGCCAGGCCCAGACAGGGAAAGCGTTGATGATCAGGCGGCGTGAAATCCAGCCGGCCAATCTGGAACAGATCCAGCGGTGCCACACCGGCTTCGATACGCTCGGGATAAGCCAGGGCATGGGCAATTGGCGTGCGCATGTCGGGATTGCCCAACTGGGCCAGCACGGAGCCGTCGTTGTATTCAACCAGGGAATGGATCACGCTTTGCGGATGCACAACGACGTCGATGCGTTCGGCCGGCGCGTTGAACAGCCAGTGGGCTTCAATGACTTCAAGCCCCTTGTTCATCATGCTCGCCGAATCAACGGAAATTTTCTGGCCCATCACCCAATTGGGATGGGCACAGGCCTGTTGCGGAGTGACCCGGGCAAACGCCGACAAGGGCAGATCGCGAAAGGGGCCGCCTGATGCCGTCAACAAAATGCGACGGATTCCGCGCGCATCGAGATCGCCATTGAAATTTGCCGGCAACGACTGAAATACAGCATTGTGCTCGCTGTCGATGGGCAGCAGGGTTGCGCCGGCCTTGCGCACTTCAGTCATGAACAGCGGGCCGGCCATCACCAGGGCTTCCTTGTTGGCCAGCAGCACCCGCTTGCCGGCCCGTGCGGCCGCCAGAGTGGGTTGCAGGCCGGCAGCACCGACAATGGCCGCCATCACCACATCGACGTCTTCATGTGCCGCCACAGCGGCCAGTGCCTCCTCGCCAGACAGCACTGTGCAGCGCGTATCATGGGTTTTCAGTGCCTCACGCAAACGGGTCGCCGCCGCCACATCGGCGACAACGGCATAGCGCGGCTGGTAACGCCGGCACAACTCGGCCAGCTCGACCACTCTTGAATTGCCCGTCAGCGCGAAGACTTCGAAACGCTCGGGATGACGCGCCACCACGTCCAGCGTATTGAGACCGATCGAACCGGTTGCACCCAGTATGGTCAGGCGCTGCTTGCCTGTGTTTGTCATGGCAGCAGACAAGAAACCGCCAATGCAGTCAATGGCAAGGTAGACGTCAGGCTGTCGATGCGATCAAGCACGCCGCCATGGCCGGGCAACAGCGCACTGCTATCCTTGAGACCAGCCTGCCGCTTGGCCAGTGATTCAAACAGATCACCGGCAATGCTCACCGCCGTCAGCAGCAACAAACCCAACCCAGCCAGCAGCAGCGTCGTGAATGACATACTGCTCAGATGGCCCGTTCCCTGCGCCAGCAGCCCGCCATACAGGCAGACACCGACAACGGCCCCCAGCGCACCTTCCCAGGTCTTGCCCGGACTGATGGCGGGCGCCAGCTTGTGTCGGCCAAACTGGCTGCCGGCAAAATAGGCTGCCGTATCCGCCACCCAGACCAGCGCCATGCTGGCCAGCAGCCACCAGGCTCCCCGCTGATACAGCAAGGCCAGCGCTGCCCAGGTCGGCACCAGCAGCAAGACGCCGACCAGCCAGCCAGACCAGGCATTGCGCAACGGCCAGCGGGCGCGAAACCAGAAGGGCACCAGCAACAGCCAGAAAACCGTTGCCAACCACCACAGTGCCTGCAACCAGGCCAAAGGCAGACCCGCCGCCAGCAACAGCACGCAGAGAGTACCGACCCCTGCAGCGTAGAGCAGCCGCATGTTTGCCGACATCTTCAGCAGGCCGGCCCATTCCCAGGCAGCCAGCCCAACGATACCGGCAAACACCAGCAGCACGATCTGCGGCGGCAACAGCAACAAGGTTGCCAGCAGCCCACCGGCAAGCATCAGCGCAGTGATGATCCGGGTCTTCAACATGGCAGGTACCTCGCGTTTATCCGTTTATCCGTTTATCCGCTGACGCGTCGCACCTTGCCCAAAGCCACGCCGTCGGCGGTCTGGGCATCCAGCGAAGGCGTGGCTTGCAGCTGTTCACTCGTCCGGCCAAAACGCCGCTCGCGCCCCTGATAAGAGCGAATCGCCTCATCAAGCGCGGCGGCATTGAAATCCGGCCAGAGCAGATCAGTGAAATAAAACTCGGTGTAGGCCAATTGCCAGAGCAGGAAATTGCTGACCCGCTGCTCTCCACCTGTGCGAATGAACAAATCCGGCTCGGGCGCATAGGCCATGGACAGATAGGGTGAAAGATCCGCCTCGTCATATCCTCCCCGCTTTTCCGGTTGCTCGACAAGCAGGGTATTGAGCGCCTGCATGATGTCCCAGCGACCGCCGTAATTTGCAGCAATCGTCAGAGTCAGGCGCTGGTTGCCGGCCGTTCGCTGCTCGGCAGCACGGATCAGGCTGACCAGTTTGTCATCAAAACGCGCCAGATCGCCGACAATCCGCAAACGCACACCGGCCTCGTGCAAGCGGCTGACTTCATTCTCCAGAGCATGGAGAAACAGATTCATCAGCAAGGAGACTTCTTCCTGGGGGCGCCGCCAGTTTTCCGAACTGAAGGCAAACAGCGTCAGATAATCGATGCCCCGCTCGATACAGGCCTTCACGGCATCGCGGACGGCTTCGACACCGCGCTTGTGACCGGCTGCCCGTGGCAAAAAACGTTTTTTTGCCCAGCGCCCATTGCCATCCATGATGATGGCCACATGCCGTGGCAGCCCATCTGTTGCAGGTATTGTCCGGGTAGAACTTAAAAATGTGCTCACCACATTACCCTTTTGCGCTTCCGTGCGCCTTTTGCCGACTCAACGGACAAAGACCGACCCGACAGGAGCGGAGAGAGCCCTCCTCCGACCAATGGCAGCCACCCGTCATTCTGGCAATCATCAGATGGCCAGCAGATCCTTTTCCTTCTCTGCAACAAGCTTGTCGACTTCGACGACATGACGATCAGTCAATTTCTGGATTTCGTCCTGGATACGGCGTTCGTCATCCTCGGAGAGTTCCTTTTTTTTCAGGCCATCCTTGAGCTGATTGTTGGCATCGCGGCGCAGATTGCGAATCGCCACCTTGGCCCCCTCGCCTTCCTGCTTCACCAGCTTGGTCAGATCACGGCGCCGCTCTTCGGTAAGCATGGGCATCGGCACGCGGATCAACTCGCCCTGGGTCGCCGGATTGAGCCCCAGATCCGCATCGCGAATGGCCTTCTCGACTTTGGCCAGCATGGGCTTTTCCCAGACTTGCACACCGATCGTCCGCGCATCAACCAGTGTGACATTGGCCACCTGGGACAGCGGCACCATCGCGCCGTAGTATTCCACCTGAACATGATCGAGCAGGCCGGTATGGGCGCGACCGGTACGCACCTTGGCCAGATCCTGCTTCAAGGCCTCGATGGATTTCAGCATCTTCTGCTCGACCTGTTTCCTGAGCTCGGCGGTGACTATCATCTCTTCCCCCTGAATACCTGTTCAGCCATGCACCGTAGTGCCTTCGTTCTCGCCAAGCACCACGCGCCTGAGCGCGCCTTCCTTGAAGATCGAGAACACCACGATGGGCAGATTCTGATCACGACACAACGCCAGGGCAGTCGCATCCATCACTTTCAGATTGCGGCTGATGGCCTCATCAAAACTGATCCGCTCATAACGCCGGGCAGTCTTGTCCTTCATGGGATCGGCGGTATATACGCCATCGACCTTGGTCGCCTTCATGACAACTTCAGCGCCGATTTCCGAACCACGCAGGGCAGCCGCAGTATCTGTGGTGAAGAACGGATTGCCGGTACCTGCCGCAAAAATCACTACCTTGCCTTCTTCGAGATAGCGAATCGCCTTGCCACGGATGTAAGGCTCGATCACCTGCTCGACATTCAGTGCCGACTGCACGCGGGCATTGACCCCGGCCTGGCGCATGGCGTCGGACAACGCCATGGCATTCATTACCGTCGCCAGCATACCCATGTAATCCGCGGTGGCACGATCCATGCCGGTCGATGCCCCGGCCACGCCACGAAAAATATTGCCACCGCCGATCACCACACCAACTTCCACGCCCAGCGCCACAACCTCACCGATCTCGGCGACGATGCGGTTGAGCGTATCGCGATTGATGCCATAGGCGTCATCACCCATCAGGGCCTCGCCTGAAAGCTTGACGAGGACGCGCTTGTAACGGCTTTTCTGCGCTGCACTCATGGCCGGGCTCCCGGAGAGACCTGGTTACTTGGCAGCTGCTGCAGCCTGGGCGGCCACTTCAGCAGCGAAATCGGTCACTTTTTTCTCGATGCCTTCGCCAACGATATAGAGCGTGAAGCGGGCCACCGAAGCGCCTTTGCTCTTCAGCAACTGCTCGATGGTCTGCTTGCCGTCCTCGGCCTTGACAAAAACCTGACCCAGCAGCGTGACTTCCTTGAGATATTTCTGCACCGTACCTTCGGCGATTTTTTCCAGCATGTTTTCCGGCTTGCCGGATTCACGGGCTTTTTCGATGGCAATGCGCCGCTCGGTATCCAGCAGCTCGGCAGACACGCCCTTGGGATCAAGCGACTTCGGCTTGGAAGCGGCAATGTGCATGGCCAGATCCTTGCCCAGCTGTTCATCGCCCCCCACCACATCGACCAGCACGCCAATCTTGCTGCCGCCATGCACATAGCTGGTCAGCTGCCCCTGGGCTTCGATACGCTCAAAGCGGCGGATCGTCAGGTTTTCGCCTATCTTGCCGATCAGCGCGGTACGTATGGCATCAACGCTCTGGCCATTGATTTCAAGGGCGGACAGCGCATCGACATCTGCCGGATTGCGGCTGGCGACCAGCTCGGCCAGCTGCTTCGAAAACGCCAGAAAATCATCATTCTTGGCGACAAAGTCCGTTTCACAATTCAATTCGATGATTGCAGCCAACTTGCCATCGGTCGCAAGGTGAAGCCCCACCACGCCTTCGGCAGTGACACGGGCAGCCGCCTTGGAAGCCTTGTTGCCCAGCTTGACACGCAGGATTTCCTCGGCCTTGGCCAGATCACCTGCGGCTTCCGTCAATGCCTTCTTGCATTCCATCATTGGCGCGTCGGTCTTCTCGCGCAGTTCCTTGACCATGCTTGCGGTAATTTCCGCCATTGCTTTACTCCCGACT
This sequence comes from Sterolibacterium sp., assembly GCA_019105045.1. Taxonomy (GTDB): domain Bacteria; phylum Pseudomonadota; class Gammaproteobacteria; order Burkholderiales; family Rhodocyclaceae; genus Sterolibacterium. The sequence continues at coordinate 14,266 of JAHRWT010000001.1, forward strand.
CAATTTCGAAAATGCATTCAAGATGCCGCCGTTCAAGCGGCAATGGATGCAGCACACAACCAGCCACAACCAGTCGTCGTCAGCGCAACCAGCCAGGGGCCGGCCGCGCTGTATCATGACGCTGACGGATGCGTCTTACTCGTCTGCACCGTCTTCTTCGACTTCGACAAACTCGTCATCACCGGCAATCTGCTGCTCCAGGTCGGTCAGCGACTGGCTACGACCTTCGAGCACGGCATCGGCCACGCCACGAGCGTACAGACGGATTGCCCGGCTGGAATCATCGTTGCCCGGGATCACATAGCTCACCCCTTCGGGCGAGTGATTAGTATCCACCACACCAACCAGCGGAATGCCCAGCTTGTTGGCTTCAGTCACGGCAATCTTGTGGAAGCCGACATCGATGACAAAAATCGCATCCGGCAGACCGGTCATGTCCTTGATGCCGCCAATGCTCTTCTGCAGCTTTTCCAGCTCGCGGGTGGTCATCAGCGCTTCTTTCTTGCTCAACTTTTCCAGTGAGCCATCCTCGACCATCTGCTCCAGTTCCTTCAGGCGCTTGATCGACGTCTTGACGGTCTTGAAGTTGGTCAACATGCCGCCCAGCCAGCGCTCATCGACATAGGGCATACCGGCACGGCGTGCTTCCTCGGCGATGATTTCGCGCGCCTGACGCTTGGTGCCAACGAACAGGACGGTGCCTTTCTTTGCCGACAGCTTGCGCACAAAGGCCATCGCCTCCTGGTACTTGACCAGGGTCTTTTCGAGGTTGACGATATGAATCTTGTTGCGATGGCCAAAGATATAAGGGGCCATCCGAGGGTTCCAGAAGCGGGTCTGATGACCAAAATGGACACCCGCTTCCAGCATTTCACGCATACTTGCAGACATACTTATCTCCGAACAGGGTTAAACCGCCGCCCGACCGTGCTAGCCCTGGAGCATCGCAATGCTCCGAAAGCCACCCCATCGGCGCCAGGCGTGTGGATTTGTGATTGAAAAACAAGAACATGTCATGCAGCACAAAGCAAGCAACCGCATCTTTGCCACTTGACAAGCCGGGCATTATAAAGGCTTTTGCCGCACACACTCAAGCAATCGAAATGTTTTTTGCGCACTGCTGTCCATCGCCGTGCCCGAGTTTCTCCCGTCTTCAACAGTTAAAATTGCGGTTGTACAAACCTCTGTCGAACGGCTCTTCCCGAATTTGTTGTCAGCCCCCCAGGATCACGCATGAGCATAGAAATAAAAACCGCCGAAGATATTGAAAAAATGCGCCTTGCCGGCCGGCTTTGTGGTGAAGTGCTCGATTACATCACGCCTCACGTCAAACCCGGCGTGACCACCGAAACCCTTGACAAGCTGTGTCATGACTACATGGTGAATGTGCAGGACTGCATACCGGCGCCGCTCAACTACGCACCACCGGGCTATACGCCTTATCCAAAATCCGTCTGCACCTCGATCAACCATCAGGTCTGCCACGGCATTCCCAACGACAGGCCGCTGAAAAAAGGCGATATTCTCAATATCGACGTCACCACCATCAAGGATGGCTATCACGGCGACAGCAGCCGCATGTTCATCGTGGGTGGTGAGGAAGCCAGCACCATCCTTGCCCGTCGTCTGTGCAAGGTCACCCACGAATGCCTGTGGCTGGGCATCAGCCAGGTGCGCCCAGGCGCCCGGCTGGGCGACATTGGCGCAGTCATCCAGAAGCACGCCGAAAGCCAGGGGTTTTCCATCGTACGCGAATTCTGCGGGCACGGTATCGGCCGCCGCTTTCATGAAGATCCGCAAGTACTGCACTACGGCAAGCCCGGCACGGGCATTGAAATCGAACCGGGAATGATTTTCACCATCGAGCCGATGATCAACGCCGGCAAAGCGGCGATTTCCGAACTGAATGACGGCTGGACCATCGTCACCAAGGATCGCAGCCTCTCTGCCCAGTGGGAGCACACCATTCTCGTCACGCCCGACGGCTACGAAGTGCTGACCCTCTCCGCCGGTGCGCCGGCAAACCCCGCACTGCTTGCCTGAGCCTCGCACTGCCATGACCGTCGCGCTTTCCGGCACGGCCACAGGCAAACAGATCGCCGCCCTGCGCCAGCGCCTGCTGACAGGCCAGGCCGCGCTGCACCAGGCTTATCTGAAAAAAAACAACGCAACCGCCATGCTGCGTGGCCGCGCGCGGCTGGTCGATGGCTTGCTGCAAGCACTCTGGCAGTTTTGCGCCCTGCCACCGGCCATGTCCCTGGTTGCCGTTGGTGGCTATGGCCGCTGCGAACTCTATCCGGCCTCGGATATCGACCTGCTGATACTGCTGCCCGAAGGCGACTGCGGTTCGGCCGGGGAAGACATTGCCCCGTTGATCAGTATGCTCTGGGATATCGGCCTGGCCGTCGGCCACAGCGTGCGCAGCCACACTGAATGCCTGCAGGCTGCCGAACAGGACATCAGCGTACAGACCAATCTGCTTGAAGCCCGTCTGGTTGCCGGCAATTCCCGGACTTTCAGCCACTTTGTGCAGGCCATGCGCAGCCAACTGAATATTCAGCGCTTCTTCCTGGCCAAGCGCCTTGAGCAGCAGGAGCGTCACAGCCGTTTTGATCACACGCCCTTCAGCCTGGAACCCAACTGCAAGGAAAGCCCAGGGGGACTGCGCGACCTCCAGCTGATCCTGTGGATAGCCCAGGCCGCTGGCCTGGGTCAGCGCTGGCGCGATCTGGAAAAGCACGGTTTGGTCACCCCCGCCGAAACCCGCCAGCTGGAGCGTTGCGAACGCTTGCTCGATCATCTGCGCATACGCCTGCACTACCTGACCGGCCGCCATGAAGATCGCCTGCTGTTTGACCATCAGGAAGCGCTGGCCAGCACCTTCAACATCCGCCCCAACGCCAACCGACGCGCTTCGGAGCGGCTGATGCAGCGTTATTACCTGAATGCCAAACAGATCGACCAACTGGGCACCCTGCTGCTGCAGAACCTTGGCGAACATCTGTTTCCCGACCACTATCCGCATCACACAGCCATCCACATCAACGCCCGTTTCCAGATGCAGCGCGAATTGCTCGACGTCTGCGACGAACAGATTTTTGAACGCGAGCCGCGCGCCATTCTGGAAAGTTTTCTGCTGCTCCAGCAACGCTCCGAACTGAAGGGCATGACCACCCGCACTCTGCGCGCACTATGGCGTGCGCGCCACCGCATTGATGCCGTCTTTCGTCGCGACCCGGAAAACCGTGCGCTGTTTCTTGCCATGTTCCAGCAAAGACGTGGCATCGTGCATGAGCTGCGGCGAATGAATCACTACGACATACTTGGCCGTTACCTGCCGGTATTTGGCCGCATCGTCGGCCAGATGCAACACGACCTGTTCCACGTTTATACGGTGGACCAGCACATCCTGCAGGTCGTGCGCAACCTGCGCCGCTTCACCATGCCCGAGTTCGCCCATGAATACCCGCATTGCAGCCGTTTGATGTCACGTTTCGAACGGCACTGGCTGCTCTATATCGCCGCCCTGTTTCACGACATTGCCAAAGGCCGTGGTGGTGATCACTCACAATTGGGTATGCGTGATGCACAGCACTTTTGCCGCGCTCACGGTTTGGATGAAGAAGACACAGCCCTGGTCTGTTTTCTCGTTGGCGAACACCTGACGATGTCTGCCGTCGCCCAGAAACAGGATCTGGCCAATCCAGCGGTGATTGCTGCCTTTGCCCGCACCGTGCAAACCCAGCGCCGGCTGGATGCCCTTTATCTGCTGACCGTTGCCGACATTCGCGGCACCAGTCCGAAAGTCTGGAACAACTGGAAAGGCAAACTGCTCGAAGAGCTTTACCTGGCGACACGCCAGCTCCTGGACGGCAAGGCCAGTCTGGCTGCTGATCAAGGCCTCAGCCGGCAAGATGAAGCCCGTCGCCTGCTGCGTTTTCACGGCCTGCGGGCCGGCATGGAAACCACCTTCTGGCAGCAGCTCGACACCGCCTACTTCATGCGCCATACCGCCGATGAAATCGCCTGGCACACGCGAAATCTCTACCACTGCCCGACAGCAACCTTGCCTGTCGTCAAGACCCGCCTGCACCAGATCGACGACGGTCTGCAAGTCATGGTGTATGTTGCCGACCAGCCACAGCTCTTCGCCCGCCTCTGCGGCTTCTTCAGCCGCCTGGGCTACTCCATCGTTGATGCCAGGATCCACACCACGCGCCACGGCTACGCCCTGGACAGCTTCACACTGCTCGACCCCGGCCAGCAATTGCCCTATCGCGACATGACCAGCCTGATCGAACATGATCTGAGCAAACACCTGCAGGCCATGCCCCCTTTGGCCACGGTACAGCCAAACACCACCCGCCTGTCGCGCCAGCTGCGGCATTTTCCGCTGACGCCGGAAGTCGCCATCCATCCGGATGAAACGGGCCAGCACCACATCCTGTCGATCGTTGCGGCCGACCGCTCCGGCCTGTTGTATTCAATCGCCCGCACGCTTGCCGAGCATCAGATCAACGTGCATACCGCAAAAATCGCCACCTTGGGCGAACGCGCCGAAGACGTTTTTCTGATCAGTGGCGAGCAGCTCTTGCACAGTGCCTCCCTGATGCGTCTGGAGCAGGAACTGCTCCAGGTGCTGCAAATCTGAAGCAACCAGAATCAGGGCAACCCCGTCTCCATTGGCGGTGCCGCAAAAATCCGTTCGATATCCTGACGATCCAGAACGCACCATTCACCCTCCGCCAATGCCCCCAGCGTCAACCCGCCCAGGCCGATCCGCCGTAGCCTCTGCACGTGGTTGCCGGTCGCGGCAAACATGCGGCGCACCTGATGGTAGCGCCCTTCACTCAGACAGACTCGCGCCTGACGTGGGCCAAGTACAACCAGCCCGGCGGGCGCCAATGGTGTCTCTTCGCCCTCCAGCAGCAAGCTGCCCGCAGCAAACAGCGCAGCCTCGTCACCTCGCAAATCCTCGGCCAAATCAACTTCATAAATCTTGCGCACCCCGGTTTTCGGCGCAATGACTCTGTGCAGCAGCAGCCCGTCATCGGTGAGCAGCAGCAAGCCAGCCGTCTCCCGATCCAGGCGCCCCACCGTGGACAGCACCGGCTTGCGCAGACGAAAGCGCGGCGGCAGCAGGTCATACACCAGCCGCACCTGGTCCTTGGTCGAACAGGTATAGCCCTCGGGCTTGTTGAGCATCAGCACCACGCCAGGCAAGGGATCAAGCACCTCATCATCGACGCGAATCGCCGCGCAGGCGGCTGGATCAGCCAGATCGACGGCCGCATCAACGCCAAGCGTCAGCCCGTCCACCGTTGTCACCCAGCCGTTTTTCAACATCTGCGTAACCTCCTTGCGGCTGCCATAGCCCAGATTGGCCAACAGTTTCAATAGCTTCATGATTTTCTACTCTCAACCTCCCAACTCATTCATTTCACGGCGGCAATCACTTTGAAACCTTGCTCGACACACACTGCCTGCACCTGGCGAAAATGTTGGTGCAGCAGGGCTTCGTAGGGTAAATGCTGATTGGCGACCAGCCACAAGCTGCCACCCGTGCGCAGGCTGGCTGCGGCGACCACCACGAATGCGTGGCCGATATCTGGCGCATCGGCGCGGCTGCGGCTGTGGTGAAAGGGTGGATTGCTGATGATGAAATCGTAGCGCCGCTCGGCCAACAAACCCGTTGTCACATCGTGCCAGAAAAACGCCAGGGCGGTCGATGTGCCAACATGGGGCAGCAGGTTTTGCCTGGCCAAATCCAGTCCCCGCGCCTCGGCTTCGTACAAATCCATGCCCGTCACCGCTGGGCAACGTTGCAGGACTTCCGCCGTCAGGTAACCAAAACCGGCTCCCAGATCGGCGCCCTGTCCGGCCAGATCGCTTGGCAGATGACGGGCCAGCAAGGCTGAAGCTGCATCAATGCGATCCCAGGCAAACAGGCCGGGGCGACTCAGAAAACGGCCCTCGGCAATCGGCTGCGGCACATCGAGCGCAAGCCAGTCTTGCAGCAAATCCTGGTCAACCGCAGCCGACATATGCGGCCTATGCTGCGCCCAGTACACCCGACATTTTTGTTTGGACAGGCTATGCACGGCCTCTGCACCAAGCAGTTTGGAAAGATCGCTTTCGCCACTGCGCGCCCCGGCGTTATTGGCCTGGCAGCACAGCAGCACACCGCCCTCCGCCGTATGTTGCCAGCCTCTGGCCAGCAAGGTCCGCGCCTCGGCCCGGCTGCGCGGTGGCAGCAGCAGCACCAGAGGAAATCTTCCACTGGCAGCAGCCGTCACCCGCAAGCCATCAGCTTCCAGACTCAAGGCATCAGGTTTGAAACTTTGTTCACAAAGCAATTGCTGGCGCTGCGAGTATGTCAATTGCTGCGGCAAGATATGACCGCTGCTGCGCGCGCGCAGAAACAAGACCTCCCCCTGATCTGGCGCCGGCCAAGTCACCGCCGCATTTGCAACGGGCAACAGCAAAGTTTCCAGGACGGGATCTTCTTTTGCTTGCAGATGAGATAAAGCAGACACGGTGGTAAATAGAGCAGTGAAATGTGAAATGAAGAATGATGTATGAGGTCTGGCGGTCCGGTAGTTCTGACCTGCCCCCTATAGACGTACCAACTGATTGGCAGGAAGTCCGATCGCAAGGTTACCCTGTCCGAAGCCAGGGTCTGTTCTTAATCAAACCAACCAGACGATAGTGCAAGCCAGATGAACGAAGGAGAGAAAGGACTTGGCGAGTTTCGATACCATCCAACCCGAGGAGATCTGCCTTGCCATGGAAAGGCTGAATCATCGACCCAGAAAGTGCCTCGGCTTCAGAACGCCTCTCGAGGTGTTCATGCAGTCGTTGCGTCGTGCTGCAGTCCAAGGTTGAACCAGCCCTATCTAGTTGAATTTAAATAGTAAATTATACTATTTACATGGGTTTTGTGGGGTTTTTCAACGGCCTGTTAACTCAGCGCGGCGGCTGAGCCTCTGAGCCTATGGATGGGCTTGATCGTCATGCCAGAGCGCGTGTGCATCCACCAACACACGCAAGCGCGCCTCTTCGGCATCAAGCCGGGCCGCCGCTTCATCACCCACAATTTGGCTATGTTGGCGTTGCACCAGCAGCCATTCGGACAGCGCCGTCTCACCCAGCTCCCATCCACGCTTAACGCGCAGGCTGGCCGCTGCACTGGCATCCAAGGCCGCGCGCCGGGCCCGCCACTGTGCCACCAAATGAGTAACGCGAAGGACGGCTCGCACGGCCTCAGTATTAATCGTCCGGCGCATGACCGCCACATCCCCATGCAGCGCCGCCGCCTTAGAGCCTTCAGCCGTGGCCAAAGCGCTGCGCTGGCTGCCGCCCAGCGGGATGCTCAGTACGATCCCGGTCACCTGTTCGCTCCCACCGCGCTCCTTGAGACGGCGCAAGCCCAGCGTTGGGTCGGCCATGCGGTCTGCACGCAGGCGGTCAGCACGCGCATCCGCGGCATGCGCATCCGACTCCAGCGCGCCGAGTTCGTGGCTGCTCGCCAGGATACGCTCGACCCACGCTGCGGCCGTCCCGGGCAGCCCCTGTGGAACATCCACCTCAAGCATAGATTCTGGAATCGGCAAGCTTGGGAAATCGCTTTTTATCGTCAGCCGCGCCGTCTCCAGCGCCGCCTGTGCTGCCAGTTGCGCGGCTTGTGCTTGGGCACGTTCCACTTCGAGCAGATCCAGATCCTTTTGCGCGGCATCGCCCAGCGCCACGCGCCGCGCCAGCGTGCGCTGGGCTGCATCCATCAGCAGTGCTTGCATGCCTGTGCGCTGACTGGCTTCTGCCGCACGCAGCCACATCATCCAGTCATCCAGCAGTTGTCGTGCCATCTGATGCCGAACATCCTCCAGGCGCTGTTCCGCCGCAGCGCTCTCGGCCGCGCCAATATCACGGTCCAACTTGGCTTTCCCCGGCCAGCGAAAGGCGCGACTCAGGGTAATTTCAGCTTCAGAAAACCGCTCTGCGCCCCCCATCTCAGTACTCGTTCGGCGTTGGCTGACTACATCCAGCTGAAACTCATGGGGCCCAATGTGCAGCGCACGCGCATTGGCCTGGGCGGCCTCCAGCCGCGCGCGCGCCGCCATGACGCTAGCTTGTGCATCAAGCGCCGCATGCACCGCTTCATGCGGCGGCAGCCATGTCTGTGCCTGTACGCCCGTACTGACAAGGAGCAAGGCGCAATACCACATCGCTTTCATCTCAAATTCCCCAGCGCCAGCACCGGCTCAGTCCACCAGCGCACGTCCTGCATATCCACCTGCGCCCGTAAGAGAGCCAGTACGTAATCCACGTCTTCTTGCGGCAGCAACATCCACAGCACCAGACGCTGCACGCGGCCGCGTACCTGTTCGGCAGACGATGCATGCGAAAAATCACGGCTATGCCCTTCGCCATGCAACAAGGTAAAGCCAGGCAGAGCGGCATCCGCCGAAAGTGCTTCGGTCAACAGCGCTTCAAGACGCGGCGGGAAAATCAATACCAAACGCACATAGGGACTCATGCAGCCTCCTTCGGCTCGATGCCATAGCGTTTGAACAAAATAGGCAGCAGTAGCAGCGTCAGCGCAGTGGAGGTGATCAAACCGCCAATCACCACAATTGCCAAGGGGCGTTGAATTTCCGAGCCCGGGCCGCTGGCCAGCAGCAGCGGAACCAAGCCGAGTGCGGTGATACTGGCGGTCATCAAGACCGGGCGCACACGCTGCAATGCACCACTACGCACCACGTCATGAATGGCTAAGCCAGCAGCATGCAATTGATTGAAACAGGTAACCAACACCAGTCCGTTGAGTACTGCAATGCCCAGCAGCGCAATGAAGCCCACCGCCGCCGGCACAGACAGGTATTGCCCCGACAGCCACAGCGCCAGGATGCCGCCGACCAAGGCAAACGGGATATTCGCAAGAATCAAAACCGCCTGACGCACTGAACCAAAGGTCATGAATAACACGATGAAAATTGCCGCAAGCGCCAATGGAACCACCAAGCTCAGGCGCCGTGCAGCACGTTGCTGGTTTTCAAACTCGCCGCCCCACTGCATGGAATAGCCTGGCGGCAGTTGCACCGTGCGCGCCACTGCCGTCTTGGCCTCGGCAACAAAACCCACCAGATCGCGCCCATTCACATTCGCCTGCACCTTGGCATAGCGCGAACCTTGTTCCCTGGCAACGCTTACCGGGCCACTGCTGGCTTTGAGGCTTGCAATAGACGAGAGCGGTATTTCCCCTCCGCCGGGCAGTGCCAGGCGCAGCTGCTTGAAGCGTAATTCAGACATGCGTACATCATCATTGCCGCGCACCAGAATCGGTGTGCGCCTGCCCGGCTCTAACAGCATTCCTGCAGGCATACCGTCGATTTGGGCGCGCAACTCGTCTTGCACATCGGTCACCGCCAGGCCGTTACGCCCGGCCGCCAACGGGTCAATGAGCACCTGCAGATAATCCACTCCTTCCGTGGCCTGGGTGATCACATCTTGTGCGCCACTTAGCTTTTCTACGACGCCCGCCGTTTGCTGCGCAAGTTGGCCCAAGATAGCTAGATCTTGGCCAAAAATTTTGATCGCCAAATCACCACGACTCCCGGTGAGCATTTCCGAAATCCGCATCTCGATCGGCTGAGTCAAACCCACGTCGATACCGGGGAAATCTGCAAACACCCTGCGCAGCTCATCCATGAGCCATTCTTTATCTTGCTTGCGCCACTGTGATTTTGGCTTGAGCTCCAAAATCATGTCAGTCTCATTCAAGCCCATCGGGTCCAGGCCCAGCTCGTCCGAACCCACACGCGCCACGATGTGCTTTACTTCGGGCAATTTCTCCCGTATCGCCTTTTCAAGCGCCAGATCAATTTCTAGCGAGCGCTGCAGCGAAATGGCGGGCGCCTTGGCCAATTGAATCGTAATATCGCCTTCATCCATCGTGGGCATAAAGCTTTTGCCCACAGCAAAGTAAGCCGCAACGCCCAGGACCAGGGCGATGACGGCGGGAATCAGCGCCTTTCTGGGTTGCGCCAACACGGCATCCAACAACGGACGATAGATGCGCTCGACCTGACGCATCAACCAGGGCTCGAGATGCGCATGTTCTTTCAGCAACAACGAGGCCATGACCGGCACAAAGGTGAGCGAGAGCAGCAGCGATGCCGCCAGCGCAAACACAATGGTCAATGCCACCGGGCCAAATAATTTGCCCTCCAAACCTTCCAGGGTGAGCAGGGGCAAGAAGGTCAGGGCGATGATCAACATGCCGGCGGTCACGGGCGGCGCCACTTCACGCGTGGCTGTAAATACCCGGTGCAAGCGCGGCAGGTGCGCGCTGCCGGATTTTGGCTCCAATTTTGTGAGCGTATTTTCCACCACCACCACGGCGGCATCCACCAGCATGCCGATGGCAATAGCCAGCCCACCCAGGCTCATTAAATTGGCGCTTTGCCCGGCAAACCGCATCAGCAAAAATGTCAGTAACGCAGCCAAGGGCAGCATGAGGGATACCACCAGCGCGGCGCGCAGTTCGCCTAGAAACAGCATTAGCAAGATCACCACCAGCAGCGTGGCTTCCAACAGCGCATCCTGCACCGTGGCAACCGCACGTTCAATCAAATGGCTGCGGTTGTAGAACGGCACCACGCGTACGCCGGAGGGCAGCTGCAGTTCCGCCAGTTTGGCTTCTGCTGCGTGCACGAGCTTGGCAGCATCCGCGCCGCGTAAAGCCACGACGATGCCTTGCACCGCTTCGCCATGGCCATCGCGGGTTACCGCGCCGTAACGGGTCATAGCTTGAATGCGCAGCGTTGCAATATCTTTCACGCGCAGCGGTGGCATGCCTGCCTTGAGTACCACATTGCCAATATCCTGCTCGTTCTGCAGCGCACCTTCCACGCGCACCACCAGTGCGTTTTCACCGGCACTAATACGGCCTGCACCGTCGTTACGGTTATTGCGCTCGAGCGCTTGCACCACATCATCAAAACGCAGACCGTTGGCGAGCAGACGGGCACGGTCTGGCACCACGACATAGCTTTTGACCTCCCCGCCCAGTGCATTCACTTCCGCCACACCGGGCAAGGTGCGCAATGCCGGGCGTATCGTCCAATCCAACAGGCTGCGCTTGTCTTGCAGGCTCAGGCCCTTAGCTTCCACGGTAAACATCAGCACATCGGACAGCGGGGTGGTAATGGGCGCCAGGCCGCCGCTGACGTCCTCGGGCAACAGATCAGCCACACCGGCATAGCGCTCCATCACCTGCTGCCGCGCCCAATACATATCGGTGCCTTCCTTGAAATCCAAGGTCACATCCGCAATGGCGTATTTTGCGGTTGAACGCAGCATCACCGCATTAGGTACGCCCAGTAGCTCCATTTCCAGAGGGGCCACAACACGGCTCTCCACCTCTTCCGGTGTCATTCCAGGGGCTTTCAAAATCATTTTCACCTGTGTGGGTGAAATATCCGGATAGGCATCGATGGGCAACTGCCAATACGCCAAGAGCCCTGCAGCCGCCAAACCAAACACGGCCAGCAAAACCAGAAGTCGCTGCCGCAGTGAGAAGGCAAGCAATGTATTCAGCATGGCTTACTCCAGCGGGGCCAGTGTTTTCAGCAAATTGCCGCCTGTAGCGGCCACCTGTGCGCCCGCCTGCAGGCCCTTGCCTTGCACCACCGCCAACCTGCCATCGCCGCCCAGCAGGGTCACCTTGACACCATGCCAGGCGCTGCCTTCGCGCACATACAGCACATGCTGCTCGCCGTGCGGCATCAACGCTGCGGCCGGTACCTGCAAGGCATCACTTGGCGCGGCAAGATGCAGAGTGACTTCCAATTGTTGCCCCGGCAGTAGCGTGCTAGCGCCTTCGATCTGTGCGCGCACACGCAGGCCCTGTGTCCCCGGATCGGCATCCCCGCCAACCGCCATGACCCGCGCCTGCGAGCCATCCTGAAGTTGCACCAGCAAGCCTGGCTTGACCAAGTTTTGCAGCCGCAATGGCACATTGAATTCCACATCTAAGATTTCGCCTTCCAGCAACGTGAAGGCAGAAGCCAGCGCATCCAGCGCTTGCCCCGGCTTTACCGTGCGATGCAACACCCTGCCCGCCTGCGCTGCCAGCAGCTCAAACTCGCCCGGCAACCCGCCTGGCAGGGGGCGCAGCTGCGCCATTTGCGCGTGCGCCAAGGCCACATCCACCTGGGCAGCCGCCGCGCGCGCACTACTTTCCTGCTGACGCGCCTTGGCAATCAAACCCTCTTGCAGCAGCAGCGCATCGCGTTGGGCCTGCTGTTGAGCCAGCTCTGCGGCGGCATGGGCGCGTGCCAGATCAGCCTGAGCTGCCGCCGCTGCACGGCTTTGCACACGCAGCATGGCTTGTCCTCGGGCAACAACTTGCCCTTCATCCACCAGCACCTTCGTCACCACGCTCGCATAGGGCAGGATCAGCTCGGTACTTGCGGACAAGGGGGCGGCAATTAGTGCGGGCAGCCCCATCAACGGCACAGACGCCGCAGCCTGGGCCGCAACTGTCGTAATACCCAGGCTTTGCACTTGTGCCGGGCTCAGGGTAATCCGCCCCTGCGCATCAACCCCGGGCGCAGCCTGCTCGGCCGGCTCTGGCACGGTGCGGCCGCAGCCTTGCAACAAAAGGGCAGCGATCAAAATAACGGGAGAAAAATAGCGCATGGCGGGCATCACGTCGAGAAGATGCCCAGCAGCTTGCAAAACCAAACTTTGGTAATGCTTTGGATTGCGGCTGGCTAAAAAATTGTCAGCCCATGCGCTGCAGCCCACTGACGCGGGCACAGAGCTCGCCTGCATCCAATGCAAAAGCCACTTTCAGGCCCAGCGCCTGCGCCATGGCATAGACCAAGGCCAGACCCAGCCCCGCATGCTGCGCACTGCCCTCACTCTGGCCACGCCAGTGGCGCTCACCAAAGCAGGCCAGCGCCTCTTGCGAGAGCTGGCTTGCGCGGTTGCGCACTTCCAAGACCAGCTCTGCCCCCACATCACAAAGCTGTACTATCACCTCGGTCTGCACATCGCCATATTCAATGGCGTTTTGCAGGAGATTGCTGATAATTCCTTCCAGCATCCCGGCATCGCAAATAACCCAGGCCTCCAGCGGCAGCCGCAGTTGGAGCTGCGGGCAAGCCAGGGCTTCGGCCTGCCGGCGCAACAACGCCGCCAGATCCAAGGGATCGGTTTGCGGCCGCTCCTGCCCGGATTCAAACCGCACCAGTGCCAGCAGCGCTTCGATGCTGCGTTGCATGCGTGCACCGGCCTGCTGGACCTGCTGCAGGCCGTGACGCAGCGCGTCCTTATTGTCCTGCGCCAAAGCACGCTCGCTGGCAATATTGATTTCAGCGACCGGCGTGCGCAATTCATGAGCCACACTACGCGAAAAACGGCGTTCCCGTTCCGTTAGGGCCCAGGAGGTTTGCAAGGCTGCATACGCAGCACTCACGAAGGGATGCAGTTCGCTGGGCGTGCTTGGTAAGACAGACTGCGCGGGCGGGCCATCGTGTGGCAGACGTTGAGCTTCTCGCGCCATATGGGCAAAGGCCTGGCGCAGCAGCAACATACACAGCAGCACGGCGGCCAGAATGCTCAGCAACAGCCCCAGCCACAATACGCCATGCATCTCGCTCTCTGCTTGATCCCAGCTTTCACGCTCGGTCGCCAGCACGAGGTGCCCCCCCGCAAAAGCACCGCGTTTCAAAATCACCTGCCGGTAGCGCCCCGAATGTCCATCCGGAAGACGGATATTGCCTGCCTCATGACTGCGTTCGGCATGCGGCAGGCGCAGCGGCTGGTCGCCACTGTTATGCGAAGCCATACGCAGCCTGCCAGCCGCATCGTAGATCGCAAAAAATTCCGTATGTCCGGCAATATCCCAGGCCGACAGTACCGCCTGGCGCGGCTCATCCCCCTCTTGCAACTGCTGAGCCAGCGAGGTGGTACGCGCGGCCAGAACCTGATCGAGTTGATGGAACATGGCCCGATCTACCAGCAAATCCAGTGCGATGAATAGCCCTCCCAGCAGCACGCCAAAGGCCAGCACCAGCTGCCACAGCAAACGTCTGCGTAACGACCAGGGCTTGCCGCTATTCGATGACATAGCCAAACCCGCGCCGCGTTTGCACGGGGTCAATTGCACCCGCTTTGGCCAGTTTGCCACGCAGCGTACTCAAGATCACCTCGACAACCTTATCCGATACTGCGCTGCTGCTGTCATATAAACGATCGAAGATCGCTGCGCGCGACAGCACTCGCCCACGCTCGCGCAGCAGCAGCTCCAAGAGCGCATATTCCTTGGGCGACAGCTGCAAATCCATACCCTGCCAACGTGCCCGTCGTGCGTGCAAATCCAGGTGCAACTCACCTTGCATGAGCGTGCTCGCCCCACCTTCTTGCGGCCGTCTTGCCAAGGCGCGGATACGCGCCAGCAGCTCATCGAGAGCAAAAGGCTTGACCAGATAATCATCGGCGCCCGCATCCAAGGCCGCCACACGATCGGCCACCGTATCGCGCGCCGACAACATCAACACCCGCGCCTTGGCACCGCTTTGGCGCAGCCTGTGCAGCACAGCCAGACCATCGAGGCGCGGCAGCATCCAGTCCAAAACCACTAAATCGTAAGCATGCATGGAGAGATAATGGCTAGCCACCACGCCGTCCTCGGCGTGATCGCACGCATGCCCCTCAGCCTCCAGTGCAGCGCGCAGGCTGTCGGCCAATGTCACGGAGTCTTCGACGATCAACAGGCGCACGGTAAAATCCCCGCTTCAGGGTCTGTTCTCAATCAAGCCAACCAGACGATAGTGCAAGCCAGATGAACGAGGGAGAGAAATGACTTGGCGAGTTTGTCGTAACGCGTGGCGATGCGTCTGAATTGTTTGATGCGGCTGAAGAAGCGCTCGATCAGATTGCGGCTTTTGTAGATATGCCTGTCGAACGTTCGCGGATTGAGTCGATTGGAACGCGGCGGGATAACAGCTTGGCCACCCTGCATCGTGATCGTATTGACGAAGGCATCCGAGTCGTAGCCCTTGTCGGCGACGACGAACCCGGCAGCTTGATCCTGGATCAGCGCTGCCGCCTGCTCGATGTCGGCGATCTGGCCGGCCGAGAGGATGATGCGCAGCGGATTGCCCAAGGCATCCACAGCGACATGCAGCTTGGTGGTCAGCCCGCCCCGCGAGCGGCCGATTTCCTGATGGCCCACTTTTTTTTAGCACCGGCAGAATGCTGGTGGGCGCGTACGATGGTCGAGTCAATGAACAGATGCTCCATGTCGGCATCACCTTGCAGTACCGTCGCCATGCGCTCCCAGACGCCCTTCTCGCGCCAACGCGAGAAACGCACATATGTCCGGTGCCAATGGCCCAGTTCTTCGGGCAGATCACGCCACGGGCTACCGGTGCGCATAATCCAGAGAACGGCTTCGACAAAGCGCCGGTTGTCCTTCGCTGTGCAGCCGGGATCACTCTTCTTACCGGGTAATAACTGTTCAATGCGCGCCCACTGGTCGTCTCGTAACATCGTCCGGTCCATCCTGACTCCTGCTCAAAAATCAGGATATGACCATAATTCGCCCCCTGTGAACAGCCCCTTGCCATGTCATTGATCGTGAACGATTTATTCGACTTCGGTTGCATATGGCATAACACCACTTGCTTGATTGAGAGCAGACCCTAGGGACACGCTGAACAAATCAACAATTGACTGAAGATGACACGAGCCGATAGCTTCCCACCGAAATGTGAGACGTCACTGCGGAAAATTGCTCATTCAGTTCAGGGCTTCCTTGAAGAAGCGGTCGCTCCGAAACGGTTCGATGGCCTCAAAGTCGCTCTTGCCCAAGCTCAGCAATCCGGTCAGCGCCTTGACCATGTCCGAGGTCTTCATGCCTTGCGACACCGGCAGGCGCGGATCGAT
>JAHRWT010000051.1 GCA_019105045.1 Sterolibacterium sp.
CCCTCCCTGCCCGGCAGGTCGAACAGCACCACCGGCACTTTGGCATTGATGCAATGTGCGGCAATCTGCGCACCCATCACCCCGGCGCCCAGCACCGCAACTTTTCTGACGATGAAATTGCTCATGTCCGCAGCTCCTCAAAACAGTTCAGCATCGAGATTCAGAAGGCAGTCCGCACCGGCACGCGCCTGACGGATCAGCATGGCGGTTTCCGGCAGCAGGCGGGCGAAATAGAAACGCGCCGTGGCCAGCTTGGCCTGGTAGAACGCATCGCCCGTCGCCTGTTTTTCCAGGGCGATCTTCGCCATGCGCGCGAACAGCCAGGCATACACCAGATGCCCGGCAACGCGCAGATAGGGCACGGCGGCGGCCCCCACCTCGTCCGGGTTCTGCATCGCCTTCATGCCCAGCTCCATGGTCAGCTTGGTCAGCTTGTCGCCCAGGTCGGCCAGCGGTTCGATGAACTCCTTCATGGCTTCATTGCCGCTGTTCTCGGCGATGAAGGCCTGCACCCGCGCGCCGAACTTCTGCAGCCTGGCGCCGCCATCCATCAATACCTTGCGCGCCAGCAGGTCGAGCGACTGGATGGTGTTGGTGCCTTCGTAGATCATGTTGATGCGCGCATCGCGCACGTACTGCTCCATGCCGTTCTCGGCGATGTAGCCATGGCCGCCGAATACCTGCATCGCCTCGGAGGTGGCCACCCAGCCGTTGTCGGTGAGAAAGGCCTTGACGATGGGCGTCAGCAGGGCCAGCAGATCGGCCGCTTCCTCGCGTACCGCCGCATCGGGGTGCTTGGTTTCGAGATCGGCCTGCAGGGAGACGAAGGTGGTGAACGCGCGCCCGCCTTCCGCATAGGCGCGCGCCGTCAGCAACATGCGGCGCACGTCGGGATGGACGATGATCGGATCGGCCGCCTGCTCCGGCGCCTTGGTTCCCGACAGGCTGCGCATCTGGATGCGCTCGCGGGCATAGGCGACGGCGTTCTGGTAGGCGACTTCGGTCAGGCCCAGCGATTGCAGGCCGACGCCCAGACGCGCTTCGTTCATCATCACGAACATCGCATTCAGGCCCTTGTGCGGCTCGCCGATGATCCAGCCGGTCGCGCCATCGAGATTCATCTGGCAGGTGGCATTGCCGTGGATGCCCATCTTCTCCTCGATCGCCCCGCAAGAAATCGCGTTGCGCGCGCCCGGATCGCCGCTGGCATCCGGCAGGAACTTCGGCACCAGAAACAGCGAGATGCCGCGCGTGCCGGCCGGGGCGTCCGGCAGCCGCGCCAGCACCAGATGCACGATATTGGCCGCCATGTCGTGCTCGCCGGCGGAAATGAAAATTTTCGCGCCGCTGATCTTGTACGAGCCATCCGCCTGCGGCTCGGCCTTGCTGCGCAGCAGGCCCAGATCGGTGCCGCAATGCGGCTCGGTCAGGCACATCGTGCCCATCCACTCGCCGGAGATCAGCCTGGGCAGATAAAAAGCCTTCTGCTCGGGCGTGCCATGCGCGCGCAGACAGGCATAGGCCCCGTGCGACAGCCCCGGATACATGGTCCACGCCTGGTTTGCCGAATTGAGCATTTCCAGCATCACGCTGCTCATGACGTGCGGCAGGCCCTGGCCGCCAAACTCCGGATCGCAGGCCAGCGATGGCCAGCCGGCATCGATGTACTGCTGGTAAGCCTCTTTGTAGCCCTTGGGCGTAGTAACGGCCTGCGTCGCCGGATCGAAACGGCAACCTTCGCGGTCGCCGCTGTGATTCAACGGGAACAGCACCTTGCTGCAGAACTTGCCCATTTCCTCGACCACCTGGTCGATGGTTGCCGCATCGATATCCGCATGGGGCGGCAGCGTGCGCAGTTCTGCCTCGACGTTCAGCAATTCATGCATGACGAACTGCATGTCGCGCAGGGGGGCATTGTATTGAGCCATTGTCTTGTCTCTCCTCGAAAACCGGTTGCCGTGAATGATCGTGCCGTCTGAGGGTTGCTCAGTCCGGCTGTTTTGTCCGTTTGCCGGCAGCCTTGGGCGGCAATTCTGCCAAGGGCGCGCGCAGGCCGCCAATGAGGAAGGCCATCAGACGCGCGTGCAAGGCTTGGCTATCGCTGTCGTCAAGGCCGCCCAGCACGTTCAGGGCATCGGCCCCGGAAGTGGCGTAGGACATGGCGCCCAGCATGAAATGAAAGCGCCAGAGGATTTCCTCCTTCGGCACGTCGGGCAGCGCGCGAAACAGCGCCATCTTGAAACGTGGCACGGCCGCCGCATATTCGCGCACCAGAAAGTCCCGGATGGCAGGCGTGGGCGCGGTATAGGTGCGTCCGAGCAGGCGCATGAAGTTGTTGCCGCCCCCTTCCTTGTCAGCCGCCAGACGAAGCGACACGCCAAAGAAGGCTTCAAGTATCTGGCGCGGCCGCAACGGCTCGCCATCGGCGGCAGCCTCCAGCTGGTCCAGCTCCCGCAGGCATTGCTCATTGAGCCAGCCCAGGCGCTGGCGAAAGATTTCTTCGATGAGCTGGTCCTTGGAGCCGAAATGGTAATTGACGGCCGCCAGATTCACCCTGGCCTTGCCGGTGATCTGGCGCAGCGTCGTGGCCTCGAAGCCATGCTCGATGAACAGCAGCTCAGCGGCACGCAGGATGCGATTGCGGGTATCGGTCTCGGACATGGCAGGCAAACGGTTGTTTGAAACAAGCTTCGATTTAAACAAAACAACCTTGCCGGGTCAAGCAAACTTCGGATGAAGCGAGGCGCGAGGGCCGGGTTGCCGGGCGAACCACCCGGCTTCGGATCATCGCTCAGACGCGGCAGATGATGCCCTGCCACAAGCGGCCGCCTAGACTGGTCGCATTCAGCAAGCCATAGACGCCGAAACCCAGCACCAGCAGTCCCGAAATCACCCGGACCGGTTTCGCCTGGCTGAAGGCGCGCAAACGCTGCAACAGCAGGCCGGCCAGCAGCAAGTTGGGCAGCGTGCCCAGACCGAACACCAGCATCAAACCGGCGCCACGCAAGGCGCTGCCCGACATCAAGGCCATCGTCAGCGCGCTGTAGACCATGCCGCAGGGTAGAAAGCCCCAGAGCATCCCCAATGGCAGCGCCTGGCTCACCCGCTGCGCCGGCAGAAAGCGCCGCGACAGCGGTTGTATCCTCAGCCAGATCCGCTGGCCGGCACGTTCGAGAAACTGCAGGGACTGGCTCAGTCCGAGCAAATACAGGCCGAGGGCGACCAGCATCAGATTGGCCACGACATACAGCGTCATCTGCATCGGCAGCAGGTGCTCGAACAACAAGCCCAGGCTGCCCACCGCCCCCAGCGCCGCGCCAGCCAGGCCGTAGCTGGAGATACGACCGAGGTTGTAGGCAAGATGCAAGGGCAGGCTCGCCAGCGCTGCCCGCCTCGCTTGACCGCTGCCCGACACACCGGCGGCACCGGGCGGCATCTGCATGCTCAGGGCGCCGACGATGCCGCCGCACATGGCAATGCAATGCGTGCCGCCGAGAAAACCGATCAGGAACAGGGCAATGAAGCCGGTATCGGGCATCGGCACCTCCGGGAAATTCGTTGCATGCGCTGTATCCGCTGAACGCCAGCCGCGCCTGCCGGCTCAGATCACCTTGGAATAGCGCGCGCCTTCCTGCGGACGGCGCAGGTAGCGGTCGAAAGCCATGGCAATCACCCGCACCAGCAGGCGACCGGAAATGTGCACTTGCAACTGGCGCTCGCCGATCGACAACAGGCCAGCCGCTTCCATCTCGCCCAGCGCCGCCAGTTCCTCGGCAAAATAGGATTTGAAGTCGATCTGGTGCGCCAGTTCGATGGCCGCGATGTCGAGCTCGAAATGACACATCAGCTGCTGGATGATGGAACGGCGCAGCAGATCGTCCGCATTCAGCTCGATGCCGCGCATCACCGGCAGCACGCCCTGGTCGAGCAGGTCGTAATACTCGTCCAGCGTCTTCACGTTCTGGCCGTAGCTGGGCCCGCATTTGCTGATCGCCGAAATGCCGAAGGCCAGCAGATCGGCCTCGGCATGCGTCGAATAACCCTGGAAGTTGCGATGCAGCCGCCCCTGATTCTGGGCGATGGTCAGCTCGTCGTCGGGTTTGGCGAAATGATCCATGCCGATGAAAACATAGCCGGCTTCGGCCAGGCGGCGGATCGCCAGTTGCAGGATTTCCAGCTTGGCATCCGGACTGGGCAGATCGGCTTCGTTGATGCGCCGCTGCGGCTTCACCAGATGCGGCAGATGGGCGTAGTTGTAGATCGACAGACGATCCGGGTCGAGCCCGATCACCTCGTCCAGCGTACGATTGAAGCTTTCCACGCTCTGGAACGGCAGGCCGTAGATCAGATCCACGCTCACCGACTTGAAACGATTGCGCCGCGCCGCCTCGATGACCAGCCGGGTTTCCTCCAGGCTCTGGATGCGATTGACCGCCTTCTGCACCACCGGATCGAAATCCTGCACGCCCAGGCTCATGCGGTTGAAACCGAGTTCGCCGAGCAATTGCACGGTCGCCTCATCGACCTTGCGCGGATCCACTTCGATGGAATATTCGCCATCCGGCAGCAGGCGGAAATGCTCGCGCGTCATGTCCATGAGCAGGCGCATTTCCTCGTGCGAAAGAAAAGTCGGCGTGCCGCCGCCCCAGTGCAGCTGGACCACGTCGCGCTCGCCCTCCAGCAGGGAAGCCTGCAAGGCGAGTTCCTTGCCGAGATATTTCAGATATTTGGCCGAGCGGCCATGATCCTTGGTGATGATCTTGTTGCAGGCGCAGTAATAGCAGATGGTGTTGCAGAATGGGATGTGAAAATACAGCGACAGCGGCTTGCTGACGCCGGCCACCGTGCGCCGGCCCAGCCATTTCCCGTAACTGTCCGGACCGAAGTCGCTGGTAAAGCGGTCGGCCGTCGGATAGGAGGTATATCTCGGACCGCTGACGTCAAAACGCCGGATGATCCGTTCGTCGAAAATGGCTGCAATGCCGAAACCATGCCCATGCTGTGCTGCGCTCATATTTCTCAGTGCCTGTCGAAGACGAATGGCCACCTGCAAGTGGCAAAATCAGAACCCGCTAGCCTACCACAGCCACCCTCTGCCCGCCGTTTTCCCGCCATGGCAAACCTGATCAAGCAGCCTATGCCGGGGAAAAAACCAGTGGATTCCGCGTCATTGCCACGGCAACGATGTAGGTGAAGGCCAGCACTGCCAACAACCCGCAAACGACGCGCAGCCGCTTGCTGCGGCCGGCCTTCAGCGCCAGGGAACCAAGAATGATGTAGGCAATCAGGCCGAATATCTTGGCCGTCAGCCAGGGTTCGACGAAGGGATATTGCTCGCTCATTACCGCCAGCCCGACGGCCGCGCTGAACAGCAGCGTGTCGTTGACGTGGGGTGCGATGCGCAGCCAACGCGCCTGCAACCAGGGCGAATCGCGCAGCATCAGGATGCCGCGCAGGAGAAAACCCAGTCCGCTCAGGATGACGCAAGCGATATGCAGGTGCTTGAAAGCGATATACATGTTTTCCTCTTCAATGAAGCCGCCGCCATCAATGACGCGCTCCGATTCGCAGGCAATCCTGCCTGCTCGTGAGACGAAGAATTCATGCTATGGTTTCGCCTCACAGGAAATCCCCTTATGCCCACCGAAAAATCCGAAACCCGGGATATTACGCAGATACTCGCGCGCCTGCCGCTCTTCGTCGAACTCGCCCCGGAACAGATCGCCCACATCAGCGCGAACACGCGCGAAAAACGCCTGCAAAAAGGTGAAATGCTCTTTCACAAGGGCGACATGCCGCGCGGTTTTTATCTCGTCGTCTTTGGTCAGATCAAGCTGGCCTTCCCCTCCAGCCAGGGCAACGAAAAAGTCATCAACATCCTCGGTCCGTATCAGAGTTTCGGCGAAGCGGCGATGTTCATGGATCGTCCCTACCCCGTCTTTGCCGAATCGCTGTCCGACACGCTGCTGCTGCACATCGCCCGCAATGCGGTCATCGACCTGCTTGAACAGGATTCCTCCTTTGCCCGCCGCATGCTGGCCGGACTGTCGATGCGCCTGCATACGCTGGTCCAGGATGTCGAATCCTATTCGCTGCGCTCGACCACCCAGCGCGTCATCGGCTTCCTGCTCCAGCACGGCAAGGAAGAAGCCCATGGCGCGGCAGAGAAAACGGGGGAAACGGAAATCACCATCGCCCTGACCACCTCGAAACAGGTCATCGCCTCGCGCCTCAGCCTGACCCCGGAAACGCTGTCACGCGTCTTTCACGACCTGTCGAACTCCGGGCTCATTACCGTGCAGGGCAAGCAGATCACGATACACGACATGCACCGCCTGCGTCAGTTCGAACTGTGAATAGCCCCCGCAGCGCGAGCAACATGTTCACGGCGGAAATCCACATAGATCCGTAGCGCCTGCAGCAAGTTCCACTCCAGCCAGGCGAAGGACAGCGCCAGCGCCCCGCCCGCCACGGGCGCGAACCGCGGCCAGAGCACTGCGAGCAGCAACAGCGCCAGCGCCAGCAAATGCGCCGCCAGCTGCCC
Organism: Sterolibacterium sp.; assembly: GCA_019105045.1. GTDB lineage: Bacteria > Pseudomonadota > Gammaproteobacteria > Burkholderiales > Rhodocyclaceae > Sterolibacterium. The sequence continues at coordinate 6,545 of JAHRWT010000051.1, forward strand.
GCGCATCCTGCGCTCCGGAATCATCTGCTTCATGTTGGGCGGCAGGGTCTTGAGATCGTCGAGCTTCTGCAAATGCAGCCAGATCATGAACGGCACGATCTTGTAAAGCATGCCGCTGATGACCGAAACGAAAACCCCATGGAAGGCCAGCACGCCCAGCCATACCATGCTGCGCGGGTGCTGCGCCAGGTCCGGCACGGCAAGCAGAACCAGCCACGACAACAGGATCGCCAGCAAGGCCAGCATGGCGCTGCGCCAGAACAGGAACGTCGGATCGACGATCCGCCGCCGGCGCTTCTCCTGCAGCCACAACGTAACCAGCGCATAGCCCGCCGCAAGCGCCAATCCCGGCAACACAATGGCTTCGGCCAAGCCCCCCGGCACCAGCGACGCGTCAATAAATTGCACAGCCGACCAGACCAGCAGCACCGCCAGCAGCCCCAACGGCAACCAGCGGCTGGCCCGCGCCGGATAAGCGGGCGTGAGGAGAAACATCGGCACCACCATGTAGGACACGGCCATGACCAGCAACAAGGCCCAGCCACCCAGCCCCCAGGCGGCATGGGTATTGACCAGCCGAGGCAACGACCAGCCGGTCAGCGCGATGAAGCGCCCCTGCCATCCCAGCATGCCGACCAGCAACAAACCGAACAGCAGCGTCATGACGAGGCCAAACAGGGACAAACGCAAGGTTTGCACCGTCATGCCCGTTGCCGGCGTTTGCAGCAATGCCATGCCGACATTGCCGATGAACAGGCTCAGGCCCAAGGCAAACAGCAGGCCGGCCAGCGGAAACAGCCAGGATTGTGATTGCGCGGCAAGGAACGCCGTGATCAATACCATGGCCGCCAGGCCGAGGAGCGGATGGGCCACGTTGGCAACCAGCCTCGGGCGCCGGACATTGCCCCCCGTGGCCACCGGCACGAACTGCAACAGCGCTCCGCACATGGCCTGCAACATGAAGCCGACTGAAAACAGATGCGTCAGCGCGAGGGTTGAGGGATTCCAGCGCGATGCCAGCGCCTCGCTGCCCTGCAGCACCAGCAGCACGCCGGCAGCGATACCGAACAGCGGAGCGAGCAGAAAAAAACGGAAAGGCACCGAAATCGGCGGCGCCTGCTCGAAGGACAGATTCGCGCGCATTGCCCTGCCCCGCATCAGGCCTTGCTGATGCGGATCTCGTTATCGCCGTTGTCCTTGAACTCGGCCACGTAACGATAGCCGTTGCGCTTGAGTATCGAATACAGCGGATGCGGCTCGCAGTGCAGCAGCAGGAGCAGTTCCTGCCCCGGCTGCAGCCTGTCCAGCGCCGCGAGCGTCAGTTCCAGAGGTTCCGGTGGCTGCAGATGACGGCCGTCGATGACCAGCGGATCAAGCGCCATTGTTCATCGACCCGCAGTCGCCAGACGCTGCTGCAGTTCTGCCGCCAGCGTCTCGATCTGTTCAGCCAACGCCTGGTCGCACATCGGATAAAGGATGTTTTCCTCCTTCATGTTGTGCTGCTGCATCAAAATCAGCAATGTTTCTGCCGCACCAGCAAAGGCATCGGCATCCTGGGCCGCCAGGGCCGCATTCATCTGTTCGGCCAGCCCGCGCATCTGCCCATGCTCCATTCGCATCACCTGGGTCGGTCCCTGACGCATGCCCGTGGCCTCCTCGAAGGCCGGAAACAGCAGAGTTTCCTCGGCGTCCAGATGCGCCAGCAACTCGGCGGCGAAACCAGCCTGGGATGCTGCACAACGCTGCCAGTTACCTTGCTGCGCGGCTTCCTCGGCTGCGGAAAAAAGTTCGTCGCAGTGCTTGTGATGCGGCGGAAGGATTTCACGAATATCTGGCATGTTCGCCTCGAAGCTCTAAGAATCGGCTGATCATTCTATATGCCATCGTCCAAGCCCTGCCTTGACTGCGATCAAGCAGGTCAAGTCTCCAGCACGTACTCGCCGGGCGCATCGCCAAGCGCGGGATACGAACGGGTCGTCGTCGCGCCGGCCTTGACCAGCTTGCCGGCCTGGGGCTTGAGCCATTCCATCCAGTCTTCCCACCACGATCCCTGCCGATGTTCGGTACGCTCATGCCAGCTTTCAGGCGTGTCGTGACGCTCCACGCTGCCGACCCAGTATTCGCGCTTCGGAGGACTGACCGGCGGATTGACGATCCCCAGGATGTGCCCGGAACTGGACAGCACGTTGCGCTTCGGTCCGCAGACAAAATTATTGACCCGGAAAGTCTGCCGCCAGGGTGCAATGTGATCGTCCGCCGCGCCAACGGAATAGACTGGCTGGCGAATCCGCTCCAGATCGATTTTCTCATCGGCAATGGTCAGGGCATCCTTCTTGATCAGGTTGTTGTTGAGGTAGAACTCGCGCAAATACCACTGGTGCATGGCTGCCGGCATGCGCGTCGTATCCATGTTCCAGTACAGCACATCGAAAGCGGGTGGCATCTCGCCATACAGATAGCCATGCACCACATAGTGCCAGATCAGGCTGTTGGAGCGCAGCAGGCGGAAGGCAGTGGCCATTTCCTGGCCTTCAAGAAAGCCCTTGACCTTCATGTTCCTCGACAACCACTGCACGGTACTTTCATCGAGGAAAATCTCGATGTCTCCCGGTTTGTGGTAATCGACCAGCGCCGTCAATAGGGTCATGCTGGAAACCGGCATTTCACGTGCCGAATAGCGACGATTGGCCCAGGCCATGTAGGTCGTCAGCGCTGCGCCGCCGATGCAATAACCGACGGCATTGACCTGTTTCGAACCGCTGATGTCGCGGGCCACGTTGATGATCCTGTCGATGCCATCGGTCAGATAGTCATCGAAGCTCACCTCGCTCATCGTCTGATCCGGATTTTTCCAGCTGGTGATGAACACGCTGAAACCCTGATCGAGCAGGTATTTCACCATGCTTTTGGCCGGCGTCATGTCGAGGATGTAGTGCTTGTTGATCCAGGCCGTCACGATGACCAGCGGCTTTTCGTAGTTCTTTTCAACGGTCGGCGTGTAATGGATCACTTCCAGCAGGTGATTGCGGAAAACCACCTTGCCCGGCGTCGTCGCCAGATTCTTGCCCACAATGAAATGACTCGGATCGGTCATTCGCACCGTGCCGGCCTGCAAGTCGTCCAGCATGATCTGCAAGCCGCGCGCCAGGCTCTGCCCGTTGCTCTCGATGGCTTTGCGCTGGGCAACCGGATTTGAGCAGAAGAAATTGGTCGGCGCCATGGCATTCAGGAATTCACGCCACCAGAAGGCCGCCTTGCGCCGCTCCCGACTCGACAGCCCCGGGGTTTCATGCAGCATATCCAGCGTCTGGCGCGTAAACAGCAGATACCACTGTTTGAGGATGTCCCAGGTCGCGATGTCGTGCCATTCCGGATCACTGAAACGCTGATCGTCAGCATGCGCCCGGACCACGTCTTCTGCCGGCATGCCCAGGATGCGCTGCCAAGTATGCCACTGCAGAGCCATCAGATCCGTCGAAAAACGCCCCAGGGACTCGGCCAGCTCCTGAGGATGCAGCCACCAGGCCATCTTGGCGTGCACCAGTGGCGCCATCATGCCAATCGGATCGATCCGGCTCTCGACCGCATCATGCACCGCCTGCCAGGCGTCTTTCGGTGTCAAAGCGGCTTTTTGTACCGTACTATCAGGCATGCTCATGATGCGGGTTGCTCCAGAAAATCAACGATGCAATACCGGCAGCATCGTTTCCTGCTGCCGGGCTATCCCCCTCATGGCCGAAACCCACCTGTCTGAAACGGGGAAGAGCGTGATTATAATCATTTGCTCATACCACATTGCGATGAGGTGCGTCATGTTCAAGCATATCCTGGTCCCAACCGATGGTTCGGAGCTGTCCGGCAATGCCGTTCGGCAGGCAGTGAATTTCGCCCGGGAGGCCGGCGCAAAAATCACTTTCTTCTATGCAAAGCCGGATTACCCCATCGCCTTCTACGGCGAAGGCGCCCTGATCGACCCGACAACACCGGAGAAATTTGCCGAAATGGCGAATGCACAGGCACAGAGCATCCTGACAGCAGCAACGGCAGAAGCCCAACAGGCCGGCGTTCCCTGCAGCAGCATCAGCCATGTCAATGACATTGCCTACATGGCCATCATCGAGGCCGCAACCACGGCAGGCTGCGATCTGATTTTCATGGCTTCACACGGCCGTCGCGGCATCAGCAGCCTGTTGCTCGGCAGCGAAACCCAGAAGGTACTGACCCACTCGAAAATCCCGGTGCTGGTCTGGCGCTGAATGCGCCGATTGCAAACCGGCCACGCTGATCGCCGCACCTGCCAAGCCAGGCGCCATTCAGGCGCTATCGCTATTCATCCTGCCCTTTTGCATTTTTTTATTTATACTGGGCAAAAATTTGTCGGCGGGCACATTCTTATTGCACGACTGGCGAGATATACTGCAGCGGCCAAATAACCAAGGTAACCATGCCGGACCATCCGGCCTGAGTTCACTGCAAGAATAAACACAAGGAGAGGGGATTCAATTGACCAGGCAATTGACCAAGCCATGGCTTGAACGGCGGCTACGCCGTGTCCCCACGCGGCATCCCGTGTTCTGCGCTTCCGGCAGTAACCGCCCTGCATTTTTCCTGGCGATGAGCGACGTTATCAAGCAATCCGCACCGCGCCCATCACGCCCTGCACACACGCAATGCGCTGTCGCCTATTCAGGTCTGCCAAGGCTGCCGCATATCACCTCCATGCCACATTGATAGCAGAAAATTCGGAAACCAACAGTCGATGAGTCGATGAAAAACTTAGGAGAAGCGAATTGAAAACTGGATTTCTGAGGCTATTGCCGGTGATTGTCATGTCGCTGTCGCCTATGCTGGCCAGTGCGCAAATGGCTTATGACGTTGCAACCTTTGACACCGACGAATCCGCTCCCAGCCGGGAAGCTGCTGCCACCAGGCTCCAGTCGGCACAATTTCTCAAGGGCGACATTACGGCACCGAATGCAGCATATTCTCCGTCCTCCGGCCCTCGGCCTGCTTCAGATACGATCGACGCAGAAACTGAAGCAGAGACGCCACCCGAGATGTACGATCCCGAACCCGAGCCATCCGAGATATATGACGATCCCGATCCCGAACCCGAGCCCGAGCACGCACAGGAACCGTCATACGCCCCAATGCCGGACCCCACATACAAACACGAACCAGAACCAGCCCCCAAACCGGTATTCGCGCCGATGCCGGAGCCGAAGCCGGCTCCCATGCCGGAACCAGCCTCCATGCCGGCACCACCTGCGGCCCCCCCGCCTGAACCGGTTGCCGCCCCCAGCGCTCCAGTCACCTACGAAACGGCCCAGGGCAGCTACGGCAGCAGCGACAGCCATGTCAGCACGAACACAGGCACGGCGAACATACGTCCAGGCCTGGACAGCCAGGCCCACTGGCAGATTCGCAATGGCGAACGACTCTCCGATGTCTTTACCCGCTGGTCTTCAAGCATAGGCTGGCAGACGACCTGGGAACCTGACGACCTGGTCGCGCTTGCCGACCTGGAACTCGACGACAGCTTTACCGGCGCCATCACCAAGGTCGTCGATGCCCTCAACCGGAACGGTGCAAATGTACAAGTACAGTTCTATGCAGCCAACCGCATGCTGCGAATCATGGCGAGGAAGTAAGACGATGCGACCCACTGCAAAAACCACACTCATCCCGCTGCTGCTGATCTCGCTGCTTGCTACCGCCGGTTGCGCCAGCAAGCGCGTGGCACCGATGCAGAAAAACGTCAGCGCCACAAACGAAGAAATCGGCAAATACCTTCAGGAAATCAATCGCAGCCACGCCGGATCGAAAGCCGTCGTGGATAATGCGGAAGGCATCTGGCTGCCAGTGCGCAAGCTCCGCGACAACGAGCTCCAGGTTTCCGGCCACCGCGCAACCAGCCGGCGTTTCTCGATCAATCGCGAGTTCCGCACCATTCAGGACGTTGCCGAACGCGTTACCTTGCTCATGGGCGTCCCGGTCACGGTCGCGCCGGAAGCGCTGCCTTCCGCCCAAGCCACCCAGGCTGGCGCGACGGCAAATCCTGCCCCGCAACCCAGTCTGCCGGGCATGGCGCCGGCATTTGGCTACGCCATGCCCGGTGGCGGCCAGAATGGCGTTCCCATCAGTTATGACGGCCCTCTCTCCGGCTTTCTCGATGTGGCCGCAGCCCGTTTTGGCCTGAGTTGGGAATGGATGGGCGACGGTATCCGTTTTTATCGTTATACCACCCGAACTTTCCGACTGGCCGCACTGCCGGGTGAAACCATATTGCAGAACATGGTTTCCAATTCCACGGGAGGCTCTTCAAGTGGAGGCAGCAGCGACAGCACCTCCTCCGAAACCAAGCAAAAGACCCAGGTTGACTCCAAGCTCTCCGTCTGGTCTGCCATCGAAGACTCGATCAAGGGTATGCTTTCCGAAAAGGGCACGGTGACCGTTACTGCAGCCACCGGCACCGTGACCGTGACCGACCGACCGGAAATCGTCTCGCAGGTCGGCAAATACATCGAGTCGCAGAACGCTTCCCTGAGCAAGCAGGTTGTGGTCAATGTGCGGGTTCTCTCCGTGGAACTGAGCAATGGCGAACAATATGGCATCAACTGGGGCCTGGCCTATCAGTCGATGTCGGGCAACCTCGGCTTCAAGTTCTCCAACAACTTCATCGACCCTGCCAGTGCCGGCGGCTCCAATCTGGCGCTGAACGTGCTGACGACCGCAGGCCAGGCGACGAATTCCGACATCCAGTCCTGGGCCGGTTCGCAGGCGTTGATCAACGCCCTGTCCAGCCAGGGACATGTTTCCCAGATCACCTCGGCCTCACTGACCACGCTCAACAACCAGTCGGCGCCCTTGCAGGTAGGCCGGCAGACCACCTACCTCGCTTCATCGACCACCACCGTCACCCAGGGGGCTGGCTCGACGACGACGCTGCAGCCCGGCATGCTGACCACCGGATTCTCGATGACCATCGTGCCGCACATCCTGGATCGCGGCCGGCTGATGCTGCAATATGCAGTTGACATCTCCTCGCTGCTGCGCATGTATACGGTGAACTCGAACAATTCCAGCATTCAGGCACCGGATGTCGATACGCGCAACTTCCTGCAGCGCGTCATGCTGAACAGCGGCGACACGCTGGTCATGACCGGCTTTGAACAAAGCACCACCAATGCCACTACCGAAGGCATGGGCAAGGCCAGCAATCCCATGCTGGGAGGGGGCGTCAACGGCAAGCGCAATCGCAGCGTGCTGGTCATCCTGATTCAACCCATCGTGGCGGACTGATTGATGGCCATTGAACGGACTGCTTCCGGTCTGACAGGCGCAGGCTCCCAGACTTTCGAGTTTGGGAAGCGCACCTTCGTTTCCGGCCTGTTCTGGCAGCCGCTGCCAGGCGCAACGGCCCGGTTGCGCATGGTCGAACTGCAAAAAATGGCAGAAGAGCAAGGCTTCGACCTTGCCGTGCTGCGCACTTCAGGGATACCCCAGGCAGGCTTCGGTACGCAACTGGACGGCATCAAACCGGGCATGCTGTCTGCTGCTGCAATGATTTCAAAGTCACTGGAAGTTGCCAACCGGGACCGCAGCTTCCTCTATGTCACGGAAGTGCCCGGCAAGAAATGGCTGTACGTCGCGCAGCGCGAAGGCGTGCTGCTGCACGATGGCGACTTGCTCGGTACCGAGGACTTCATTCGCAGCCGAATGATGACGGACCTGTCACTGGCCGACTGGCAAACAGTTTTTGCCCCGGCACACTGGGGGATATCCCACAGCATCGAGCGTCAATTCGAAGAACTGCTGCCCAAAAAAGGCGACAAGTACAGCTTCAAGAAATGGTGGGAAGTCCGCCTGATCCGCAACATCTGGCTGGATCTCATCAAGAACAACCCCAAGCTGCATGCCCTCCTGATTGCCCTGGTGATCATCTTTGGCGGTTACCAGCTATGGGAACACTACCGCCTCAAGAAAGAGCTGGAAGCGCTTGAACAAAAGGAAGCCGCCGAACAGGCAGCGCGCGAACAGGCCGCTGCCGAGCAGCCGTGGAAAAAGCAGCCGCCGGCCGCGCAGTTCGTCGCCGCCTGCAATGCCGCGCTGAGTCAGGTCAACACCCTCTGGCCAGGAAACTGGACGCCAACCACGTCGGTTTGCGCGGAAGGGAAATTCACCCTATCCTGGTCGCGCCAGGAAACCGGACGCATCGAGCATCTGCTTGCCCTGCAACCGAATGCAGAAATACTGCCGGATGGCAATCATGCAAAGCTGGAAATTCCGCTCGAGCTGCCTCCCGGCACCAATGAAGTTCTGCCCAAGGAGCGTGAAAAGCTTCTGGAAATGCTCGATTTCTCACAGCGCTACGGTATCAGGCTCACTGTCAAGAACGACTCGGGCAAGTCGACCGTACTCGGTCAGCCAGACCTGAATGATGGCAGCTGGAGCACGCTGGAGTGGACGATAGGAGACACGCTGCTCGCACCCGCAACGATTCTCCCGGTGCTGGACGGCCCCGGCCTGAGGATCGGCAAGATTACATTGACATTTAGCGAGGGCATGATGAAATGGACCATGGAGGGAATGCAATATGTACAGCCATAAAAGGATCAAACGGGTCCTGATCGCCACCACGAGCATCAGTATCAGTATCGCTGCGGCAATGCCGGCCTTCGCCCAGCAGAGCATTCCCGAGCAGTTGCAACAGATCAACGAATCCATCGCCCTGCTCAATGCCAAGCGGCAGGAACTGGAGTTGCGCGCCCAGATCGTTGCCAAGCAAGGTGAAATCGATCAACTCACCAACAGCGGCATGAGCAACATGGACAAGCTGCGCCAGCCCGTCGTCCAGTCCATCGAAGGTGCTGACGGGAAAATGGTGGCAACCCTGATGTTCGGTAGCGGACAACAGCAGACCGTCAAGCAGGGCGACCGGATTCCCGGCGGCTGGACGATCGCCAAAATCGGCGTCGATAGCGTGCATATCACGCGCGGCAAGGAAAAGGCACGCCTCAGCTATGGCTACGAGCCCCCGCCATCACCTGCCCAGATGACCCAGGTTCCTCCGCTTACCTCCAGAGGACAATGACCCCATGGAAGTCTCATCCAGCACTGAGCAAGCCAAGCGAGGCGTTCCGCTGACCGGTATAAACGGAAAATTTGCTGTCGACGCCTCGCTGCGTGAAAAGCTCTGCCTGCTCGACGATGGGCGCCTGCTGATTTCCAAATCGCACATCTTTGACCCGACGGTCAATGCGTTCATTGGCCGGCTCAAACGGCTCAAGGTGCCGCACCACATCCTGCAGGTGGACATGCGTGTCATTGCCGACATGTATGAAAAAGCGCAGCCCGTACGGCTCACCACCTCGTTCTCGGAAATGCAGGACATGGCCAAGGGGCTTTTCCGCAAGGCGACGCGCCTGCGTGCCTCGGACATCCACATCCGGGTCGATAGCTGGCACAAGACGCAGATCTATTTCCGCATCCAGAACGACCTGGAGTTCATCGAGGAACACCCCTACGAAACCGGCGACAAGCTGTGCACGGCGATCTACCAGTCGATGGCCGACATCGGCGACTCCACCTTCGAACCGCTGTCGCGCCAGGATGCGCGCATCTCCGATCGCACCAAGCTGCCGGAAGGAATCGACGGCATCCGGATCGCCACGAGCCCGAAGACCGGCGGCTTCATTTTCGTCATGCGCCTGCTCTACAACGACACGACGGAAGCGCAGGATCTGCGCTCGCTGGGTTTCAGCGGCGAGCAGTCGGACAACATCGAACTGATGAAACAGTGTCCGACGGGCATCATCGTCATCGGCGGCCCGACCGGCAGCGGCAAATCAACCACGCTGCAGCGTGTGCTATCGACCATCATCCGCGAAGAAGCCGGGAAAAAGCACGTCATCACGGTCGAGGATCCGCCGGAATACCCGATTCTCGGCGCCATACAGACGCCGGTGACCAATGCGCAAACCGAAGAGGAACGCTCCCGGGCCTTCCAGGCAGCGATCAAGTCCGCCATGCGCCTGGATCCGGACGTCATCATGATCGGTGAAATCCGCGACACGCCTTCCGCCCGGCTGGCCGTGCAGGCCGCAATGACCGGCCATCAGGTATGGACCACGGTGCATGCCAACAATGCCCTGGCCATCCTCGACCGGCTGATCGATCTGGGCGTGGCTGTCGAGCTGCTCGCGGACTCATCGATCATCACCGGCCTGATCTGCCAGCGCCTGCTGAAAGTACTCTGCCCGGACTGCAAGGTGCCGATCAACACCGTGCTCGATCGTTACTCTCCAGCCGATCTGCAACGCATCATGAGCGTGGCCGAGCTGGAAAAAGTCCATGTCATCGGCAACGGCTGCGAAAACTGCCGTCATACCGGCATCGTCGGCCGCACTGTCGTGGCCGAGACCGTGGTCCCGGACGACAAGCTGCTTTCCCTCATCCGCCAGCGCGACAAGCCTGCCGCCCTGACCTACTGGCGCAACGAACTGCGCGGCCTGACCATGAAGGATCACGCGCTGGTCAAAATCATCCAGGGCACGGTGGATCCATTCCAGGTGGAAGTGGTCGTCGGCCGCCTGAGCAAGATGGATGACACCCTGCATCACTTCGCCTGATGCTGAATGAGAGCGCGTAGATGAACGGCACCACTCTCCAGAATATTGAAGCCGCTTTCGGCAAATTCTGGTTCAAGTACATCGACCATGCGACCCGGCGCCGCCTGTGGCTCAAACTGGCCAAGCTGATTGGCAACGGCGTGCAGATCCTCCAGGCCGTCGACTCGATCAAGGATCGACGCATTGCTGCCGGAGGCAAGGGCGAGCCGGAAACCATCGCGCTGGAAGCCTGGTCGACGGCCATGCGCAACGGCGAGCGCCTCTCCAAAGCCATGGAGGCCTGGGTCACCACCGAAGAAATGATGCTGATCTCGGCCGGGGAGCAGTCAGGCACCCTCGAAACGGCGTTGCTCTCTGCCGCCCGCGTCATGGAAGCGCGCAGGCGCATCACGGGTGCTGTCTATGCGGGTCTTGCCTATCCCTTCGTTCTGGTCTTGATGGCGATCGGCGTGCTGTTTCTTTTCGGTTTCAAGATCGTGCCGGCATTCACCAACGTGCTTCAGGGCGCCGAATGGCGCGGGATGGCCAAAGTCATGATCGTCATCAGCAATCTCGCCCACGACTGGCTATGGCTCATCCTGCCGCTCATCGCGCTCCTGGTCGTGGTGTTTTTCATGACCCTGCCGCGCTTCGACGGCCCGTTGCGCGTCAGGCTCGACCGCTATCCGCCCTACAGCATCTACCGCGTCATGCAGGGCAGCACCTGGCTGATCGCCCTTTCTGCCATGGTCGAGGCCGGACTGCGGATTGAAGTCGCCCTCGAACAGCTTGCCGACAACGCCGGCCCCTGGCTGAAACGGCGCATCACGACCTGCCTGGCCGGCATGCGCTCCGGGCACAACATGGGCGATGCGCTGGTGCGCGCCGGCTATGAATTTCCGGACAGGGAAATCATCGAGGATCTTGGCGTATATTCCGCGCTCTCGGGATTTGAAGAAGCGCTCTCCATGCTGGGACGGGAATGGCTGGATGAGTCGGTCACGCAGATCGAATCCCGCATGAAAATAATCTTCGGCGCCTCCCTGCTCCTGGTCGGGCTGCTCATTGCCTTCCTGGTCACCGGCATGATCGCCATGGAATTACAGATGTCCGAAGTGATGCAACAAATGACAGCACAGTAGTTTTTTTTCATCGGGATTGATTTAACCTTGTTTCACTCAACACACAACAGGAGCACCTTCATGAGCAAGCAACTGAAAACGGGCATGGCTGGAATTCGCAAGCAACTCGGCATGACCCTGATGGAAATCATCGCCGCGCTGGCAATCATCGCCGCCGTCATCGTCGGCGCGCTATCGCTGTTCAACAGCGCCCAATCGAGCAACCAGTCAGTGACCATGCTCAAAAACGTCATCGCCATCCGCTCGGCAATTCAACAGCTCTATCTTGGACAGGGAACCTACCAGCCCGCAGGCTTTGCGGCTGGAGGCATGAACCTGGAGCTGAATAATTCGAGGAAGGCGCCCAGCGATCTGGTATTCATTAATGCGGCACAAGGCTTCCGCACCCCATGGGGAGGCACGCTGTCGGTCGCTCCGGGTAATGCAGTGGGTGGCACCACCCCCAACTTCACGATCACGCTGACCAATGTGCCGCCGGAAGTCTGTTCCCAACTGGTCACCAGCGCCTCGAGTGGCTGGTCCCAGACCTCTGTGGGGGGCGCCGTCATAGGTAACATCGCCAATGCGGCAAACCCCTATCCGATCACACCCGGCCGCGCCAACGCTGCGTGCGGCGCGGCAGCCGGTGGCGTAAACGTCATATTTACCACGGTCAATTGATCAGTTCCAGTTAAACCCATCGAGCAACCCGCCTGGCGGTTGAACGCAACCGCCAGGCGGGCCTGGAAATGGCCTGCCGGCTCCCGGCCATTTCCAGGCCGAATCGAATAAAAGGCCAGTCAATTGCCAGCCCCAGCGGACTCCATCTACCCATGGCCAAGTTGAGCGAGCTTGAATTCTTTGCCATCTACCTCGGTGAGGCAGAGAATTACTTTGCCGGCATTCCGCAAACCATCGATCCTCACCCTGCGCCACCTGAATATGCCGATGCACTGGCGCAATTGCGCACGAAATGCGCGCATATTTTCGAGACGACGCAGCGCAATGAATTCACGGTGCGCGACGACGGCATTTCCTACCGGGTCTCGATGCTGGTCAGCATCACCGAAACCATTTACGTCCTGCGCCGCTTCCCGCCGCAGGTGCCGGACTTCCACAGCCTGGGCATACACCCGCGCCACGTCGAACACCTGATGACGCCGGGCATCACCGGCCTGATCGTGGTGGCCGGCGCCTTCGGCCAGGGCAAGACCACCACGGCCTCCTGCCTGATGACCGCGCGTCTGGCCAAGTACGGCGGTGTCGGCATCACGGTCGAAGATCCGCCGGAAATGCCGCTCGAAGGCGCTCACGGCCATGGCGTTTGCTATCAGACCTGGGTGGAACAGGGCGGCTTCGGCAACGAAATCCGCAAAGCGGCGCGCTGGTCGCCTGCCATCATCTTTCTCGGCGAAATCCGCGACGGAGAATCCGCAGCGGAAGCGCTGCGTGCTTCCATCAATGGCCGCCTGGTCATCTGCACGACGCACGCTGGCAGCGTCACCATGGCCATAGAACGCATCTATTCCCTGGCCAACGCAGCCGCCGGCAATTCGGAAGACGTCGCCAATCTGCTGGCCAACGGCCTCACTGCGGTCCTGCACCAGCGTCTTGAAACCGATGCCAGCGGCACCAAGCGCCCAAAAATCCAGTTCCTCTGGGTGGGTGAAAATGATGGCCGCGAACGTGGCAAAGGCGTGCGCAACACCATCCGCCAGCGTCGTTTCGACCAGGTGGAAAACGATGTCATGCTGCAACTGAACCAGATAATCATGATGAAAGGCAAAGTCAGCTGATGTATCCACTGGCCTTGGTAAGCCTCGGCGCGGCACTCCTGGCTTTCTGGCTGGCCTGGGTCCAGCCGGAAGACCTGCGGCGTTTCGACGAGACGCACGCGGCCGCCCATGCAGCCAACTTCTGGACCTACCGCCAGGCCCTGGTCGCCTACCAGAACGACAACTTTTCATCAGCCAACGGCTATATTCCCGACACGACGCTGAGCACGCCCATGGTGCAGCGTCCAACCGGGTATTTCCCGCCGGGGTATGCCGTGATGCGCAGCCAGACACCAACCAACTGCCCTCATGCCAGCAACCGCAATGACCTCTGGTCCAACTGGTTTAACGGCGGCCGCCTCTACACCTTCAGCTGCGTCGCGGTCGCCCTCCTGCCCAGCGGTACGGTTGCGGCCATCGCCAACGCGCATGGCCGCAGCCTGATGATCGGCATCCGCCAGGGCGACCGGATCAAGACGCTGTACGAACTCGATATCCCGCCCTACACCAGCACCGGCACATTTTTCCCGGACTTTCCGCCACAGATTCCCGAAGGCGCCTTCGTGGTCATCGGCAACTGACGGCAACCCACGAGCCAAAATGCGACCAGGCAGAAGCAAGCACCCGATGGTTTCCAGGAACCACCGTTTCCATCAAACGGGGATCGCCCTGCTGGAGGTATTGATCTCCATATTTCTGCTCGGCCTCATCATTACGGGCGCGGTCTCCATGGTCGACAACCATCTGGACAAAGTCCGCACGACGGCGACAGCGCAACAGATGCAGATCTTCGCCAAGGCAACCCAGAGCTTCATCAAGGACAACTACGCCTATCTGACCGCGGGCGGCAATGGCATCGTACCGGCCACAAGCACAATCCCATCGGTGATTACCGTGGAAATCCTGAAAAACACACCCAACCCGGCAAGCGGCCAGTCGTCGGCCACGCGCTACCTGCCAACCGGTTTCCAGGAAAAAAACGGCCACCGGCAAAATCTCTGCGCGCTGGTCCTGCAGCCCAAGCCCAACGAGCTCTATGCCTTGATCGTGACCGAAGGCGGAGAGGCCATCAACGACATCGACCTGAGCCTGCTCGCCGCCTCGCTGGGCGCGACCGGCGGCGGGATCTACGCAAAAAATCCCAGTCTTGCCAAGGGAACGCTGGGCAAATGGGAATTCGATCTGAACACGGACACGGTTGGCCGAAACTTCAAAAACGCCGGGACCAACTGTGCCGGCCAGGCGGCCACTCCAGTCGTGCTTGCGGCCGGCCATCCCCTGATGGCGCTGTGGTTCTCCGAAGATCCCTCCTCGGCCTTCCTCTACCGCAATGAAGTGCCGGGACACCCTGAACTCAACACCCTGCAGACCGATATCAAGTTCAAGGGCGATTTCATCGATGAATTCGACAAGGACAATCCCAGGTTCTTTGGCGGCGCCACGGCCCAGCTGACCATCGAACGCGTCGTGGGCGAAGAATGCAACCTGTATCCGACGGCCGGCTCGAAAATCAATCCCCTGACGGGAAAAAAGGAAGTGCCACTTGGCACCCTGGCGCGCACGGATGATGGAGAGGTTCTTTTCTGTCAGGAGGACGCCGTCAAGAAAAAGAATTTCTGGGTCAGGAACCTCGCCGCCGGCCGCTGGGAATTCGACTTGATCAGGCCGCAAAGTCTGGGTTTGAACCGCAAGACATTCGTGGGGATCGGTTATCTTGTCGACAAGAATCATTTCAGCGGCACCCTCCACTGCATCCCCAGGGAAAACGGCGCATTTGCCTGCGGCAGCGCCGGTAATGTCGATTGCCGGCCGGCAGCCAACTCGAAATCCATCCTCTGGAACGGGGAAGCCATCCTCACGACGACCTGGATCGCCCCCAACCCGCTCATCCCTGCGCAATGGACGCCGAAATGGCAGCAGGAACAGCAGCAGCTGAGATGCACCTGGTTCTACACCCGTGGCAGGGATTGCTCCGTTCCCAACGGGCCAGCCTGCTGGGCTGACCAATACCAGGTCGACGTCGTCAATCTGAAAATAGAAGATCCCAAACGCAGGAAATGGTAAGCAGGCAAGCAACCTCCAACCCAGATCCTCAGGCACCCCATCTGCTCACATGAAGAGATCGCCCAAGATGCGCCAGAACATCCTTCCCCATCAGACGGGTATCGCACTGCTGGAAGTGCTGATTTCCCTGTTCCTGCTCGGCATCATCGTCACGGGTGCCGTCTCCATGGTCGACAATCACCTGGAAAAAACCCGCGCGGCTGCCACCGTCCAGCAGATGCAGGTCTTCGCCAAGGGCGTGAAGGATTTCGTCAAGGACAACTATCCCCACCTGATCAACGGCGGCAATGGCCTGGTGCCGGCGAGCGCCAATCAACCCACGGTGCTGACGGTAACAACCCTGCAGAGCACGCCCAATCCGGCGACTGGCGCATTGTCGGCCACGCGCTACCTGCCGACCGGCTTCCAGGATAAAAACAGCTACCAGCAAACCCTCTGCGCCCTGGTCCTGCAACCCAAGCCCAATGAACTCTATGTCCTGGTCGTGGCAGAAAGCATCGATCCCGGTGCAAAAGCCATCAACGACATCGACCTGAGCCTGCTGGCCGCCTCGCTGGGCGCGGCCGGCGGCGGGATCTACGCAAAGACACCCAATCTTGCCAAGGGAACCCTGGGCAAATGGGAATTCGATCTGACGACCGATCAGGTTGGCAAATACTTCACAAATGCCCAGACCAACTGCGCCGGCCAGGCCAAGCCACTCAAGCTCGCTGCCGGCCATCCCCTGATGGCACTGTGGTTTGCCGAAGACACCTCGTCGGCTTTTCTCTACCGCGATGAAGTGCCAGGACATCCCGAACTCAACACCATGCAGACCGACCTGAAGTTCAAGAATGATGTTTTCAAGAACTCGAAGTTCGAGAGTGGGGGCGCTACGTTGCAGATACAGCTGGTGCGGACGATAGGCGAAAAATGCGACGACATGCCCACGGCAGGCTCCCCGGTCGATTCGCTCACCGGGAAAAAAACCGTGCCCATCGGCACCCTGGCGCGCACCGCCAAAGGCGACATCATCACCTGCCAGAGCACGGGCGGTGAGCGGATATGGACCGGCCCCATCACCATCGGCCGCTGGAAATTCAAGCTGGAAAGACCCGTTGGCCGGGAAGGCCAGGCAACCGAATGGTTCAGGGGCACGGGCTACATGATCGACAGCAACCACTTCAGCGGGCTGCTGCACTGCGATCCGGATGCCAGCAATGACCTGGCCTGCGGCAGCGCGGGCAACATCGATTGCAGCACTGCGCCGAATCAGCCGGACTGCGCCTGGTACTACGGCAGGGGGTACGTCAAAACTGAAACCATCGTCATCACGACGTACGAAGTGTGGGACATATTTCACCTGTTCCCGCGAGACTACACATTCACCACGCCTGTCGCCAAAAAGCACGTGGTGGACGTGGTCAACCTGAAAGTGGTCGACACGCCGCAGCCGAGCGAACCCGAGCAGATCTGGTGAGAGTGAGGGTCAGGGTCAGCTGAGGCCGGGCGTCTGCGATGACGCTGGCTCGAACCTGTCGATCACGCGCCCTGCCCCGCCAAAGGCTTGAGCACGACCAGTTTCAAGTGCTCCTGCTCAACGGGCAGCAGGGTGAATTGCCGATAGCTGACCAACCCGCGCCGTGGATGCCTGAAGCCACGCTCGCCGCCCTGCCGCTCCAGCACGTCGTGCAGTTTCCAGTAGCGGGCGAACTCCACGCTGCCCTGCTGCAATTCGGCAATCAGCCGCTGCAATGCCGGCTCTTCCAGCCGGCTGCGGCTGTCGGCGCGGAACTCGGCGCAAATCCGCCGGGCGCGGGACTCCCAATCGACCACCAATTGCCTGGCCTGCGGATCAAGAAAAACGAAGCGCAGCAGATTGGGCGAGGAAGCTTCGTCTGTTGATATCTGATCCAGCCAACCGGTGAATAGCGCCGCCGCCGGCGGATTCCAGGCCAGCATGTCCCAGTAACGCCCCAGGATGTAGGCCGGCATGCGGAATTCATCGAGCAGCTCGACCAAGGCATCCGGCGCGTTGTCACTGTCATCCTCTTCGGCCATGCGCTCCTGCCCATGCGGGTCGTTGCCGCTGCGCCCGGCCACGTCGAACAGATAGCTGCGCTCCGGCCCGGTCAGGCGCAAGGCCTGGGCGATGCGTTCCAGCACTTCGTGCGAAACCTGCACGTCGCGCCCCTGCTCGATCCAGGTGTACCAGGTCGGGCTGATGCCGGCCAGCTGCGCCACTTCCTCGCGGCGCAAACCGGGCGTGCGGCGCCGGCTGCCCAAGGGAAAGCCGTGCGCTTCCGGCGCGCAACGCTGGCGCAGCACGCGTAAAAACTCGCCCAATTCCTTGCGCCGCGTATCCATCGTCACTCCTCAAAATCCATACAGCAAGCGATTATCCATGCCGAAGCGAACCAAACCGAACATGGCCCGCCGCAACCAGAGCCATTTTCCTGTTAGTCAATATACCAGTATAACTACTAGCCTTGTTCCGGTATTGTTACCTGAATAAACTGCCCAACCTGAAACGGGAAAATCTTGCAGGAAGATGCTGCGCCTGTTCGCCTGCCACGTTTCCCGCATGACCAACCCGCTTCTCCGGAAGCTCAACCCAAGGAACCCGCCATGGCCGGCAAGACCCTTTATGACAAGCTCTGGGACAGCCACGTCGTTCACACCGAAGACGATGGCACCAGCCTGCTCTACATCGACCGCCATCTGATCCATGAAGTCACCAGTCCGCAGGCATTCGAAGGACTGCGTCTGGCGCATCGCAAACCCTGGCGGAATCATTCCATCGTCGCCAATCCCGACCACAACACGCCGACCGACCACTGGGAGCGCGGCATCGAGGATCCCGTCGCCCGCCTGCAGGTGGAAACACTGGATGACAACATCAAGGAATTCGGCGCCCTCATCTATTACCCGTTCAAGCACCGGAACCAGGGCATCCTCCACGTCGTCGGCCCGGAAAACGGCGCCACCCTGCCGGGCATGACCATCGTCTGCGGCGACAGCCACACCTCCACCCACGGCGCTTTCGCCGCATTGGCGCACGGCATCGGCACTTCCGAAGTCGAGCACGTGATGGCCACGCAGACGCTGGTGGCGAAAAAATCCAAAAGCATGCTGGTGAAGGTCGACGGCCAGCTGGGGCGTGGCGTCACCGCCAAGGACGTGGCCCTGGCCATCATCGGCCGGATCGGCACGGCCGGCGGCACGGGCTACGTCATCGAATACGGCGGCGAAGTGATCCGCAACCTGTCCCTCGAAGGCCGCATGACCATCTGCAACATGACCATCGAAGGTGGCGCGCGCGCGGGCATCGTGGCAGCGGATGAAAAGACCATCGCCTACATGCAGGGCAAGCCGTTCGCCCCCAAGGGGGCGGACTGGGATCAGGCCGTCGCCTGTTGGCAGACCCTGCACAGCGATGCCGATGCGCAGTTCGACGCGGTGGTGGAACTGAATGGCGCCGACATCGTGCCGCAGGTGACCTGGGGCACCTCGCCCGAGCAGGTGCTGCCGGTGAGCGGCAAAGTGCCGAATCCGGCCTCTGAGTCCGATCCGCTGAAGCGCGCCGGCATCGAGCGCGCCCTGCAGTACATGGGGCTGGAAGCCGACACGCCGATCGAGTCCATCCAGATCGACAAGGTGTTCATCGGTTCCTGCACCAATTCGCGCATCGAGGATTTGCGCGCGGCAGCCGGAGTCATCCGAGGCCAGGGCGGCAAGATCGCCAGCAACATCACCCTGGCGATGGTCGTGCCCGGCTCGGGCCAGGTCAAGCGCCAGGCGGAAGCCGAAGGGCTGGACAAAATCTTCATCGGCGCCGGCTTCGAATGGCGCGAGCCGGGCTGCTCGATGTGTCTGGCGATGAACAACGACCGCCTCAAGCCGGGCGAGCGCTGCGCCTCGACTTCCAACCGCAACTTCGAAGGCCGTCAGGGCCCGGGCGGGCGCACCCATCTGGTCAGCCCGGAAATGGCCGCCGCCGCCGCCCTGGCCGGCCACTTTGTTGATGTCCGCCAGCAGATTTCCGCTTAAGGAGCCGCTCATGAAAGCCTTTCAACATCTCAATGGTCTGGCCGTGCCACTGGATCGCGCCAACATCGACACCGATGCCATCATCCCCAAGCAGTTCCTGAAATCCATCAAACGTTCGGGCTTCGGCCCTTTCCTGTTCGATGAATGGCGCTACATGGATCATGGCGAAATCGGCATGGATTGCAGCAAGCGGCCGCTGAACCTGGATTTCAGCCTCAACCAGCCGCGCTATCAAGGCGCGCAGATCCTGCTGACGCGCGACAACTTCGGCTGTGGCTCCAGCCGCGAACACGCCCCCTGGGCGATCGAGGACTATGGTTTCCAGGTGATCATCGCGCCCTCCTTCGCCGACATCTTCTTCAACAACTGCTTCAAGAACGGCTTGTTACCCATTGTTGCAACAAGTGAAACTGTCGACAAGCTGTTTCAGGAATGCGCGGCCAACGAAGGCTACACGCTGGACGTCGATCTGGAAAAACAGACGGTGACCAGTCCGCTCGGCTGGTCCTTCCCCTTCGAGATCACCGCGCATCGCAAGCATTGCCTGCTGAACGGCCTGGATGACATCGGCATCACGCTGCAGGATGCCGAAGCGATCCGTGCCTACGAAGCGAAACGGGCGGCGGAAGCGCCCTGGGTGTTCAACGCGATCAGCAAGCGCCCTCACCCCAACCCCTCTCCCTGAGGGAGAGGGGCAAGTACGCAAAAATCCCTCTCCACCACGTGAAGACGGGCAAGTACGCAACAGCCCCTCTCCCCCACGTGGAGGCGGGC
>JAHRWT010000086.1 GCA_019105045.1 Sterolibacterium sp.
GTAGTCGATCTCTTCCTGCTCGTTGAGACCGTAAGCCACCACGTTGAACCACTTGCCCGACATGTTGAGCGGCATACCGTGGGTGAGGTGGCCGCCTTCGGCCAGGCTCATGCCCATGATGGTGTCGCCCGGTTTGGCAAAGGCCATCAGCACGGCCTGGTTGGCCTGCGAACCGGAGTTGGCCTGGACGTTGGCCGCCTCGGCACCGAACAGCTTCTTCAAGCGGTCGATGGCCAGCTGCTCGGCCTGATCGACGAACTCGCAGCCGCCGTAATAACGCTTGCCCGGATAGCCCTCGGCATACTTGTTGGTCAGCTGCGAACCTTGCGCTTCCATCACGCTGCAGGAAACGTAGTTTTCGGAGGCGATCAGTTCGATGTGTTCTTCCTGACGGTGATTCTCGGCGGCTATCGCCTGCCAGAGTTCAGGATCGGTCTTGGCCAGGGTGTCGGTTTTGGAAAACATGAATATTCGCTTCCGTCAAAAGGGGAAAGGATAAAGGACGGATTTTACCATCGCCACCCCCTGCACCGGAAAGCAAAAACGGGCAAGCGAGCCTGAAGTGACCGACTCAGGCAGTCCGTGGCACGCCGATCAGATAAGTCACCTTCACTCCCGCTATGCCGCCCTTGGCCGTGCCGGTCTGCCAGTCGTAACTTTCCTGCCCGGGCACCTGGCGGATCAGGGCCTGCATCTCGTCCGGGGCGTAGGCACGCAGATTGGAGGCCGTGCCGTCCCAGACGACACAGAAAGGAATCACGGGAATCACATAAGTCCAGAACAAGCGTGCCCAGGAAAACGGTTTGATGAAAGGCGTGAACAGTGGCATCGTCAGCGGCCCACCCAGCAGCACTTGCAAAAATGCGGCCAGGCTGCGATTGGACAGTTCAAAGATGGCAATGGGCGCCTGCTTGTCCACGCTGTCCTGCAATATGCGCCGGGCCAGCGCGGGCGGAAAATGATGGAAACAGGAAAACAGGGTGCGCAGACCGGACAGCGTCGCCGGTACCGCCGTGGCATCAATCGACTCGCTGCTGCAGGTGATTTCGCCACCCAGCGCCTGCGCCTGCGCTGCGGCCCGGGCAAAGGCCGGCAGATTGGGATACTTGTCGGTCAGCTGCACCGGCACCGACAAGCCATGACGGACACGCAACTGCTGTTGCACCAGCGCCAGCGGCCCGGCGCCGCCGGAACACAGATCGACCACGCGCGTCTGACCGCTGCGCCGCAGGGCATCGGCCAGCAAGTCTGCGGCTGGCCGATACAGATCGAACGTATTCATCTGAAAATGATAGAAATCGGTCATGCAGTTGCGCCAGGTCTGCGGAAACCAGGCGTAATCTTCCAGTTCGATCGCTTGCATGCGTGCCATGTGCGTCTTCCCCTTGCCTTGCCGCCGTGCCGTGCTGTCAGCTGCCGGCCACCGTCATGCGGTCGATGAGAATGGAGCCGACCTGCTTGGAGCCGCGCACCATCACGTCGTTGCCAATGGCGACCATGCCCTTGAACATGTCGCGCAGATTGCCGGCGATGGTGATTTCTTCCACCGGATGGATGATCTGGCCTTTTTCCACCCAGTAACCCGCAGCGCCCCGCGAGTAGTCACCGGTCACATAATTTACGCCTTGACCAAGCAATTCGGTGACCAGCAGGCCGGTATCCATCTGCCGCAGCAAGCCGGCGAAATCCAGTTCGCCCGGCTGCACGATCAGGTTGTGGCTGCCCCCGGCATTGCCCGTCGTCTGCATACCCAGCTTGCGCGCTGCATAGGTGGACAGGAAATAGCCCTGCAGCACGCCATCCTCGACCACTTCGCGGTCATGCGTCGCCACCCCATCACTGTCGAAAGGCGAGCTGGCCTGCGCCCCCTTGAGATGCGGCCGCTCGCTGATCTGCACATGTGCGGGAAAAATCTGCTGCCCCAGACTGTCGAGCAGAAAACTGGATTTGCGATACAGCGCACCACCGCTGACCGCCTGCACCAGATTGCCGATCAGCCCCACCGCCAGCGGTGCCTCGAAGAGCACCGGCACGGCGCAGGTTTTCAGACGCCGCGCACCCAGACGTGACAGCGCGCGGCGCGCTGCATAGTCGCCGATCGCCTCTGCCGCCGCCAGTCGCCTCGCCTGGCGATTCGCGCTGTACCAGTAATCGCGCTGCATGTTTTCGCCAGTGCCGGCGATCACCGCGCAGGACAGGTGATGGCGCGATGTCGGGTAGCCATCCATGAAGCCCAGGCTGTTGGCGGAAATGAACTGCGCCTGCTGGGTGGCCACACTGGCGCCTTCGGAATTGGTGATCTGCGGACTGACGTCAAAGGCGGCCTGTTCGCAGCGCTGGGCCATGTGGATGGCCTCTTCGACCGACAGCGACCAGGGGTGATACAGATCGAGATCCATGTGTTTTCTGGCCAGCAGTGTTTCTTCGGGCAGACCCGCGCAAGGATCGGGCGCCGTGAAGCGTGCAATCGACAAGGCGGCAGCCACCGTGGCCTGCACGGCAGTCGGCGAGAAATCCGAGGTACTGGCATGGCCGCGCTGCTGGCCCAGATAGACGGTGACGCCGATGCCCTTGTCGCGGTTGTACTCAATGGTATCGACAGCGCCCTTGCGCACGCTCACGGACTGACCATGGGCTTCGGAAACATCGGTTTCGCAAGCGCTTGCTCCCAGTGTGCGGGCGTGTTGCAGCACATCGGTGGCAAGCTGGCGCAGCTGATCCTGGCTGTAGCTGAATTCTGAGGCGGACATAGGAAGGGGAAGAGGAACCAAAAGCTATAATGATACCCTTTGATTCACCGGATCATTGCCATGCGGCCTGTTGTCGACACCCTGCCTGCGGATCAGCCCTCCCCTGATGAACTTGCCGCCCCGCATGATTTCTGGGATCGACCCAGCAAGAGCCAGCGCAAGCGCGATGCCACGGCATTGCAGGACATGGGCAAGGAACTGCTGGCACTGCCTGCCGAGCGCATGAAGAAAATCCCCATATCCACCGCCCTGCGCGAAGCCATCCATGACGCACAGCAGATGCGCAAACATGAAGCGCAGCGCCGTCAATTGCAATACATCGGCAAACTGATGCGCCTGGAAGACACGGCCCCGATACGCACTGCCCTGGATGCGCTGGCCGGTATCTCCATTGCCGCCAACCAGCATCTGCACCAGCTGGAGCGGCTGCGCGAACAGCTGCTGACGGATGAAACGGCCGCGCTCAATCACATCACGGCCAGCCATCCCCAGGCAGATCTCCAGCACCTGCGTCAGCTGCGCCGCAATGCCCTGAAGGAAAAAGAACAGAACAAGCCCCCGCGCGCCTACCGGGAAATATTTCAAGTGCTGAAACTGCTGCTGGAAACCGACCATACCGAGGCAGCAGCGCAAACAACAGACCTGAACGAAGAGGAAAATCCATGACCGCCCCCAGCGCAACCGGCAATCCACTGATCATCGGCCTGGTCTCCATCTCCGACCGCGCAGCCAACGGCGACTACCAGGACCAGGGCATCCCGGCATTGCGCGACTGGTTTGCCGGTGCGCTGAGCGCAGACACAGTCTGGCGCCTGGAAACCCGCCTGATTCCTGACGACCGGGCGGGCATCGAAGCCACCCTGATCGAACTGTGCGACCAGATCGGCTGCCATCTGCTGCTGACCACCGGCGGCACCGGCCCGGCGCCGCGCGATGTCACCCCCGAAGCCACGCTGGCCGTCGCCGACAAGGTCATGCCCGGCTTCGGCGAGGAAATGCGCCGCATCAGCCTCAACTTCGTGCCGACGGCCATCCTGTCGCGCCAGATCGCCGTGATTCGTGGCAACACCCTGATCATCAACCTGCCCGGCCAGCCCAAGTCCATCCGCGAAACCCTGGAAGGCGTCAAGGATGCCGCCGGCAAGACCACGGTCAATGGCATCTTCGCCGCCGTACCCTACTGCATCGACCTGATCGGCGGCCCCTACATCGAAACCAATCCGGACGTGATCCAGGCCTTTCGTCCGAAATCTGCCCTGCGGCCGCAAAGCCGCCCAGCCAGCGCCGGTTAGCCGCAAAACATTCACGCCCCAGCGCCACGCCAGCCAACAGTGGCCGCGTTATCATTCACCGTTGTCCAATTTATCAACTCACTACGGAGTTCGCCATGAAGCCCATGATGCCTTTTTACCGCCCCCTTCTGCCTCTGACCTGTGCTGCCAGCCTGCTGCTGGCCGTCGGTGCTGGCCATGCGGCAACCACAGCCGCCAAACCTGCAGCAGCCCCGCTCAAGCCGGCCTATGAACAGCAATACGAGGCCAGCAAGAAAACCGCCAGCGACCGCTACACTGCCGACAAGAAAATCTGCGACGAAGAAAAAACCGCCAGCATCCGTATGCAATGCCGCCGCGATGCCAACGACGAATACCAGCAAGCCCTGGCGAGCGCCCAGAAAACCCGCGATGAAGCCAAAAAGGCTGCAGCAGCTGCGGCGGCAGCCAAACCAGCGGCTGCCACCACCAGCGCACCTGCGGCAGCCCCTGCGGCTGTCTGCAATGAATGCGGCAAGGTGACTGCCGTGCAGATCAGCGAGAACAAAGGCAAGGGCGGCCCGATCGGACTGATCGCCGGCGGCGTTGCTGGCGCGGTACTCGGCCACCAGGTCGGCAAAGGACATGGCAAAGATCTGGCGACCATCGCTGGCGCAGCCGGTGGGGCTTATGCCGGCCACAAGATCGAAGAAAAAATGACCTCCAACCAAGTTTGGTCAGTCAATGTCCGCTTCGAGAACGGTGATGAGCGCAGCTACACTTACGAAAGCGATCCGAAATTTGTCGTTGGTGACAAGGTCAAGCGGATCGACAACACCATCACACGTTACTGAACTCCCCGGCATCTGACTGTTGAATGCAGATGCCTGCCAGATACGCGCGGGGTGGCGCCGGCAACGTGCCGCCAGTTCAGGACAGAATATCGATCTGAAAACGGGCAATGACAAAACCGCCCCCGCTTTCCACCACCTCTTGCAGCCGCAGTCGCAAGGCTCGCCCGGTCACCAGCAGCGTCAGGGGAATGCCCGCCTCAAAGTTGCTGCTCTCCAACACAGCATCCACGGTGATCATTTCCACCAGCAGCTTGCCGCTGGCCAGAATTTCTGCCGGTGGCAACACGGGCAGATCAAGCAGGAGCAAAGGCGTCGGCAAGCCACCGCTATCGGCAACAACCGCCTGGGGCGATTTGCCGATGGTCTGGATACCCACCGAGCCGCCCCCTTCGGCACGACTGAAACGACGGATCAAACCCACCAGCCAGTTGTCCCCACCTTCTGGCTGCATGCCGATCAAGGCGCCAATTTCCACCCATTCCTTGGCACCCAGCGGCACCTCGGCACCCATGCCACCCAGGCTGACATCACCAGCTATCCAGGTTTCTTCAGGCAGATTTCCGGCATTCTGGGAGAGTTTCGCGTGGATGGCGGCAAAACCGTTGATTACGCGCAGGCGTGAACGTACCTGGTGACGTTGATAGCTGCGCTGCGGCAGCTGTGACTGCCAGTTTTGCGCCAGATGTTCGAGCACCGAGAGCACCATCTGCGGCGCAAACGGCCCACCCAACTGCAAATCGGCAGGAATTTCTCCGGCCTTGCCGATGCGCCTGCCGATTTCGTCGATTTTTTCAAGCGCAGTGCCCGGACGCAGAAAGCGCAGCGTAGGCGTGACTTCCGGTGGGCGAATGAGGCGGCAGGGCGGCTGTGGCCTGGCCGCATCGACCCAATACACATTGGCTGGATCGGTCTGATCGGTAAATACCAACTCGGGCGCCAGATAGGCGACCAGCCGCTCGGCAATCTCGACCTGCAACGGCTGCAGATTGCCCAGCGAAGACGCGTGCAGCATCAACAGCAGCAGATATTCTTCTTCAACACTGCTTTCTGCCGTATTGGCATAGACCGGAATACGCCTGGCCACTTCACCGGCAGCCTGCGCGGCAAGATAGACCCGCCCGGCGCCTTGCCAGTAGTAACCCACATTCTGCGTATGGCGGAACTGTGCCCATTTGATGCCTGCCGCATAGGCGCGCAGCAAGCGTATCTGCAGCAGCAGCAACAATACCGGCGCCAGTTTCTGCTTGCTGCCGGTGTTGTGGCGCGCCAAACAGTGTTCATAGGCGGCAATCAGCTGCACCCAATAACTGTGATTGCCGTTCCACAAACGATATTCCTCGCTCCGGCTGAGATTCTGCGCCATCAGGTAATCGCGGGCAAAGCGGCGGGTATGTCCCAACGTGGCTTCATCGAGGCGCAAAACCAGATCAAGACACTGTTCCAGCTTCATGTCCTCGGCCTGCACCAGAGACTCCAGCCAGGCCCGCGTCTCATCGAGCGCGGTGGCCGGCGTCAGGCCCGGCAGCAATTCCAATACCCGTTTCAGTTCCGCGCTGTTGGCAAGCGGATGGGAAGACTTCAGGGAAAACCAACCCATGTGAGGAGTTCCTATCGAGGATGATGGAATGCAATACAGGATATGAATAATATCTGCGGCAGGATAAACCAAAGCGGCAAGCCTGCGCCAGTCCCGCCTGCAACGAAAAGATCACACAACCAACTGGATCACGCCATTACACGTTTTCAGCCATGCTGCGGTCAGCCAGCCAGGCAGAAAGCAGGGCAATGCCCCAGGCCACGCCAAAACCGCTCAGGTCGCTGGCCACCGCGCCCAGGCCACCGCTGCAATTGGCGGCGGACAGATCCACATGCAACCAGGGGCACTGATGGGTGAAGCGTTGCAGGAAACGGGCGGCCAGAATGTGATCGGCCTCGCCTTCCAGCGTGCATTGCTTGACGTCGGCCACCTTGCTCTCCAGCGCCTCATCGTAATCCGCATCCAGCGGGAAAGCGCACATCCGCTCGGCCGCCTGGCGCCCGGCGGCCACGGCCTGCGCAGCCAGGGCATCGCTGCTGGCAAAAACGCCGGCATAGCGGTTGCCCAGCGCAGTTAACATGCTGCCGGTCAGGGTCGCAAAATCAATGACCAGATCAGGTGCGGGGCTGGCCCGGGTGGCCAGGGTCAGTGTATCGGCCAGCACCAGCCGTCCTTCGGCATCGGTGTGCACGATCTCGATGTGGGTGCCATCCAGCGCGGTGATGATTTCATTCTGCCGATACGCCGTTGGTGACAAATGATTTTGCGCCAGCGCCAGCCAGACATCGACCTGCACCGGCAAGGCCAGCTCGCTGATTGCCTGCAGCAAACCCAGCGCCACGGCCGAACCGTTCATGTCCTCGTGCATACCCGCCATGTAGCGCGCCGGCTTGAGATTGTGCCCGCCGGTATCGAAGCAGATCCCCTTGCCGACCAGGGCGACACGGCGATGTTTTTTGGGCAACGCCCGTGCTGGCGGCAGGTAGCGCAGATGCACGATGGCTGCCTCGGCGCCGGCGGCATCACTGCCCTGGGCGACGGCACAGAACGCGCCCGCACCCATCCTGCGCAGCTGGGCAAAATCGTATTCCTTGATCTGCCAGCCGCTGGTCTTGGCCAGTTGGCTGATCTTCTGCCGGTAACTGGCCGGCGTCAGTTGATTGGGCGGCAGCGCCGTCAATTCACGCGTCAGCAGATTGGCCCGCGCCAGAGCCGCCACCCCGGCAAATGCCTCAGGCTGCTCGCGGCTGCCATGCAACAACAAACGCTGCACGGCAGCAGCCGGTTTCTGCTTGCGGGCCGGCAGCGGCGTACCGTTCAACCACAGCACATACAGCGCCTCACGCGCCAGGCGCGCCGCCTCATCCTCATCGGAGGCAAACACCTGCAGATGAACTGCCGCAGGTCGTTCATCCAGCAGCAGCATGACAGCCTTGCGCAAATGGCTGAGCTGGGCAAACCTGTCCTGACCTGCATCGACCATGACATACACGCAGCGCCCGCCTTGCGGCAGATCCACGGCCACAGGCGTTTTTGCCAGTTCATGCACTTTCGCATCGCGCCGCCGCAGTACCGCATGGAGCTGGCTGGCTGCCAGCAGACCCCGGGGCAGTGATTGCCGCTCGGGCATGATGATCAGCGCATGACGCAGCTGATCCAGTGACTGGTGCAATGGTGCTGACGTACATTCCAAGCGGGCAATCGTCATGCGCATACATCTCATCCTTTACAATAGCCGGCGATTATAGCCTTCGCCCTCTCCTCCCCGCCGCCAGACTCTGACCATGCAGCAGTATCTCGACCTGATGCGCCATGTCCTCGAACACGGCCACGACAAAAGTGATCGCACCGGCACCGGCACTCGCTCGGTGTTCGGCTGGCAGATGCGTTTCGACCTGGCACAGGGCTTTCCCCTGCTGACCACCAAGAAACTGCACACCCGCTCCATCATCCACGAACTGCTCTGGTTCCTGCGCGGCGAAACCAACATCCGCTACCTGCAGGACAACGGCGTTTCGATCTGGGATGAATGGGCCGATGCCAACGGAGATCTCGGCCCGGTGTATGGCCATCAATGGCGCCACTGGCCGCAAGCCGACGGTGGCGAAATCGACCAGATCAGCGCGCTGGTCGCAGCGTTGCAGAACAATCCCGACTCGCGCCGACACATCGTCTCTGCCTGGAATCCGGGTGATGTACCGAAGATGAAGCTGCCGCCCTGCCACGCCCTGTTCCAGTTCTACGTGGCGCCGCCCAGGCAGGCCGGCGAACGGGCGCGTCTTTCCTGCCAGCTTTATCAGCGCAGCGCCGACATCTTTCTCGGCGTGCCGTTCAACATCGCTTCCTACGCCCTGCTGACCATGATGCTGGCCCAGGTCTGCGACTATCTGCCCGGCGAATTCGTGCACACCCTGGGCGATGCCCATCTGTACAACAACCATTTCGAACAGGCCCGCCTGCAACTGTCGCGCACGCCCGGCCCGCTGCCCAGCTTGCACATCAACCCCGCCGTGCGGGACATCTTCGCTTTCCGCTTCGAGGATTTCAGCCTGCGCGACTATCAACCGCAGGCCCACATCGCCGCGCCGGTGGCGGTCTGAGCCACTGTCCGTCGCCAACCTATCCAAGCCGAACCACAGGTCATGAACAGCATCATTGCCACCCCTGAATGGCTGAAACTGACCGATCTTGCCCGCCAAGAGCTGGATGAGGCGCCAACCCTGCGTGAACGCTTTGCCAGCGAGCCTGACCGTTTCAGAAACTTTTCACTGGCTTGTGATGGCCTGCTGTTCGATTACTCGAAACAGCGCATTGACCAGAACACCATGACCGCGCTGCACGCTCTCTGGCGAAGCGCCAATGTACCTGCCTGGCAACAACGTATGCGCGCCGGTGATGCGATCAACACCAGCGAAGAACGGGCTGTTCTGCATATCGCGCTGCGCGCCCCTCAACCCGCCGATGCAGTGGCCCGGGTACTGCGGCAAATGCGCGACTTTTGCGCAGAAATACATGACGCACGCCGACGCGGCGCCACCGGCAAGCCGATCCGCCATATCGTCAATATCGGCATCGGCGGCTCGGATCTCGGCCCGAAAATGGCAGTGCAGGCACTGGCCGCCAGCCGAAAACCGCAGCCCACCCCACAACAAATACATTTCGTCTCCAATCTGGATGCGGCCCACCTGGCCAGCACGCTGGCAAATCTCGACCCACGTGACACGCTGTTCATCATCGCCAGCAAGACTTTCACCACCCAAGACACCATGGTCAACGCCCATTCAGCCCGCCAATGGCTGGTGGCAGCTCTGGGTGAAGCAGCCGTGGCCAGGCACTTTGTCGCCATTTCCACCAATCTGCCCGCGGTGCAGGCATTCGGCATCGAAGCGGGCAATACGTTTGAATTCTGGGATTGGGTTGGCGGCCGCTTCTCGCTGTGGTCAGCCGTCGGCCTGTCCGTGGCACTGGCCATCGGTCATGAAAACTTCATGCAGCTGCTGTCCGGCGCCCATGCCATGGACCAGCATTTCTTCAACACCCCTGTCGAGCGCAATCTACCGGCCACCATGGCCCTGCTGGGCATCTGGAATACCAATTTCCTTGGCGCAGGCAACCTGGCCATCCTGCCTTACAGCCACTCGCTTGAGCTTCTGCCACGCTACCTGCAGCAACTGGAAATGGAAAGCAACGGCAAACAGGTACGCCGCGACGGTACGCCCGTTGGCTGCGATACCGCCCCCATACTCTGGGGCGAAGCCGGCAGCAATGGCCAACATGCCTTTTATCAACTAATCCACCAGGGTGGCCGCCTGATTCCCTGTGATTTCATCGCCTGCCGGCAGGCCGATTTCACGCTGCCCGGCCACCATGCGGCCCTGCTGGCCAACTGCCTTGCCCAGAGTGAAGCGCTGATGCGCGGCAAGACCCATGCCGAAGCACTGGCCGAACTGCGCGCCACCGGCGGTAACGAGCAGTTGGCCGCCTTCAAGGTCTTCCCCGGCAACCAGCCTTCATCGACCCTGCTACTGCCGCGTCTTGAACCCTATACGCTCGGTCAGCTACTGGCACTTTACGAACACAAGACCTTTGTCCAAGGCATCATCTGGGGCATCAACTCCTTTGATCAGTGGGGTGTGGAATACGGCAAACAACTGGCGCAGCGGCTGTTGCCGCTGACAACCGGAGCGCAAGCCATCGACACACTGGCCGATACACTGGACAGCTCCACCGCCGGGCAGCTTGCCTGGCTGCGGCAACCATAAGCCGGCCGTGATCTGGCACATTCCGGATTCCGCTAAAAAAACCTGCAAAATGAATCAACAAGCGACTTGCAAAAACTTGTTGACAAGCAAATTTAAAGTGCGTAAAAAGCCCAACGTGTTTGTTTTTGCAAGATCACCGCAGCCTCATTAGGCAGCTCGGACGGGCACTTAAACCACCGCTTGGCGATTTCTGCAGCTGTTGCGAACTTGGAGCACAAACATGCCCTGGTCTGTTTCACAGACTGGTTTTGTGTTTTTTTTAAGGAATAGTTTTTCATGGCACAAGGTACTGTTAAGTGGTTCAACGACGCCAAA
>JAHRWT010000088.1 GCA_019105045.1 Sterolibacterium sp.
CTGCTGTGCGTGCACAATCCTTGCGAATATTTCTGGAGCGATATTCTCAGCGAGCAGGACCATGCCCGCCGCCAAGCCAGAAGCAGCGCCTCAAGACATGCCCGCAAGGCCGGTATGCCAGAACAGCTTGCCGCCGAACAACTGCATTTGCACACCCATCCGCTATTGGCCGCCTGGGGCCGGCAGGGGCGGGATTATCTGGCCTTGCTCGACACGCTGGACCAGCCGGACAGCTATCGCCAGCAATTTGAACGCCTCGGCGAGCGTATCGATATTTTTGAAAGCCACGGCGAAACCCGCCTGCTCAACCAGTTGCAGGACGACATCCGCCAACTGCGCAGCCTGGATGAATCGCGCGCCCAGTGGCCGGCAGTCGATCCGGCCAGTGATCATTCCCTGCGCTTTCACACGGCCCACAGTACCCAGCGGGAAGTCGAGATTTTGCAGGATCAGCTGCTGGCCACCTTCGCCGCCGACCCCAGCTTGCGCCCGCGTGATGTGATTGTCATGGTGCCGGATGTGAATGCCTTTGCGCCGCACATCGACGCCGTCTTTGGCCAGCTCGATGCCAGCGACCCGCGCTATTTACCCTATTCAATTGCCGATCAGGAAAGCCGCCAGCAAGCCCCGCTGGCGTTTGCCCTGGAATTTTTGCTGAACCTGCCGGAAGCGCGGCTGGCTGTCAGTGAGCTGTTTGATCTGCTCGACGTGGCCGCCTTGCGTCAGCGCTTTGGTCTGGCCGCAGCAGACTTGCCCCGGCTGCGCCAGTGGATCCGCCAAAGCAACATCCGCTGGGGGCTGAATGCCGCGCATCGTCAGCAATTCATGCCTCAGGCCACGCTGGCTGCGCAACAGCAAAATACCTGGCAGCAAGGACTCAAGCGCATGTTGCTGGGCTATGCCCTGGGCCATGATGAAGCGCTGCTGGCGGCCAATCACTGGCAGTCGATCGAAGCCTATGACGAAGTCAGCGGCCTGGGTGCGGCGGCTGTCGGCCCGCTGGCCAGCCTGCTGCACGCGCTGGAAAGCCTGGCGCAAAGTCTGGCCAAACCCGCCCCCCCCGCCCAATGGGGCCAACGATTGCGCAAGTTGCTGGATGATTTCTTTTTAGTGGATACGGCCTCAGACCAATGGCTGCTGTTGAAATTTCAAGACAGCCTGAGCGATTGGCTGGCCGCCTGTGACGCCGCCGAGCTGACCGAAGATCTGCCGCTGAACGTGGTACGCGACCACTGGCTGGGTCAGTTGGACAGCGCCAGCCTGACCCGGCCGTTCATGGCCGGGCGGCTGACTTTTGCCACCTTGATGCCGATGCGCGCCATTCCTTATCGCATGGTTTGCTTGCTGGGCATGAATGATGGCCAATTCCCACGCAGTCGGCCGCCGCTGGATTTCGATCTGATGGCGCAGGACGTGCGCCCCGGTGATCGCTCACGGCGTGAGGATGACCGCTATCTGTTTCTTGAAGCCCTGCTCTCGGCCCGCGAAAAACTGCACATCAGCTGGGTCGGCCGCAGCAACCTGGACAACAGCGAGCGCGCGCCTTCGGTGCTGGTCAGCCAGTTGCGCGACCATCTGCAGGCGGGCTGGCAGCTGGCAGCAAGTGCAGCAAGCGCAGCATCGACGTCAACCGCGACGCCAGCCTCGCCCACAGCCAACTTGCTCGATGCACTGACGGTGAAGCATCCGTTACAGCCTTTCAGCAACGCGTATTTTGTGGCCAGCGCGGATTCAGCCTTATTCACCTATGCCGCGGA
Source organism: Sterolibacterium sp. (assembly GCA_019105045.1). GTDB lineage: Bacteria > Pseudomonadota > Gammaproteobacteria > Burkholderiales > Rhodocyclaceae > Sterolibacterium. Next base: position 1,758 of record JAHRWT010000088.1, read on the forward strand.
ATGGGAACGCCGCCCCGCGCCAGCAGCCGAACCAGAATCCAAAGCCGAATGTGCCTCCCTCCACCTGCCCCTGCCTCGCCTGGACACGCCGATCGAGCTGGATCAATTGGCCGCTTTTCTCAAAGATCCGGTGCGCCATTTCTATCATCAGCGGCTGGATATCCGCTACGACGCACATGAGCTGGCCGCCCAGGAACAGGAAGATCACGAACCCTTTGCACTGGATGTCCTGCAGCAGTGGTCCTTGCAGGATCAGCTGATACAAGCGCGCCTGGCCGCCTTGTATCAAGGCGCGGATGCGGCAACCGAGCAGGCGGTCATCGACCATGAACTGGCCCGTATGCGCCGGGCGGGTGAGCTGCCCGTGGGCAGTGCCGGCGACCTGGTAACGGAAGCCCTGTGCGAACCGCTGGCGCGCATGTTCGCCTTGCGCGCCGAAGCGCTGGTGGCCTGGCCAGTGAGGCTGGACGATCAGGATTTCAGCTATTCATATGACGTGGCAGGCCAGTCGTTGAACATCACGGGGCGGCTGACCAATCTTCACGGCCAATCTGCCCAAGGTGCTGCCGGTGCGCGCTGCCGCATCGAATTCAACAGCAGCAATTTGCTGGAAGGCAGGCGCTATCGGCGCGACAAACTGCTGGCCCCCTGGCTCAGGCATCTGGCCATGCACCTGCTGCCCGAAGCCGCGGCCAGCGGGCCGATCAGCAGCTTGATCATCGGCAAGAACGGTCAGGTATTGCTGCAACCCTTGCCGATTGAACAGGCGCGGGCTGACTTCAACACCTTGCTCACCCATTATGTGCAGGGCCTGTGCGCCCCTCTGCCCCTGGCCGCACGTACCGGCTTTGCCTGGCTGGAAAAACAAGGCCAGCCTTGCCAGGGTGAGCTGGCCGACTGCGGCCAGCTGGCTGCGGCCATCGAAGCCGCACGCAACCGTTATCACGGCAGCAGCAACCAAAGCAACTACGGCAGCCAAGGAGAATTGCAGTACAACGCCTATTTACAGCAAGCCTACCCAGACTTTGCCCGGCTCTGGTCGCAAGGCCGCTTCAGCCAGCTGTGCGCAGATTTGTACGGCCCCTTGCTGACCTGTGTTGGCCGCTCTGATGAGACCGCGGAGGACAAGGCATGAACCGGGAAACGCAGCGGCCCCCGCAGGTCAGCGAACTGGCGCCCCTGCGCCTGCCGCTGACCGGCAGCCATCTGATCGAAGCCAGCGCCGGCACCGGCAAGACCTATACCATCGCCATGCTGTATGTGCGGCTGGTGCTGGGGCATGGCGGCCAGGCTGCATTGACGCCGCCAGAAATACTGGTGGTCACGTTTACCGAAGCCGCTACCCAGGAATTGCGTGACCGCATCCGCAGCCGCTTGACCGAGGCGGCCCAGTATTTTCGTCAAACAGCTGCGGCTGTTGGCGACAGGCCCGATGAACCAGACGATTTGCTGTGGCAGCTGCGCGCCGATTATCCCGTCGATGCCTGGCCGGCCTGCGCCCATCGTCTGGAGCTGGCTGCCGAATGGATGGACGAAGCAGCGATTGCCACCATTCATGGCTGGTGCAATCGCATGTTGCGCGAGCACGCCTTTGATAGCCAAAGCGATTTTCAGCAAACGCTGGAAACCGATCAGACTGAATTGCACGCCGAAGTGGTGCGCGATTACTGGCGCAATTTCTACTACCCGCTGGGGCTGGAAGAAAGCCGCCTGGTGCATGGCTGCTGGGCCACGCCACAGGATTTGCAACAAGTCATCAGCAAGCTGCTCGACCATGTCGACCAGTTGGCCGGCGCTGCCACCGCAGCCGAACCCGCGATCGGTCTGCCGCGTCTGCTGGCAGAAAAAAAACGACAGCTGACAGCCCTCAAACACCCCTGGCCGCAATGGATCGCAGAATTGCGCCAGCTGTATGACGAAGCCAGAAGTCGCGATCTGTTCCACAAGCGACTGCTGCAAGCCAACCATGTCAATAACTGGCTGGACAAACTGGCCATCTGGGCCACGGAGCCAAGCATCGACACCGTTGACATCGGCAAAGGCTGGCAGCGGCTGACCCCGGCCGGCATGGCCGAAGCCTGGAAAGATGGCCAGCCCCCCGCCCATCCTGCTTTTGCTGCCATCGCCAAGCTGCCATCAGCGCTGGCCGATTTGCCCCAGCCACGCATCGATTTGTTGCTGCACGCCACCCACTGGATCGCCAATGAACTGGAGCGCATTCGCCAGCGCAGTGCGCGCATTGGTTTTGATGATTTGCTGATTCAGCTGGAACGGGCGCTGACGACCGCAGCCCCCGCCACCGACACTGCCCCCCCTGACGGCCCCAACCGGCTGGCCACCGTCATCCGCCAGCAATTTCCAGTGGCCTTGATCGACGAATTTCAGGATACCGATCCCATCCAATACCGGATTTTTGAGGCCATCTACTCACCGGAGCAGCATCGCCAGGACAGCGCGCTGATACTGATCGGCGACCCCAAGCAGGCGATTTACGCCTTCCGTGGCGCGGACATCCACACCTATCTGCAAGCCCGCAGCGCAGTTGATCAGCGGCTATACACCCTGGCGACCAATTACCGCTCGACCCGGGCCATGGTCGGCGCGGTCAACCATTGTTTCGAACTGGCCGAGCAACAGCTGGATACGGCCGCTTTTCTTTTTCGCCCGGCGCAGGGCGGCCACAATCCCGTGCCGTTTTTCAGTGTCAAGGCGCAAGGCCGTCAGGATGAGTTTCAGGTTGCCGGCAAGACGCTGCCAGCCTTGCAATGGGTGGTGGCAGAAAATGAAGCAAACCAAGCCTTCAGCAGGCATGACTATCTCGCCACCCTGGCGGACATCTGCGCCGATCAAATGGTGGCCTGGCTGAATCTGGGCAGCTGCGGACAAGCCGGCTTCGTTGCCGCAGACGCCGCTCAAACGCCCACGCCAACCCGTGCCCTGTGCCCCGGCGACATGGCCGTGCTGGTCAACAATCGCAAGGAAGCCGACCACATTCGCCGCGCCTTGCTGCAACGCGGCGTGCGCTCGGTTTATCTGTCCGACAAGGAAACCGTGTATGCCACGCCGCAAGCGCAGGAAGTGCAACGCTGGCTGGCTGCCTGCGCCGAACCGGACAACGCCAATCTGCTGCGCGTAGCACTATCCACCCACACGCTGGGTTTGACTCTGGCCGAGCTGGATGCGCTGAATCACGACGAGCAAGCCTGGGAAGCCCGCGTCGTGCAATTCAAGGCCTACCGCGAACTGTGGCAGCGCAATGGCGTATTGCCCTTGCTGCGCCGCATCCTGTTCGATTTCGGCTGCGGCGAACGTTTGCTCGATCAGGATGGCCGCCCGCCTGCGCGCGATCAGCAGGATGGACACAGCGGCGAGCGACGCATGACCGACATCCTGCATCTGGCCGAACTGCTGCAACAAGCCAGCGCCAGCCTGGAAGGTGAACACGCCCTGCTGCGCTTTCTGACCGAACAGATGAGCGCACCAGACAGCGAGCAGGAGGACAAGCGGCTGCGGCTGGAAAGCGATGCAGCGCTGGTGCAGGTCATCACCATCCACAAATCCAAAGGGCTGGAATATCCCCTGGTTTTTCTGCCCTTCATCTGTCTGGTCCGGGCCACCAAAAATACCGACCTGCCTCTGCAATGGCACGATGAGCAAGGCCGGCCGCAGTTGGCCCTGCAGGCAGATGCCACCGCGCTGGCCTTGGCCGACTGTGAGCGACTGGCCGAAGATGTGCGCAAGCTGTATGTGGCCCTTACCCGGGCGCGCTACCTGACCTGGCTGGGCCTGGCCTCGGTCAAGGACGAAGCCACCAGTGCGCTGGATTATTTGCTGCAGCTCAAACCAGACCAGGCAGATCCCTCCATGGCGGTGCAGACAGATTTGCTGCAACAGATATCCGCCATCGTGGCCAACGCCCCGGCCGACACCATGCAGGTGCAGGCCGTGTCGCTGAAGGCAAGCAGTACGGAGCAACATCAGCAGATCAGCCACTACCGCGCGCCAGCCAGCACCGGACAACGGAGCACTGCCCGCCGCCTTGAGCGCGCCGTGCGCGAGCATTGGTGGATAGGCAGCTACTCGGCCCTGCGCCTGGGCAGCCAGGACAAGCAGAGCAGCCAGATCAACCAAGCCAACCACTGGGAAGACACCGCGCAGGCCGACACGCTGCTGGAAAGCCTGCATCAGCTGCCGCCTGACGATTTTGTCCGGGCTTACAGCCACCGCACCACGGCGCCCATGCACAGTTTTCATCGCGGTGCAGAAGCCGGCACTTTCCTCCATGAGTTGCTGGAATGGGCGGCCCGTGTCGGCTTCGCGCAAGCGCTGGCCCAGCCGGCTGAGCTGCGTGAGATGATCGCCCGCCGCTGTCAGGTGCGCGGCTGGGATGGCTGGATCGATCCTTTGCAGGATTGGCTGCAACAACTGCTGCAGCGAGATTTGTCCGTGGGCAGCGGGGCAGAAAAAACCACGCTGCAACTGGCCCAGCTGAAAACCGTGAAAGCCGAAATGGAATTCTGGTTGCCGGCCCATCAGGTTGATCTGCACCGCCTGGATGCCCTGGTCTGCCGCAGCACGCTGGCTGGCCAGCCCCGTCCTGCGCTGGATACGCCGCTGCTCAACGGCATGCTCAAGGGCTTCATGGATTTGCTGTTTGAACATCAGGGGCGTTACTACGTGGCCGATTACAAATCGAACTGGCTGGGGGCAAGCGATGCCCATTACAGCCGGGCTCAGATGGAACAAGCCATCCTCAGTCATCGCTATGACCTGCAATACGTCATTTATTTATTCGCCCTGCATCGCCTGCTGCGCTCCCGCCTGCCGGATTACGACTTCGATCGCCACGTCGGCGGCGCGGTCTATCTGTTCCTGCGCGGCATCAATGCCGATACCGCCGGTGTGCATTTCGAGCGTCCCCCCGCCACTTTGATGGCCGAGCTGGACGCCCTGTTTGATGGCAGCGAGGCCAGACCATGAAGCCGATCAACGCTCAAAGCCAACTCATGGCACTGTCAGGGGAGGACATGCTGGCCTTGCTGGCCGCCTGGCAGCAGGCCAACTGGCTGCGCCCGCTGGATGTCGCCCTGGTGCGTTTTCTGGCCGCCGAATGTCCAGCCCAGGCCATGTCGCCGGCCCTGATGCTGGCCACCGCGCTGCTCAGTCACCAACTGGGCCGTGGCCATGTCTGTCTCAACCTGCAACAGGTGCTGGCCGATCCTTACATGGCTTTGTCGTTGCCGCCCGAATATCACGCATACGCCGTCTGCCCGCAGGTGCAGGTGCAACTCATCCAGCCGGGTGATCTGCTTTCCAGTCTGACGCTGGCCGACTGGCGCGCCAGTCTGCAACAGGTTGGGCTGGTTGAGTCGGTTGATTCGGTTGATTCGGTTGATTCGGCTGACCTGATGCATCCGCTGCCGGGTGCCACCACGCCACTGGTGCTTTGTGGCGAACGCCTTTACCTGCGCCGCTATTGGCGTTATGAGCGCCAGCTTGAAGCCGCCATCAAACAGCGGCTGGCCGATAGCGCCCGGATTGCCGCCCAGCTGCCCAAGGAACAGCTACAAGCCAAGCTGCAAAGCCTGTTTCCAGCCGCGACCGAATCTGGCAGTGCGCCCATCGACTGGCAGAAAATCGCCTGTGCCGTGGCTGCGCGCAGCGCCTTCAGCATCATCACCGGTGGACCGGGCACCGGCAAGACCACCACCGTGGTGCGCCTGCTGGCCTTGCTGCAAGCCTTGGCGCTGGAAACTCAGCCCAAACCATTGCGGATTGCCTTGGCCGCACCCACCGGCAAGGCTGCCGCCCGCCTCAAGGCGTCCATCGCCAGCGCCATCAACAGCCTGCCCGATTTCGTCAAGCATCAACCACAGCTGCAAGCCAGCATTCCCAGTCAAGCCGTGACTTTGCACCACCTGCTGGGCGTGCGGCCAGCAAGCCGCCACTTTCGCCACAATGCTCGTCATCCGCTGCCGCTGGATGTGCTGGTGGTGGATGAAGCCTCGATGATCGATCTGGAAATGATGGCCGCCTTGCTCGCCGCCCTGCCGGCGCAGGCGCGGCTGATCCTGCTGGGTGACCAGGACCAGCTGGCCTCGGTCGAAGCCGGCTCGGTGCTGGGCGAACTATGCCGCGATGCGCGACTAGGCCATTTCCTGCCCGCCGCCGCCCAATGGATCACCGAGCTGACCGGCGAAACCGTGCCGGCCGAGCTGTGCGATGCGCAAGGCAATGCGCTCAGTCAGCACATCATCATGCTGCGCCACAGTCACCGCTTTGCCGGCGACAGCGGCATCGGCCAGTTGGCGGCCGCCGTCAATGCCGGCCAGCCACAACAGATTCAAGCGGTCTGGCAACGAGGCTTTGACGATATTCAATGTCATCAGCTTGTCGCCAGCCAGACCAAGTCGGCGGACCAGCAACTGGCCCGGCTGCTGCTGGGCACCGACACCACGGCGACCACGGATACTACAGATAGATCAAGCGCTCACGACCACGCCCCCGGCCTTGCTGATTATCTGCACATCATCAACAACGAACGTCCTCCGTTGACGGCGCCAAGCGCTGCTTTTGACCATTGGGCGCGCCAGGTGCTGGCCGCCCATGGCCGCTTCCAATTGTTGTGCGTGCTGCGCCAAGGTCCCCATGGCGTCGAAGGCTTGAACCACCGCCTGGAAACCCTGTTGCGCCAGCGTGGCCTGATCAGGCTGGAGCCGCTCAACCCCTGGTACAACGGCCGCCCGGTGCAGGTCACCTGCAATGATTACCGGCTGGGTTTGATGAATGGCGATATCGGCATCACCCTGGATTACCCCATCTTCGACCGCCACGGCGAGCCAGCCAGCTGGGGCCGTCGCGTGGTGTTCAAAAAAACCGACAGTGGCGGCCATGATCACCCTGACAACGATCTGCTCTGGGTGCTGCCCAGCCGCCTGCCCGCCGCAGAAACCGTCTTCGCCCTCACGGTACACAAATCACAGGGTTCGGAATTCGACCACTGCGCCTTGCTGCTGCCTCCCACGCGCAATCCTTTGCTTACTCGCGAACTGATCTACACCGCCATCACCCGCGGCAAACAAAAATTCTCCCTGATCTGCAGCGGCCAGCCCGAGCTGATCAACGAAGCCGCCACCCGCACGGTGCAGCGGTCGGGGGGATTGTTTGCCGGCGAAGGCGATAAAACAAGCACGCGACCATCATCAATCGATCAATCCAGCCAGCTCCACCAACGGTGAGGCGCGGCAGAGCCGATCGGCTGGGGGGTAAAAAAAGGGAACCACTGGCTCCCTTTGGATAGACGACAAACGTCGAGTGGAAAACGATCGGGTTCAGCCAAAGTTTTTTGCGACGAACTCCCAGTTCACCAGTTTGTCGAGGAAAGTCTCGATGAATTTCGGGCGGAGATTGCGGTAGTCGATGTAGTAGGCGTGCTCCCAGACGTCGATGCAGAGCAGGGCTTTGTCGCCGGTGGTCAGTGGCGTGCCGGCAGCGCCCATGTTGACGATGTCGAGCGAGCCGTCGGTTTTTTTCACCAGCCAGGTCCAGCCGGAGCCGAAGTTGCCGGCCGCGCTGGTCTGAAAGGCTTTCTTGAACTCATCATAGCTGCCCCATTTCTTGCTGATGGCTTCGCCCAGTGCGCCGCCGGGCGTGCCGCCGCCGTTGGGCTTGAGGCAGTTCCAGAAGAAACTGTGATTCCAGACCTGGGCCGCATTGTTGTAGATGCCGCCAGCGGGCGCTTGCCTGACGATGGCTTCAAGATCGAGATTGGCGTACTCGGTGCCCTTGATCAGGTTGTTGAGGTTGGTGACATAGGCCTGATGGTGCTTGGCATAGTGATATTCAAAGGTTTCCTTGGACATGTGCGGTTCGAGCGCGTCCATGGCGAAAGGAAGCTGGGGCAGGGTGTGTTCCATGGGATTCTCCTTGTGAGTGATGAGCCGGAAGAGGGGCGGTGTGCGTTGGCGGTGATAGTTGCGTGAGTGCCGTCAATTCACGGAAACCCGACAATTTTAGTCGGGTTATAGGGCGACGGCAAGATATTTTGAATTGAATGTTTTAGGTTGAATGAATTTTTGGATGACGCAGTCATCGGCGTGGCCGGTGTGTTTTGGGTCATGTGTTTCTGTGCATCATGCCGGCTGGCTGATGCGCAGGAACAGTTGGTAACGTCGTTCGTCGATCAGCGCACGGCCGACTGCGCTGCGGATGGCGCAGCCGGGTTCGTTGCGGTGGTGGCAGTCGCGGAAGCGGCAGTGGGCAAGGTGTGGGCGAAATTCGATGAAACCTTGTTCAATGGCGCCCCGAGTGAGATGAGCCAGGCCGAATTCCTGCAGGCCGGGGCTGTCGATGAGCGTACTCTGGCCGTTTGCCGGTGCAAGACGATAAAGGCGGGCGTAGGTGGTGGTGTGCTTGCCGCTGTCCAGGGAGGTGGAGATTTCCCGGGTCGCGGCCGCGGCGCCGGGGATCAGGGCGTTGATCAGAGTGGATTTGCCCATGCCGGATTGACCGACCAGCACCGAATGCTGATTGGCCAGGTAGGGTTGCAAGGTGGCGGCGGTGGCGGCGGCCTGCGTGCCCGCGCTCAGTTCAAGCACGGGATAGCCGAGGGCGGCCAGCGGCGCGAGGCGACTGCGAGCGGTTTCGAGTTGTCCTGTCAGGTCGGTCTTGTTGAGCAGGATCAGGCAGCGCAGGCCTTCGGTTTCGGCGGCAACCAGGGCGCGGGCGAGCAGTTCATCGCTGAAAGAGGGTTCGCTGGCGACGACCAGCAGCAACTGGGTGGCGTTGGCGACGATGAGTTTTTGCCGCCAGGCATCCGAACGATAGAGCAGGCTGTGGCGTGGCAGGTGGCGACGTATCTGCGCCTGGTCGTTGGCGACGGGTTCCAGTTCGACGTGATCACCGCAGGCCAGCGCGCTTTTCTTGCCGCGTGGATAGCCGGTGATGCGTCTGCCGTCGGCGAGTTCGACTTCGTAATGTCGGCCAAAGGCGGCCACGATCAAGCCTTCCAGCGACTGTGTCATGTGCTTGGCAGTGTCTTGAGATGAGCCACGCGCAGCGCGGCGGGCGGGTGGCTGTCGTGAAACAGTGAATGCAGCGGGTCGGGCGTGAGCGTGGCTGCGTTGTCACGGTAGAGTTTGCCCAGTGCGCTGATCAGGTCAGCAGCGGCGGTGTGTTGTGCGGCATAGGCATCCGCTTGATATTCGTGGCGACGCGAGAGTTGTGAGATCAGCGGCGTGAGTGGGAAAGTGAAGATCGGCACGACCAGAAAGAACAGCAGCAGTGCCAGCGCGGTGGCCGCCGGGCTGCTGTCTGTAGTTGGCGGTATCAGGCCCAGGCCGGCGTAGAACCAGGCTTGATGTATCAACATGCCGAGCAAGGCGAAGAAACCCAGACTGAGCAGACCCAGCAGCACGACACGCTGCCAGATGTGGTGATGACGGTAATGACCGAGTTCATGGGCCAGCACGGCGTCGATTTCGGCGGGCTGCAGGCGTTCGAGCAGGGTGTCGTAGAAGACGATGCGCTTGCCCTGGCCAAAGCCGGTGAAATAGGCATTGCCGTGGGTGCTGCGCTTGGAGCCATCCATGACGAACAGGCCACTGGATCTGAAACCGCAGCGCGCCAGCAGGGCTTCGATGCGCGCCTGTAGGCTGGCATCACTCAGGGCTTCAAATTTGTTGAACAGCGGTGCGATCAGCGTCGGGTAAAGGAGCAGGGCAAGCAGATTGAAGCCCATCCAGAAGACCCAGACATAGAGCCACCAGGCGCTGCCCATGTGGTGCATCAGCCAGAGTACGGCCAGCAGCAGGGGGCCGCCGATGAGGAGCGCGAGCAGCGTTTGTTTGAACAGATCGATCAGCCAGAGTCGTGGCGTGAGTTTGTTGAAACCGAAGCGCGTTTCCAGGCCGAAGCGCTGGTAGAGATCCAGCGGCAGGTGCATGACGAAACTGATCACCAGGGCGGCGGCAATCAAGGCCAGACCATGCCAATAGCTACCGTCTGGCAGGCGTTCGGCGCAGAACCGATTGATCTGCTGCAGCAAACCTCCCAAGGTGAACCACAGCACAACCAAGGTGCCGATGAGCAGTTCGATCAGCGCCAGGCGAGCCTTGGCGCTGCTGTAATCGGCCGCTTTCTGGTGTTCGTCCAGACTGATGCGGCTGGCGAAGGCAGCGGGCACGGCATGGCGATGTGCGGCGATGTGGCGCAAGTGACGCAGTTTCAGCCAGCAATGCACGGTGATATTGGCGACGAGGGCAAACAGGAAAATCTGGGTGAACAGGCTGGCAGTCATGGAGATGGGGCGTTGTGGAGTGTGAGAGAATGCAATCTTGTTCGTGAATGAATGGATGAAGTTTATGGCACAGGATCAGAACGCGCTTGTCTGGCTGGATATGGAAATGACCGGCTTGAGTCCGGAAAATGATCGCATCATCGAAATCGCCATGGTGGTGACCGATTCGCAACTCAACATTGTGGCGGAAAGTCCGTCCTGGGTGGTACACCAGCCGGATGCCGTGCTCGATGGCATGGATGACTGGAACAAGGGTACGCACGGTCGCTCGGGCCTGATCGACAAGGTGCGCGCCTCCACGCTGGATGAGGCAGCGGTCGAAGCGTTGTGCCTGGCCTTCATGAAGCAGCATGTGCCGGCGCGCACCACACCGATGTGCGGCAATTCCATTTGCCAGGATCGGCGTTTCATGGCGCGTTACATGCCCGGACTGGAAGATTATTTTCATTACCGCAATCTGGACGTGAGCACGCTCAAGGAATTGTGCAAGCGCTGGCGACCGGAGCTGGCCAAGGGCGTGACCAAGAACGGTCAGCATACGGCACTGGCCGACATCCTTGAATCCATCGAGGAAATGAAGTATTACCGCGAGCATTTCATCCGCCTGGCCTGATGCTGCAAGCCGGCCGTGCAGGCTGGTGTTGGCTCAGGCTGGCGCATGTCGGTGTTGCGAGCGATGCCAGGCCGCGCTGCCCCTGATGGGGCCTGACCGACGAATCCATTGATTGCCATCGATCGTGACTGGCCGCCGCTTGGTTATTCCGCTGTGGCAGGCGTGGTTGCAGAGCCTGCGGTGTTGCCGTGAATACGCTGATAAAGGCGGAAACGTTCATTGCGGTCGCTGGGGCGATGGCCTTCCCAGCGCAGTTGCCAGTGTTCATCCAGTGGCATGGCGATGTTGGCTGTCAGCAACAGCGGACAGTCCCGACCGCTGGCGGCTGCGGCCGGATGCGTGCTGATTCCAGCGAAGTAGCTGAACGATATGCGTTGCGGCAGCCCCAGCCCGCGCTGGGCCAGACAGCCGGAAAGATTGTCCTGTGCCAGGTTGTGTTGCAATGCGCTGGCCACACTGCGATAGCTTTTGCCGTAATCGACCCAGGGCAGCCAGAGCGCAATCAGTATCGACCACATCAGGGTCAGGCCGGCCGCCCAGTGGCTGATGCCGCGCCAGGCTGAGCGCGGGCTGGCGAAGATCAACCAGAACCAGATCAGGCTCAGTACGGCAGCCAGTGCCAGCGCCAGCAGGGACAGTTCGTGCTGATAGCCAGGCGCGATCTTGAGCGCGTTGCGGGCGATTTTTGCCGGCAGGCCGAAATTGAGGGCGCTGCCACCCAGCCAGATCAGCAAGGCAAAAAAACTGAAGCTCATCATGCTGAACCAGTCGAAGGCATTGGCTGCGCCTCGCCGCAGCAGATGGGCACTGCTGGCGGCTTGCAGGATCAGCGGCACGAGCAGCGGCAAGGCCAGGAGTACCGGGCGGGGCGTGCCGAAAAACAACAGTACGCTGAAGCTGGTCAGCGTGCCGATGAGCGGCAGGGCAATCGCCGGGTGGCCAAGCTGGCGGCGGTTGAGCCAGACCGCCCAGAGGGCGAGCGGCAGGGCCGGCCAGGCAAACCAGGTCAGCAGCTTGGCAAAATCAGGCAGATTGCGCCACCAGTCGGTCTGATAGCGCAGGCTGGTGAGCAGGGATTGCCACCAGAGCGTCCAGGCAGCGGGGCGCAAACTGGCGAGCAGCAGCGGCCAGCTGGCACTGATCAGCAGCGTGCAGAACAGGGCGATGGCCAGGCCGCGCAGGGCAGTTGCGCTGCGCCAGTGGCGGTTGATCGGCAGCAGCACGAACAGCGGTAGCAGGTGGGCCAGGGCGAGTATGCCGCCGGCCAGAAAACCCAGGCCGCAGCCCAATCCGGCGAGTATGCCGCCGGCCAATGGTCGCAGTGGCAGCAGGGCAAAACCGCCATAGGCAACGGCGCTGGCGGCCAGCAGGGCGATCAGCGGCTGGGTATCGTGTATCGGCAGCAGCAGGCCGAGGCAGCCGATGGCAATCAGCGGTGCGGCATTGCCGGTACGGCGGCGCGTGTCGTCTTCGAGCTCGCCGATTTTTTTGTTCTGGGTGGACGACTTGTGCAGCAGCCGGCCAGCAAATGCCAGCAGGGCGAGAAACAGAGCGCCAAACAGTCCGGAAGTCAGGCGAATGGCATCATGCAGCGGCAGCAGCCCGCCGAACAGGTGCCCGTTCAGGGCGGCGATCCAGTAGTACAGCGGCGGAGTGTCGAGCCAGGGCCGGCCGGCCAGTTGCGGTGCCAGCCAGTCGCCGCCCTGGTAGATTTCCCAGGCAATGCCGAAGTGCAGGACATCGTCGTTCTTCCAGGGGTCGTGGCCGGTCAGACCGGCAAACAGATAGAGGGCGCAAATGAGCGCCAGTGGCAGGCCGCGCCAGGGCGGCAGGATGGGAAAGCGGGGCAGCCGCATGAAATGTCCGGGATCAGCGCACAGGCAGAGGGCGTGGGTCGGGAGGGCGTCGTTGCGATCGTTTCAGTGGCATGGATGGCTGGAGGGTTGGCTGGATGTGGCAGCGAAATCAGGAATGAAAGTCAGGAATGAAAAAGGCAGCCCAGGCTGCCTTTTTTGCTTCCGGATGCGGGCCTGGCGTGGGGCTCAGGCGCGCTGGACGTTGCCGTATTTTTGGCGGAAGCGCTCGACACGGCCAGCGGTGTCGACAATTTTTTGCTTGCCGGTATAGAAAGGATGGCACTCGGAGCAGACTTCGATGTGCAGTGCCTTGCCGGAGGTTGAGCGGGTCTTGAAATTGTTGCCGCAGGAGCAGGTTACGTCGATTTCGACGTAGTTGGGATGGATGGCGTCTTTCATGATGGGTCCTGTCTGGAGGGGTTCGCGGATCCGCGTGCCCTTGCTGGAATTCAGCCAGTCAGCAAGGCCGTGGGCGCGGAAAGGAGGGGATTATCCTTGAATCAAAGGGAAATTGCAATTGCAGAGCGTTCTCAGCCACGTCGCATGGCATCGAAGAATTCGCCGTTGTTCTTGGTCGCCTTGATCTTGTCGAGGAGGAATTCCATCGCTTCCATGTCGTCCATGTTGTAGAGCAACTTGCGCAGTACCCACATCTTCTGCATGACGTCGGGCTTGAGCAGCAGCTCTTCGCGACGGGTGCCTGAGCGATTGACGTTGATCGCCGGATAGACGCGTTTTTCTGCCATGCGTCGGTCCAGATGGATTTCCATGTTGCCGGTGCCTTTGAATTCTTCGTAGATCACATCATCCATACGGCTGCCGGTATCGATCAGGGCAGTGGCGATGATGGTCAGCGAGCCGCCCTCTTCAATATTGCGCGCCGCGCCGAAGAAACGTTTGGGGCGTTGCAGGGCATTGGCATCGACACCGCCGGTGAGCACCTTGCCGGATGACGGTGCTACCGTGTTGTAGGCGCGCGCCAGGCGGGTGATGGAATCGAGCAGGATGACCACATCTTTCTTGTGTTCGACCAGACGCTTGGCTTTTTCGATCACCATCTCGGCCACCTGCACGTGGCGGGTGGGCGGCTCGTCAAAAGTCGAGGCAACGACTTCGCCGCGCACGGTGCGCTGCATTTCGGTGACTTCTTCGGGGCGTTCGTCGATCAACAGAACAATCAGCTCAACATCTGGATGATTGATCGCAATGGCGTGGGCGATGTGCTGCATCATCACCGTCTTGCCGCTTTTCGGGCTGGCTACCAGAAGGCCGCGCTGGCCCTTGCCGATCGGGGCGACGATGTCGATGACGCGCGAAGTGGTGTTTTCCTCGGCGCGAATGTCGCGTTCCAGACGCAGATGTTCGTCCGGATGCAGCGGCGTGAGGTTTTCGAACAGAATCTTGTTCTTCGAGGCCTCCGGCGATTCGCCGTTGACGCCATAGACCTTGGCCAGACCGAAATAGCGTTCGCCATCCTTGGGCATGCGGATCTCGCCTTCGAGCGTGTCACCGGTATGCAGATTGAAACGGCGGATCTGTGAGGGTGAAACGAAGACATCATCCGGGCTGGCCAGATAGGAGGTGTCCGGCGTGCGCAGGAAACCGTAGCCATCCGGCAGGATTTCGAGCACCCCATTGGTGATGATGGTTTCACCTTTTCTGGCGCGGTTTTTAAGCAGGGCAAAAATCAGTTCCTGCTTGCGCATACGGTAGGCGCCGTCAATTTCGTCGGCAACAGCCATGTCGACCAGTTGGCTGACGTGGAGAACTTTGAGCTCCGAAAAGTGCATGTGGAAAGCCTGAGGGATGTGTAGCGGTGGTGGACGAGTGACCGGCAGGCGCAGACCTGTCAGATTTGCGCGCGGCGGCCTGCAGGATGCGGACGCGCCAGTGCGAAGATCTGTGGCTGTCTGACAGAAACTCGGGATGAGTGGGAGGCGTGGGAAGCTTTGGGGATTTCTTGAATTTCAGCTGGCGGCTTGCCGGAAACTGAGGCTGTGTGGGCGGCGCGTGGAGGCTGTCAGTGCAGCGGTATCCTTGCAGGCGCCGCCATCCAGGCAAAGCCGGGCCGGACTTTAGCCGGATCAGAGGTGGCTGTCAATAAAGGCGGTGAGTTGTGATTTCGACAGGGCGCCAACCTTGGTCGCCTCGACATTGCCGCCTTTGAAAAGCATCAGGGTGGGAATGCCGCGTATGCCGAATTCACCAGGGGTCTTCTGGTTGTCGTCGATGTTCATCTTGGCCACCTTGAGCTTGCCGGCGTATTCCTGGGCAACTTCGTCAAGTATGGGGGCGATCATCTTGCACGGGCCGCACCATTCGGCCCAGTAGTCGAGCAGGACAGGTGTGGCGGATTCGAGCACTTCGCTCTTGAAAGTGGCATCGGAAACATGATGAATGTGGTTGCTCATGGCGTCCTCGGTTGGTTGGTGGATGGGGATGGCGTCTGGAAATGCAGCAGTGTGTGTTCAGGTATTCAGTGCGATATGTTGCGCGCGGCACACCGTGGAAGGAAGAGGCCGGCAAGCTGGTCATCGTTCCATGACGTGGCCATGGAGCGCCGTCAGGAAATGCAGTCAGGCGGTCTGGCAGCGGTGGATGGTGGCAATAGCTGATGGAGGATAGCGCAGGATGGGTCGGCAACTATCGGTCGCTGAGGGGCTGTTGATGGCCGCTGGCTGCTTTTGACAATCGACAGCTGTTTGTAACAGCAGTCTGTAACTGTCGCTGTCTGTTGGCAATCGCGGTTGCAATGCCACAACATGCTGGCCAAGCGAGCGCACATATTACCCGATTATAAAAAACCTGTCTGTCCGCATGGCCTCATTTCACGATCGTTGCCAGCATCGGCAGATCGCTCTGAAACCTTGCCAGTGACGCGGGTTTGGCGCATGTTTCACAAGGTGCGGTGGCAAGGCTTGACGTATAATTTCCCCGGCGATTCTGCCGTTCTGCGAGGTGCAGTGACATGACTTATGTGGTAACCGAATCCTGCATACAGTGCAAATATACCGACTGTGTGGATGTCTGCCCGGTCGATGCTTTCCGCGAGGGGCCGAATTTTCTGGTCATCGATCCGGATGAGTGTATCGACTGTACGCTGTGTGTGGCCGAATGTCCGGTCGATGCGATTTTTGCCGAAGATGATGTGCCGGCCAATCAGACCCATTTCACGCCATTGAATGCAGAGCTTGCCAAACTCTGGAAACCGATCATCGAACGCAAGGAATCCCTGCCCGAGGCGGATGAATGGGCCAAGGTGGAGAGCAAGCTCGACAAGCTGCAACGCTGATTGCTGGTCAACGGCGTCGTACAGAATGGTATGGCGCAACAAATACCGATTCCGTTCGGCATGGCGCGCGCTGAGCCAGGCCGGCAGCGATGAATGAGGGCGGCATGGAAAAGATCTGGTTGCAGAGTTACATGTCTGGTGTGCCTGCCGAGGTGGATGTGACGGCATATGCCTCGCTGGTCGATCTCTTCGAACAGAGTGTGCAGCAATTTGCCCAACGTACTGCTTTCATCAACATGGGCAAAAGCTTGAGCTACGCCGAGCTCGATCGCCATTCACGCAACTTCGCGGCGTATTGCCAGTCGGTGCTGCAACTGCCTCAGGGCGCGCGCATTGCCTTGATGATGCCGAACACACTGCAATATCCGATTGCCCTGTTCGGTGCGCTGCGCGGTGGTTATGTGGTGGTGAATTGCAATCCACTCTACACTGCGCGCGAATTGGCGCATCAGCTGCAGGATGCCGGTGTCGAAGCCATCGTCGTCATCGAGAATTTTGCCCATGTGCTGCAGGAAGCGCTGCCGCACACGTCGGTGCGGCATGTCATGGTGACAGGTCTGGGCGACATGCTGGGTTTTCCGAAAAGTCTGCTGGTCAATCTGGTGGTGCGCCATGTCAAAAAAATGGTGCCGCGCTGGCAGTTGCCGTCGGCCGTCGGTTTCAGGCAGGCGCTGGCAGCTGGGCAGGGCGCTGCCTGCGTGCCGGTGAGCATCGATCGCGAAGACAATGCTTTCCTGCAATATACCGGCGGCACCACGGGTGTGGCCAAGGGGGCGATGCTCACGCACCGCAACATCATCGCCAATCTGCAGCAGGCCCACGCCTGGCTGCAACCCGTGCTGAAGCCGGATGGCTCTGAACTCATCATCACGGCGCTGCCGCTGTATCACATCTTCGCGCTGACGGCGAACTGCCTGACCTTTTTCAAGATCGGTGCGACCAATGTGCTGATCACCAATCCGCGTGACATTCCCGGTTTCATCAAGGAATTGAAGGCGTATCGCTTCACCTGTTTCACCGGAGTGAATACGCTGTTCAATGCGCTGCTCAATCATCCGGATTTCGCCCGACTGGATTTCAGCGCCCTGCGCGTCTCGCTTGGCGGCGGCATGGCGGTGCAGAAAGCCGTGGCTGAAAAATGGAAGCAAGTGACCGGCAAGCCGCTGATCGAAGCCTATGGCCTGACTGAAACCTCGCCGGCGGCAACCATCAATCCGCTGGATCTGGCCGAGTACAACGGCTCGATCGGTCTGCCGATTTCATCCACCGAAGTGGCCATACGGGCCGATGATGGCCGTTATCTGCCGTCCGGTGAAATGGGCGAAATCTGCGTGCGTGGGCCGCAGGTGATGAAAGGTTACTGGCAGCGACCCGAAGAGACGGCCAGGGTGTTGTTGCCCGATGGTTTCCTGCTGACCGGTGACATGGGCGTGATGGATGAAAAAGGTTTCATCCGCATCGTCGATCGCAAGAAGGACATGATTCTGGTGTCGGGTTTCAATGTCTATCCAAATGAAGTCGAGGATGTCGTGGTTCTGCATCCGGGTGTGCTGGAAGTGGCGGCCATCGGCGTGCCTGACGAGCACTCCAATGAAGCGGTGATGATTTTCGTGGTGAAAAAGGATCCCGCGCTGACGGCCGAGGCCCTGATCCAGCATTGCCGCGCCCATCTGACGGGCTACAAGATTCCGCGCCATGTCGAATTCCGCGACGAATTGCCGAAGACCAATGTCGGCAAGATCCTGCGCCGCGCCTTGCGTGATGAATATCTCGCCCGGCAGGCCGCCACAGAAAAAACGGGCTGAGTATCCTTCATCATGAATCCATCTTCCCAACTGCCTTTGTTGGTGGCCATTACCGGCGCCACGGGGGTGATCTATGGCGTTGAGCTGCTGCGCGTGTTGCGTCAGCTGGGTGTGAGCGCTCATCTGGTGATGAGCGAGGCCGCGTTGATGACGCTGGCTATAGAAACCGAGCTGACGGCCGATGAAGTGCGTCGTCTGGCAGATGTGGTGTATGCGAACAAGGACATCGGCGCGGCGGTGGCCAGCGGTTCCTTTCTGACCCGCGGCATGATCATCGCGCCGTGCAGCATCAAGACGCTGTCGGCCGTCGCCAATTCCTATTCAGATACCTTGATTTCACGCGCGGCTGACGTGATGCTCAAGGAACGCCGACCACTGGTGATGATGGTGCGCGAAACGCCATTGCACAAGGGGCATTTGCAACTGATGTTGCGCGCCACTGATCACGGCGCCGTGATCCTGCCGCCGATGCCGGCCTTCTACGATCAGCCGCAAAGTCTGTTGGACATGGTGCATCAGGGTATCGGCAAGGCACTGGATCAGTTCGGCATCGAACACAATCTGCGCCCGCGCTGGCAAGGGCGGCCACGGGGGGGAGTGTCCACTTGAAACGCTGCGCCGCGGCTGTTTCCCTGGACTAAATGAGTGCCTGCAATGGCACGTCTTTCAACGGAAAAGCCTGACGATACAGGGCGCGGCTGGTGTAAGCCAGCCAGGGCAGGGTGATCGGCAATAGCGGCAGCAGCAGGATGCCGCCCATGCCAGCCACCGCCAGCAGCAGTGCCCAGGCCAAGGCTGCGCGAAAATTGCCGAAGACGGCGCGCACGCTGGCGACGATGGCATTCACCATGCTGCAACGCTGCTCGCACAGCAGCGGAATGGAAAACGCCGAGACGCAGTAGAGCATGAAGGCGATGGCGAAGCCGGACACCGAGCCCCACAGCAGGAAGTGGCCGACACCGATATGCAGGGTGTCGATGTCATGCAGCCAGACCGGCGTGCCACCGACCATGTAGCTGTAGAGAATGGCGGCGTCGGTGACGAAGATCATGAACAGCAGGGCACAGACCAGGGCAATCACCCAGATGGCGGCGGACGCCTGGGTGAAGCCCGCCCAGACGCTGGCCGGGCCGGTGGTTTCGCCGCTTTCGTGGGCGCGCGCGATGCCGAAGAAGCCGGCCAGCACGACCGGACCAACCAGCATGAAGGCGCCGGCGGCGGCCACCACAAAGGGACCGAAGCCGTGGGCCAGCAGCAGGCCGAGTATCAGTGCGCCGATCAGGGTGAAGAAGCCAGCATAGATCAGGCTGGCGCGCCAGGTCTGGCAGGTCAGCTGCCAGCCCAGTTGCAGGGCGTGACGAATGTCGGAGAGGTTGAATTCTTGTGGTTGCAACTGGGCGGGCACGGGCGACGGGCTGGAGGTATTCATGTCCGGTGATGGGGATGGTCAGACGGCGGACAGGGACAGGCCGCGCAGCAGGTCGGCTTGCAGGTCGCGCAGACTTTCCAGGCCGACGGCAATGCGCAGCAGGCCTTCGGTAATCCCCGAAGCAGCCCGTGCTTCCGGGCTGATGCGGCCGTGGGTGGTGCTGGCCGGATGGGTGATGGTGCTCTTGGTATCGCCCAGATTGGCGGTGATGGAAATCAGCCGGCAGTGATCGACCACTTGCCAGGCCGCTGCTCGCCCACCATGCACATCAAAGGAGAGAATGGCACCGTAGGCGGATTGTTGGCGGCTTGCCAGTGTGTGTTGCGGGTGGTCAGCCAGGCCGGGATAGTAAACACGCGCAACCTGTGGCTGGGCTGCCAGCCATTGAGCCAGCTTCAGCGCCGTGTCGGACTGGGCGCGCATACGCAATTCCAGGGTCTCCAGTCCTTTGAGGATGATCCAGGCATTGAAGGCGGACAGCGTGGCACCAGTGGTGCGCAGGAATTTGAAGATTTCTTCGCCCAGTGTCTTGTTGCTGCAGACGGCACCACCGAGTATGCGGCCCTGGCCATCGAGATATTTGGTGGCCGAGTGAATCACCAGGTCGGCGCCCAGGGCCAGCGGCTGTTGCAGGGCTGGGGTGCAGAAGCAGTTGTCGACAGCCAGCAGTGCGCCGTGATCATGGGCGATCTTGGCCAATGCGGCGATATCGAAAACACTCATCAGCGGGTTGGAGGGGGTTTCGATGAAGATCAGTTTGGTATTGGCTTGCAGTGCGGCCTGAAAGGCAGCGGCGTCAGTATCGGCGACAAAGTGGGTGGTGATGCCGAGTTTCGGCAGGATGTTGCCCAGCAGCTGTTGGGTCGAACCGAAAATGCTCTGCGAGGCAACGATGTGATCCCCACTTTGCAGCAGGGCCAGCAAGGTGGTGAGGATGGCCGACATGCCGGAAGCGGTGGTGATGCAGGCTTCTGCGCCCTCCAGTGCGGCCAGGCGATCCTGCAACATGCTGACGGTGGGGTTGGAAAAACGCGAATAGACGTTGCCGGTTTCGGCGCCGGAGAAACGTGCGGCCGCCTGGGCAGCGCTGTCGAAAACGAAGCTGGATGTCAGGTACAGCGCTTCGGCGTGTTCGTTGAACTGGCTGCGTTGCTGTCCGGCGCGCACCGCCAGGGTGCTGAAGTCGAAAGCCATTGCGGCGCCGGGATCGTGAAAGTCGGTCATGATGTGCAGGTTGTCGGATGTCGGATTGAATCAGGCATGGCTGATCAGATTGAGATCAAGCTGGCCGCCGTCATGGTCGTCGTCATGCGCCTTGCGGCGTCCGGAACTCGCGTGGTTTTCCAGGTCCAGCAGATAGTTGCTGTTGATATCGCCGGTGATGTAGTCGCCGTCAAAGCAGGAAGCCTCGAAACGGACGATGCCCGGATTGACGGCGCGCACGGCGGCCTTGAGGTCTTCCAGATCCTGATAGATCAGGGCGTCGGCGCCGATTTCGCGGCGGATTTCCTCGTCGCTGCGATTGTTGGCAATCAGCTCCTTGCGCGAAGGCATGTCGATGCCATAGACGTTGGGATAGCGCACCGGCGGGGCAGCCGAGGCGAAATATACGTTGCGTGCGCCCGCTTCGCGGGCCATGTTGACGATTTCGCGGCTGGTGGTGCCGCGGACGATGGAATCATCGACCAGCAGCACATTCTTGCCTTTGAATTCCATGTTGATGGCGTTGAGTTTCTGGCGCACGGATTTCCTGCGATGCACCTGCCCAGGCATGATGAAGGTGCGACCGATATAGCGATTCTTGACGAAACCTTCGCGATAGGGAATGCCCAGCCGCTGCGCCAGCTCCATGGCTGCCGGGCGGCTGGAATCGGGGATGGGAATGACCGAGTCGATATGCAGATGCGGTAGCGTGTGCCTGATCTTGTCGGCAAGAAAGTCCCCCATGCGCAGACGGGTTTCATATACGGAAATACCGTCGATCAGCGAATCGGGACGGGCCAGATAAACGAACTCGAAAATGCAGGGGGCATGGCTGGTGCGTTCAGCGCATTGGCGGCTGAGGAAATTGCCGTGGATATCGATGAGCACGGCTTCACCCGGCGCGACATCACGCATCACTTTGAAGCCCAGGGTATCCAGCGCCACGCTTTCCGAGGCGACCATGTATTCCGTACCCTGTTCGGTTTCATTGCGGCCGATGATCAATGGCCGAATGCCATATGGATCGCGGAAAGCCAGCAGGCCATAGCCGGCAATCATGGTGACCACGGCATAGGCGCCGCGCACACGCTGATGCACGCCGGCGACTGCCTTGAAGATGGTTTCCGCTTCGACCTGGTATCTGGTCGAGGCCGCTTGCAGTTCGTGCGCCAGTACGTTGAGCAGGACTTCCGAATCGGAGTCGGTATTCATGTGGCGCAAGTCCTGCAGGAACATGTCCTTGCGCAGTTGTGCCGAGTTGGTCAGGTTACCGTTGTGGGCCAGCATCAGGCCAAAAGGTGAATTCACGTAGATGGGCTGGGCTTCGGCCAGATTGTGCGCCGAGCCGGCAGTGGGATAGCGGCAGTGACCGATGCCCCAGTTGCCCGACAGATTGCGCATGTTGCGCGTGCGAAAGACATCGCGTACCAGGCCGGAGCCCTTGTGCATGTAAAAGCGTCCGTCAGCAGCTGTGGCGATGCCGGCAGCATCCTGGCCGCGGTGTTGCAGTACCTGCAGGCCGTCATAAAGCAGTTGATTGACTGGAGAGTGGGCTACGACGCCGATGATTCCGCACATAGTGTCCGCCTGTGGTGAGTGATCTGGAGTGTTTGGTTGAAGGAGTAACGAGGATCAGGCCGTAATGGCTGGCCTGCGGTAATGGATTTTTTCTGCCAGCGCCAACGGCAACCAGGATTTGCTGGCAATGACGGCTGTTTCCAGCGGCGGTGTCAGGCGTGCTTCGCGCCACCAGGGCTGTTCGGGCAGACTGGTCAGACCACAGAGCAATACGCCAACCCAGGCCACCAGAAGCCCGCGGGCAACGCCGAACAGGGCGCCGAGCAGACGATCCAGCGGCCCCAGACCCATGGCGCGCAGCAGACTGGACAACAACAGACGGATGACGAAGAAAAGAATCAGCACGCCGGCAAAGACAGCCACGAAACCGACGATGTGACGCAAGCTCGAATCACCGGGGATGTGCAGGAAGGTTTCGAGCAGGCTGGCGGCTGCACCGGCGCATAGCCTGGCGGCCACGAAAGCGACGAGCCAGGCCAGCAGCGAGAGCACCTCGCTGAGGATGCCACGCAGCCCGCCAAGCAGGGTAGAGAACAATAACGTTGCCAGGATCAGCAGGTCCAGCCAGGTGAAGTCGCCCATGCCGCAGTTACCAGAAAATCATCGGATGCCGTGGGGAATCAGGGCCATGCCTTATTTAAGCTGGGCAATGGTGCCGCCAGTCGGGCCGCCGGCCGAGATTTTCTTCAGGCGGGCGTGGGCTTTTTCTGCGGCATCCTTGCTGGCAAAGGGGCCGCAGCGTACCCGGGTGCTCGGGCCTTTGGGTGTATCGATCTGCTCGGTATAGGAGGCGTAGCCCAGTTCCTTGAGCTTTGCCTGCAGGCTGCGCACGGTGTTCTGGTTCTGGTAGGCGCCCAGCTGGATGATCCATTGCTCTTCGTTGAGCAGCGCCATGGCGCGGGCGCGTTCGGTCGCCTGGGTGGTTTTGCTGTCGGCGGATTCGGATTTTGCGGGTTTTTCTGTCTTCGCTGCCGGCTTGGTTTCTACCGTTGCCGCAGCTGTGGCGGGCGCTGTCACGGCAGGTTCGGATGTTGCCGGCGCAGCAGATGCAGCGGGTGGCGCATCATTGGCATCGTTGGCCACGTTGGCCGCAGCAGGTTCTGCGCTCGCCAGGGGGGGCGCGGGCGGCATCGCGGGCGCGCTTTCGCTGGCAATCCGCGAACTGATGTTGTGGGCGCCGGGTTCCTGGCTGGGAATGCGGATCTGGATTTCCTGATTTTCCGGCTGAGGTTCCTGGTCCATGACCATGGGCAGGACGATGACTGCCAGCAAGGCCAGCGCACTGGCGCCCACCAGCCGGCGGCGTGCCCGTTTTTTCAGGTCGAGCTCGGGATTGGCGGGTGTGTGGGCAGGAATGCCGCTTGTGCCGGGAGCGAGTTTGTCTGCCATGCTGTTTGGCCGTTTGCAGAATTGTGCAGAAGGTTGTGGAGCCCCAAGGGCCCATTGGAGTGGCGTCCGTTGGCGCCTGTGCTGGTCTGTTCAGTCAGCGTGGATGAAACGCAAGGCGGCGGCCACCGTCAGGAAAGAGCCGAAGACGACGATTCTATCATTTTCCCCTGCCTGCTCCCGGGCCAGTTGCAAGGCATCGGCCACGCTGGCAAAGCACCAGTGGCTGGCCGTCGGGGCGATGGTATGCAGTGTGGTGGCCAGTTCGTCTGCCGTGGCGGCGCGTGAGCCGGGCAGGTCGCACAGCAGCCAGTGGTCAATCCGCGTTTGCAGCAGTTTGAGCGCGGCGGCCACGTCCTTGTCGCGCATCATGCCGAATACGGCCCAGGTTTGTTGGTAATAGCCCTGGCCTCGGCCACTCAGGTTGTCGGCCAGCAGCTGGATGGCCTGTGGATTGTGGGCGATGTCGAGGACGATCTGGGGTCGGCCAGGCAACATCTGGAAACGTCCGGGCAGTTCGACTTCCAGCAGACCCTGACGGATATCCCGCATCGCGACGGGCAGTTGTTCACGCAAGGCGTCGAGTGCTGCCAGTACGCCACTGGCGTTTTGCAACTGGATCGGTCCGCGCAGGCCGGGGTGGGCCAGACCGCTGCGCCGCTGGATGGCGGTCGCGGCGGGAGAAGGGCTGCGGCTCCAGTATTGCCATTGCAACAGGTCTTGTTCGACATGACCGAAATCGCGGTTGATCAGCCGCAAATCGGCCGCTATGTCTGCTGCATGTGCGAGCAGTGTCTGTGGCGGTTGCGGATCGGCGCAGATGGCCACGCGCCCGGAACGAAAAATGCCGGCTTTTTCAAAACCGATCTGCTCGCGGTCATGACCCAGAAAATCCTGGTGATCGAGAGCGATGCTGGTGACGATGGCGCAGTCGGCATCGTAGATATTGGTGGCATCGAGTCGGCCACCGAGGCCCACTTCGAGGATGATGACGTCGGGCCGGATGGCGGCAAAACATTCCCAGGCAGCCAGCGTGCCGACTTCGAAGTAGCTCAGGAAAACATCGCCAGCGGCCAGGCGGGCAGCTTCGATCTGGCTGAAGGCAGCGCACAGCGCCGCATCGTCGATGGCCTGGCCGTTGATGCGTACACGTTCGTTGTAATCGAGCAGATGCGGTGAGGTGTAGAGGCCGACGCGATAACCGGCATGTCGCAGGATGTTTTCCAGCATGGCACAGGTCGAACCTTTGCCATTGGTGCCGCCAACGGTGATGATGGGTGCAAATGGGTGTTGGCCCAGTGCCTGGCTGACGGCACGCACTCGCGCCAGCCCCAGCGTGATGCCATCCGCGCCGCGCGGGTGGCGACTTTCCAGCAGGGCAAGCCAGTCCGCCAGTGTTGTGGGCAGGGCAGCCGGGGCGGGGATGCCGTTCATCAGAGGCGGCAGGTAACGGGTAACGGGTAGCGGGTGCGGGGAACGCGAGACTCAGTCGGCAGCGGGCAGTTTCTGCAGCAAGGTCAGCAATGAGGCCAGGCGGTCGCGCAGTTCACGGCGATCGACGATCATGTCGATGGCACCTTTTTCGAGCAGGAACTCGGCGCGTTGAAAACCTTCGGGTAGTTTTTCGCGTACGGTCTGTTCGATCACCCGTGGGCCGGCAAAGCCGATCAGCGCACCCGGTTCGGCCAGCACGACATCGCCGACAAAAGCGAAACTGGCGGAAACGCCGCCCATGGTCGGATCGGTGAGCAGCGTAATGAAGGGCAGCTTGTGCTGTCCCAGTCGCCCTACGGCGGCCGTGGTCTTGGCCATCTGCATCAGTGAAAACAGTCCTTCCTGCATGCGCGCGCCGCCACTGGCGGTGATGCAGATGAACGGGCATTGGTTGTCGATGGCGGTCTGCACGCCGCGCACGAAACGTTCGCCGACCACCGAGCCCATCGAGCCGCCCATGAAGTTGAATTCGAAACAGGCCACCACGACGCTGTTGGTCTTGATTGCGCCTTGCATCACCACCATGGCGTCGTGCTCGTCGGCATCGTTGGTGGCGGCCAGCAGGCGGTCGCTGTAGCGTTTGCTGTCCTTGAACTTGAGCATGTCTACCGGCAGGACTTCGGCGCCGATTTCGAAGCGGCCTTCGGCATCCAGCAGTATGTCCAGGCGACGACGGGCGGTCAGTCGCAGATGGTGGCTGCATTTTGGGCAGACATTCTGGTTGTCGTCGAGATCCGAGGTATAGAGCACGGCTTCGCAGTTGGGGCATTTGCTCCACAGACCTTCCGGAACGGTCTTGTGCGAGCCTTCACTGCGCTTGATCTTGGGCGGGAGTAGTTTTTGCAGCCAGCTCATGGTTGGGACTCCTGATGATCCAGGGCGGAACGGATGCCTTGCATGAACAGCTGCACCCGGGCCGGACTGCTGCCCGCAGCTTCATGCTCGGCGGTTTCGATTTCTTCGATGATGCGGCTGCCGATCACCACGGCATCGGCCACGGCGCCGATGCGGGCCGCGCTGGCGGCATCGCGGATGCCAAAGCCGACGCCCACCGGCATGCCGACACGGCTGCGGATCAGCGGAATGCGTCGGGCGACTTCGTCCAGATCGAGCGCGCCCGAGCCGGTCACGCCTTTCAGCGAGACGTAGTAGATATAGCCGCTGCCCAGTTCGGCGACCTGGGCGAAGCGGGCTTCGGTCGAGGTCGGCGCCAGCAGAAAGATCGGGTCGAGCTGGTGCTGGCGCAGGCAGTGGACGAATTCATCGGCTTCCTCGGGGGGGTAGTCGACCACCAGCAGACCATCGACGCCGGCAGCGGCGGCATCGCGCGCCAGGGCAGCGCAGCCATAGGCTTCGACGGGATTGGCGTAGCCCATCAGCACGATGGGGGTGGTCGTATCTTCCTCGCGGTAGCTGCGCACGATGTCGAGTACGCCGCGCAGCGTCATGCCCTGGGCCAGCGCCACTTCGGAAGCGCGCTGCACGGTGGGGCCATCGGCCATGGGATCGGAAAACGGCACGCCCAGTTCGATCAGATCGGCGCCGCCGGCGACCAGGGCGCGCATCAAGGGCAGCGTGTGCGCCGGGCCGGGAAAACCGGCGGTCATGAAGGGGATCAGGGCTTTGCGGCCCTGCGCTGCGAGCGTGTCGAAAAGTGTCGGTATGCGTGACATGTGTTC
This sequence comes from Sterolibacterium sp., assembly GCA_019105045.1. Classification (GTDB taxonomy): domain Bacteria; phylum Pseudomonadota; class Gammaproteobacteria; order Burkholderiales; family Rhodocyclaceae; genus Sterolibacterium. The sequence goes on from JAHRWT010000088.1 coordinate 28,390, forward strand.
AGGTGAATCGTCAATCGATCAGAATTTGATGCCGGATTTCTCGGCAACAGTGTGCATGTCCTTGTCGCCGCGCCCGGAGAGATTGACCAGCAGGATCGTGTCCTTGGGCAGGCTGGGCGCGATCTTGGCGGCATGGGCCAGGGCGTGGCTGGATTCGAGTGCCGGGATGATGCCCTCGAAGCGGCACAGGTCGTGAAAGGCTGCCAGTGCTTCGTCATCGGTGATGGCGACGTATTCGGCGCGCTTGCTGTCTTTCAGCCAGGCGTGTTCGGGGCCGACGCCGGGGTAATCCAATCCGGCGGAAATCGAATGCGTTTCGGTGATCTGGCCGTTTTCGTCCTGCATCAGATAGGTGCGGTTGCCATGCAGCACGCCGGGGCGGGCGTTGGCCGTCAGTGGCGCGGCATGTCGGCCGGTCGCCAGACCCAGGCCGGCGGCTTCGACACCGACCAGGCGGGTTTCGGGATGATCGAGATAGGGATGGAAAATGCCCATGGCGTTGGAGCCGCCGCCGACACAGGCGATCACCTGATCTGGCTGGCGCCCGGCCAGCGCCGGCATCTGGGTACGGCATTCATCGCCGATCACCGCCTGGAAGTCGCGCACCAGCATGGGATAGGGATGCGGGCCGGCGACGGTGCCGATGATGTAGAAGGTATCGTTGATGTTGGTCACCCAGTCGCGCATGGCTTCATTGAGCGCGTCCTTGAGGGTTTTCGAGCCGGATTCCACCGGCACCACGGTTGCGCCGAGCAGCTTCATGCGATAGACGTTGGCGGCTTGACGGCGCATGTCCTCGCTGCCCATATAGACCACGCAAGTCATGCCGTAGCGGGCAGCCACCGTGGCCGTGGCCACGCCGTGTTGACCGGCGCCGGTTTCGGCAATCACGCGCTGCTTGCCCATGCGTCGAGCCAGCAGGGCCTGGCCGATGCAGTTGTTCACCTTGTGCGCGCCGGTGTGGTTGAGGTCTTCGCGTTTCAGGTAGATCTGTGCGCCATCCAGGTGTTGCGACCAGCGCTGGGCGTGGTAGATGGGCGAGGGGCGACCGACGAAGTGCTTGAGGTCGTGATGGAATTCAGCCTGGAAAGTCGGGTCGTTCTGTGCGGCGCGGTAAGCCGCCTGCAGCTCGTCGAGCGCGGCGATCAGGGTTTCGGCAACGAAGCGCCCGCCATAAGGACCAAAGTGACCACGGGCATCGGGGAATTGATAAGTCATTTCAGCTTTCTGCTTGATCGGCATTGCGTACTTCAGCGATGAACGCCGCCATGCGGGCCGCGTCCTTGCGTCCTTTGTGTGTCCCCCCCTGGCCATCCGGTTCTTCCACGCCGCTGCTGACATCCACCGCCCAGGGGCGCAGCTGGCGGATTGCCGTGGCGAGATTGTCAGCGTCGAGTCCGCCAGAGAGGATCAACGGCAACGGCAGCTGTGGTGGAATCAGCGACCAGTCGAACGTCTGACCGCTGCCACCGTAGCCCTCGACATAAGCGTCCAGCAGTAAACCCCGGGCATCGGGAAAGGCAGCCGCGTATTCTAACAAATCGAACCCGGGGCGAACGCGGGCGGCCTTGAGGTAGGGCAGACCGAACTGGCGGCAATAATCCGCATCTTCATCACCGTGGAATTGCAGCAGTTGCAGCGGGACTTGCGCCAGAATCTCATGCACCCGGGCCGGCGTTTCATTGACGAACAGACCAACCAGGGTCACGAAGGGGGGCAGCAGTGCCGCCAATTGGGCGGCGCTGGTGGGTTCCAGGGCGCGTGGGCTGGGCGGATAGAAGACGAAACCGAGCGCATCCGCACCGAGATCGATGGCAGCCTGCAGGTCGGTGGCGCGGGTGATGCCGCAGATCTTGATGCGGGTGCGGTGGATGCGGCGAGAAGGGGAAAGGGGCTGCGCGGTCACGTGGGCAGTCCAGTCAAATGGTGAACAAGGCAGGCATGATACGGGCTGCCGGCGGGATGTTCCAGTGCGCAGCGTAATCCACGCCGACCAGATACAGGCCGGCCGCCGAAAAAGTTGGTGCGGCCTGGCAGCGGTCACGACTGGCAAGCAGCTCGGCAATCGAGGTGACCGGCGCGCGACCATTGCCGATGGCCACCAGCGCACCCACCAGATTGCGCACCATGTGCTGGAGAAAGGCGTTGGCGCGAAACTCGAAGATGATCAGTTCTTCATGCTGCCTGATGTCTGCCTGATGCATGATTTTGACGGCAGATTTGGCCTGGCATTCGGCTGCCCGAAAAGCCGAAAAATCATGTTCGCCCAGCAGCATCCTGGCGGCTGTCTGCATGTGTTCCAGCGACAGGGGGCGGTGATGCCAGCCAACTCGGCCATGCAGGAGCGCCGGTCGCACGGGATGGTTGTGCAGCAGATAGCAATAGTGACGTGAACGGGCGTCGAAACGGGCGTGGAAGTCGTCGGCAACCGGCTGTGCCCAGCGCACGCAGACGGTCGGCGGCAGGTGGGCGTTGCCGCCGCGGACCCAGGCGTGCGGCGGGCGGGCGACCGGACAATCGAAATGCACTACCTGGTTTAGTGCATGTACCCCGCTATCGGTGCGGCCGGCGCAATGCACGCGGATGGCCTGGCCGGCAACTTGAGAGAGTGCCTGTTCAACCACGTCCTGGACGGTTTGGCCGTGTGGTTGCGATTGCCAGCCATGAAAGGCCGTGCCGTCGTATTCGATGCCCAGGGCTATGCGCTGTGACCCGTTTGCGTTTGTGACTTTCATGCGCGACTGCCCAGCCACAGATAGGCCGCTATCAGTACCGGCAGCGTCAGCAGCATGATCAGCCGGTCGCGGATGGTCAGTGGTGCGATGTGGAGTTCAATCGGCACTGCCGGCTGCGTCATCTCTGCCGGCGTTCCGCTTGTGCTGCGCGCTGGGTCGAACCAGTCCTGCCAGCCGGAACGCTGGCCGCGCCGGCGCAATTCACGGCCCTGTTCGACGTATTCCAGGACCAGCATCAGCCGCAAGGCCATGCGGCCACGTTGCTGCTGCAGGCCGATGCCGCCCAGCAGTACATAAAATCCGCTGACCAATGCCGGGATGCCGAGTCGTTCGAGCAGCATGGCGAGCAAGGCAATCAGTTGCAACAATCGCAGCGTGTGGGTTGCAGCAAATTCCAGACCTTCGCGGGTGATGCCAAGTGCGCCGGCCGGGTCGGGCAGCAAGGTGCCGGATGTGGCGAAAGCAAACAGCACGGCAATCGAGAGCAGCAGCCAGCGGATGCGCCGTAACAGCAGTCTGAAGCGCCGGCCGGCCAGTCCCAGGGCCAGCGGGAAGATCAGTAGCGCCAACCACAGCAGCATCGACAGCGGCAGCCATTGCAGGATCAGGGTCAGGGTCAGCCAGAGGAGGATTTGGCTGGCAGGGTGCACAGTCGCGAAATGATGGCGGAAGGACATGAAGCGCTAGCCCGGCCGGAGAAATAAAATGGCGGCCTGCGCACTCAGGGGGAGGGCGGAACGGGCCCGGTCAGTACGCAGATTTGCGGCTGCGCACGGTTCAGGTCCAGCCCAGTTAGCCCAGTTGTGCGAGTCTGGTGCGCGCAGCGGCCTGTTGTGCGGTATTGCCTTCGTTGAGCACTTCCTGCAGCAATTCGCGAGCACCTTCCTGGTCGCCCATTTCTTCATAGGCGGCAGCCAGTTCCAGTTTGGTGTCGATTTCAGGCGAGCCAGCTTCGTCGGTGGCTGGCGCGGCGGGACGGTCAGACTCCGCAAGTGGTGTCGTCAGGCTTTCAGCGGCTGGAGAAAGCGGCGGAATATCCGGGTCGCTGAAAGTGTCAGCAGTCGCAGCCGGCGTGTCTGGCGCGTGGTCGATGCTGTGCTCATCCAGCTCCAGGCTGATCGAGGCAAGATCAATGCCACTGGCCGCTGCGCTGCTTGGCGGTGGCGTGAAAGTGGTCTCTGCTGGCAGGCTGTCCGGCGTGCTGTCGGAGGCGGCAATGCTTTCAAAGTCAATCTGGCCACCGCCAGTCGTGCTGCTGCCTGCACTGGCATCAACGGCCATGTTCGGGAGGGCATCTGCTGTGGGTGTGGGAACGGGAGTGGGCTGGGCTGCGGTATCAGTGCTGTGGCCCAGATCGAAATCGAGCGTTGTGCTGGTGTCATTGCCGGCGAGAGGCTCACTGCCCGTTCCCAGATCTATTTCGAAATCAAGTGATGCGGGTATTTCTTCAAGTTCGGCTTCCATCGAGGCGGCCGCTGCTTCAATGGAAGCATCTGCCGCAGTTGTTGCCGGTGTGTCGAATTCGGCGGCGATCTTGTCGAAATCCTGGGGTGTGAGCACCATGGTGGCCGTCGGGTCATACAGCTCGGGCCGAGTGTCTTGCGCTGTGTCGGCGGCGCTCGTCGGGTTGTACAGCGGATTTTCCGGGTCGATCGAGCGGCCGAGCGCGGCTGCTTTTTCCCAGTGTTCACCGGTACCGCTGGTTTGGGTGTGCAGGTCGCTGGCGATGCCTTCGAACTGTTTCAGACTCTTGCGTGCGGCGTAAATTTCCAGCAGCTTGAGAGGTATGGCGTGGCGTGCCGGATCTTTCTTCATGGCATCGAGGAGAATTTCCTCAGCCTGGGCATTGCGTCCATAGGCCATGTAGACATCCGCTTCGGCGATCGGGTCGACGCTTTCGCTGGCGTCGGCGCCGCTGCTGCCAATCACGCTGAAGTCGGTATCCAGCGAACTGTCAGCTGTGCTGCCCGTATCGACAACCTGGCCGCCATTGCTGTCGAAGACCGAATTCATCGATAGTTCATTGCTGCTCCCGCCGGCAGGTGCGCTGGAGGCTGCACTGGCGGAGGCAGTGACGGTGCGTTTTTTTCGCCATTGGTTGAAGCCCAGATAGCCGAGCAGCAGGGCAAGGATGCCGGCGCCACCATAGATCAGTTGGGGATTGTCATCCAGGAAGCTGGGTTCTGCGGCATCAACTTTGGGCGGTTGCGCAGGTTTCTTTTTCTTTGCCGGTTTTTTGGCCGGTTGCGCGGCCGGTGCGGCGGCTGTTGTTTCTGTGGCAGGGTGTGTCTGCGCCGTGGTGGCCTGTTGCTCGGCGGTTGCCAGGGTCTGGCTCTTCAGTGCCAGCGCCTGGCGCATTTCGGCCAGGTTCCTGTCCAGTTCGGTGATGCGGCTGTTGGCTTCCTGCAGGGTTTTTTCGTGGGCGATGGTGTCTTCTTCGAGCGCTGCGGCACGTGCCGCTGGAGTTTTTTCGGTGCTCTTGTCCTTGCTGGCAATGGCGGCGGATTTCGAGACTTCCAGTTTGTCCTTGCTGACCGGGGGCGGCAGTTTTTCTTCTACCTGGGTTGCAATCTTGCCGCTGGCCGACTGCTGTGGCGCGGCTTCTGCCATTGCCGGGGCGGCTTCGGTTGCGGCTGCCAGCTTCTTGCGATAGGCGGCGAAGTCGGCAGCCTGGGCGATCACCAGTTCGCGGGCTTCATGCGGATTGACAGCATTGATGCTGTCGTGATCGGGCAGTGTCAGGATTTTTCCTGCGCGCAGGCGATTGATGTTGCCGCCGGTGAAGGCTTCGCGGTTGTTGCGAAACAGGGCGATCAGCATCTGGTCAAGGTTGACGTCCGCAGGCATGGTTTGCAGGGTTTCACCGGCAATTTTGCTGAGTGTGTCGCCAGGTTTCACCAGATGTGTTGCTGTGGTCCGTGCCTGTGCGGAGCGTGCTGTCTGCGCAGTGTCACGCGCAGTGGCTGGTTCGGCAGATGTCTGGTCTGTGGCGTCAGCGGATTTTTTTCTTGGGGCAGTTTCGCTGCGGGCCGCTGTGACCTGGTCTGGGCCGGCTGCTGCGGGTGCAGGAGTGGCAGTGGCCGTTGGGCTGGTCGGCTTGATGCCGGCAACCGGCAGGTTACCGGCCATGTCCTGGGGCGCGTTTTTTTGCAGCGCATCGGGGGGATCCAGCAAGAAGAGATATTCCCGTTGCAGGCGTCCTGCCGCCCAGCTCATTTCAAGCAACAGGTCGAGAAAGGGCTCGTTGAGTGCCTGGTCGGTTCTCAGTTGCAGATACAGGCGTTTGTCGGCGCGTTTTTCTATGGAGACCTTGATGTCGGAGAGGACCGGGTTGTATTCGATCCCCGCCTGCTGGAAGGCTTCATGAGGTGCGATGCGGGCAGCCAGCGTGGCCGCTTCCTCGCGACTGGTCGTCATGTCGATTTCAGCGAGCAGGGGTTGGCCGAGCACGGACAATACCTTGAGATTGCCCAGTCCGGCAGCGCTTGCTCCCAGCGGCAGGGCTGCCAATGCAAGAGCGAGGGCGGAGAGCTGAAATTTTGTGCGAAATGAGGAGCGGGCCACGATAAGCCTCCCATCAGGGATTTGTTCAGATAAACAAAATAACATCATGAGGTTAGCTGCGCAAGCTAAACCTGTCTCTTATGTGAGGTATTTCCCGTGGCGGGTGACGGGCGGCCGGGGCGTTTCCGTCGGTTGCATTTCTGGCAGCGTGGTCAATCAACCAGGATATGCAACATGCGCCGCAATGGTTCGGCTGCGCCCCACAGCAGTTGGTCGCCGACGGTGAATGCCGACAGGTAGTCATTGCCCATCGACATCTTGCGCAGGCGGCCGACTGGCACGCTCAGGGTGCCGGTGACGGCCGTTGGTGTGAGGTTTTTCATGGTGGTTTCGCGCTCGTTGGGTACCACCTTGCACCATTCGTTGTGAGCGGCCAGCAAGGCTTCGATTTCCTGCAGCGGCACATTCTGCTTCAGTTTGATGGTCAGGGCCTGCGAGTGGCAGCGCATGGCGCCGATACGCACGCACAGGCCATCGACTGCGATCGGCGCGGCTTCGAGACCGAGAATCTTGTTTGTTTCGGCTGCACCCTTCCATTCTTCACGGCTCTGACCGTTGCCCAGGTCCTTGTCGATCCAGGGAATCAGTGAGCCGGCCAGCGGCACGCCGAAATTGGCGGTGGGAAAGCGCTCGTCACGCAGGATGCCGGCGACTTCGCGGTCGATGTCGAGAATGGCCGAGGCCGGGTCCTTGAGCATGTTTTCGGCCACGCGATGGGCTTCACCCATCTGTTGCAGCAGTTCGCGCATGTTCTGCGCACCGGCGCCGGAAGCTGCCTGGTAGGTCATGGAGGTCATCCATTCGACGAGACCTGCTTCGAACAGCCCGCCCAGGCCCATCAACATCAGACTGACGGTGCAGTTGCCGCCGATGAAGTTTTTCATGCCCTGGTCGAGCGCGCGGTCGATGACGTGGCGGTTGACCGGGTCAAGAATGATGATGGCATCATCTTTCATGCGCAGGGTCGAAGCCGCATCGATCCAGTAGCCCGTCCAGCCAGCGGCGCGCAGTTGCGGAAAAATTGCGCTGGTGTAATCACCGCCCTGGCAGGAAATGATGATATCCATGGCCGCCAGCGCGTCCAGGTTTTTTGCGTCCTGCAGTACGCTGGCGCCCTGACCGACATCCGGCCCCTGGCCGCCGACATTGGAGGTAGTGAAGAATACCGGTGCGATCAGGGCGAAATCGTTTTCTTCGCGCATCCGCTGCATGAGCACGGAGCCCACCATGCCGCGCCAACCCACCATGCCGACCGTTTTCATTGCCTTATCCTTTGTTTCCTGGGTATTGTTGCTGATTCAGAATGCCGTATTGTTTGGTATTGCCTGGTATTGCGTTGCAGAAGCCTCGTTCGGAGGCTGCCTGTGCTTCAGTGGGTGGCGCGCTGGATGGCCGCGCCACCTTTTTCAATATCCTTGCCGATGCCTTGAACCGTGTTGCAGCCTGCCAGCAGGGCAAGTGCAGTAAGGGTCAGCAGTATCCATTGGTTGCGCATGATCGAACTCCCGGGCAACAAAGTGTGAAGTATGGTTTGTGGACTGGGTGATGCTGAAAAAATTCCGGCATCGCGACGTGCTGCGTGGTCGGTGCCATCTCGATCCGAAAACCCAGGGGAAACTCTGCATGAATCATTCCGCTGCATCCAGTTGCGGGTTTGGCATGATCTGCGGTGTTGCGCCGTTTCGCATCTTGCTTCTCACGCCATCCCGCAGCGTCTGCTGACCACTACGATGCGTGCAGAATTTCCTTGGAGCCCCGCAATTATTGCACAGCAAAAAAACGCTGTCAGTGATTCGTCACGTCATTTTCAAACGGGTTTTTACGGCAAACCAAAGGCTTGCGTTGTCGTCATGGCCGTTGGTGGAGGGGACTGGCCGGGCGGTCGAGGGGGATGCGGAGATGACGCCAGACGATCAATAGACCGCCCAGGGCGAATGCCGAACCCAGGCTGTAAGTCCAGCCGGCGCCAAGGTGATCCCAGGTCTGGCCACTCAGCAGGCCACCGAGCAGGCCGCCTGCGCCAAAGGAAATGCTGCCGTAAAGCGCTTGGGCGCGTGCCTGGCCGCGTTCGGCAAACCAGCGGTGCAGGATGGCCACCATGGCGGCATGGAAAGCGCCGAAGCTGATGCCGTGCAGCAGTTGCGCCAGCACCAGGATGAGCAGCGAGCCCGCACCCCAGCCGATCAGCAGAAAGCGCAGGGCGGTCATGGCAAAAGTGAATAGCAGGATCTGGCGCAATGAATATCGATGCAGCAGGAAAGGCATCAGCATGAAGGCGAGGATTTCGGCGACCACGCCCAGCGACCAGAGCGCGCCGATCAGTGTCTTTGGATAGTGGTGGGCAACCAGGTGAATGGAATAGAACACATACAGCGGTCCATGTGCGGCGGCAATCAGGAAGGCGGCCCAGAGCAGTGGCAGCAGTTGGGGATGGCGCAGCATGGTACGCAAGGAGACCGCCGCCGTTGCCTGGTGTGGCGCGGGAGTTTCCGGCAGGGCCAGGCCGCAGCCAAAAAGCAGCAACAGCAGGATCAGTGAAATCCACAGCAGGTGGGTGATCGGCTGCACGTCGAGCAGGGCGCCGATACCCTGTACGGCAACGATGAAACCCACCGAACCCCACAGGCGGATGCGGCCATAGTGCGCGGCCCGGTCGGCCAGTTGGCTCAGGGTCAGTGCTTCAACCAGCGGCAGGGCGGCACTCCAGAAAAAAGTCAGCAGTGCCATGACGGCGAAGGTGGCGGCAAAGCTTTCGGCCATGAACAGCAGGCACAGGCTCAGGGCGCACAGCAGGGCTGTACCGGATACGACCGGTTTCTTGCGTCCGTGCTGTTCGGCCAGCCAGCTCCACAGGTTGGGTGCGACCAGCCGCATGGCTTGCATCAACGAGAGCAGCAGGCTGATTTCCCAGGCGGAAAAACCACGCGTCTGCAGATACACGCCGAAATAGGGCATGTAGAGGCCGATGAAGGCGAAGTAGACGAAATACCACGCCGCCAGGCGCAGGGTGCTCATGGTGTGTTGCCGCAGCGGTTGGGCGGAACCTGTCTCAGGGGTGTGCCGGAACCTTGGGGGTTGGGCAGTGCACATCGCCACACTGCGCGCGATGGCGCAGCGCCTGGTCGATCAGCACCAGCGCCAGCATGGCTTCGGCGATGGGCGTGGCGCGGATGCCCACGCAAGGATCATGGCGGCCGTGGGTGACGATTTCCGTGGCTTGTCCGGCGCGGTCGATCGAGCGGCGCGGCAGGCGAATGCTGGAGGTCGGTTTGATGGCGAGATTGACCAGGATATCCTGGCCGCTGGTGATGCCACCGACGATGCCGCCGGCGTGGTTGGAAAGGAAACCGGCCGGCGTCAGTTCGTCGCCATGCTCGCTGCCCTTTTGCGCCACGCTGGCAAAACCGGCACCGATTTCGACGCCCTTGACTGCGTTGATGCCCATCATCGCAGCAGCGATGTCGGCGTCGATGCGGCCATATACCGGCTCGCCCCAGCCGACCGGTACGCCGCTGGCGACAAGGTGGAGCTGCGCGCCGATCGAGTCACCGGCGCGGCGCAGCGCATCCATGATGGTTTCCAGTTGCGGCACACTGGCGGCATCTGCGGCAAAGAATGGGTTGTCGTTGACGATGGACCAGTCGGTAATGGGAATGTCCACATTGCCCAGTTTGGTCATGCAGCCTTTGATGTGCACGCCGTAGCGTTCGCGCAGCCACTTTTTGGCAATGGCTCCGGCAGCCACGCGCACGGCGGTTTCGCGTGCCGAGGAACGCCCACCGCCACGATGGTCGCGGATGCCGTATTTCTGCCAGTAACTGTAATCGGCATGGCCGGGACGGAAGCTGTCGGCAATGTTGCCGTAATCCTTGCTGCGCTGATCCTGGTTGCGAATCAGCAGCGCAATCGGCGTGCCGGTGGTCCTGCCTTCGAAGATGCCGGAGAGAATTTCGACTTCATCCGGTTCGCGCCGCTGGGTGACGTGGCGCGAGGTGCCTGGCTTGCGCCGATCCAGCTCGGCCTGGATCTCCGCCGCACTGATGGCCAGTCCCGGCGGGCAGCCATCCACCACGCAACCGATGGCCGGGCCGTGTGATTCACCAAATGAGGTGACGCAGAACAGGGTGCCAAAAGTATTGCCGGACATTGCAAGCGCCTTGTAAGTAAGCCGGTGGAGAGAAAAATTTTAGCAGTTTGCCGTGTTTCAGCGCTGGAGTTCCGGCGTCAGGTGCGGGGCGATGATCTGCAGCAACTGTGCAAAGATCTTGGGATTGCCGGCCAGCATGTTGCCACTGTCCAGATAACCCGGTTCCCCGCTCAGGTCGCCGACCAGACCACCGGCTTCGGTGATCAGCAGGGCGCCGGCGGCCATGTCCCAGGGATTCAGGCCGATTTCCCAGAAGCCATCCAGGCGACCCGCAGCGACATAGGCCAGATCCAGCGCGGCTGAACCCGGCCGCCGCATCCCGGCGGTTTTTTGCGCCAGCTCACGGAAGATCGCCAGGTAGGCATCGATATGCTTGAAACTGCGGTAGGGGAAGCCGGTGCCGAGCAGGGCGTCATCCAGCCGGGTGCATTTGGCGACGCGGAGGCGCTTGTCATTGAGAAAGGCGCCACCACCCTTGCTGGCGGTGTACAGTTCGTTGCGGGTGGTGTCATAGACCACGGCCTGGGTCAGCACGCCCTTGTGTGCCAGGGCGATGGAAACGGCGTACTGCGGAAAGCCATGAATGAAGTTGGTAGTGCCATCCAGCGGGTCGATGATCCATTGATATTCGGCATCCGCCTGCCCGGAATGGCCGGACTCCTCTGCTAGAATCGCGTGCTCCGGATAGGCATCGCTCAGCACTTCAAGAATGGCGTTTTCAGCCATCTTGTCCACTTCCGTGACGAAATCGGCCTGCTGCTTGACGCTGACCTTGAACTGGCCGACATCCAGGCTGGCACGGTTGATGATCTGGCCGGCGCGGCGGGCAGCCTTGACGGCGATATTGAGCATGGGGTGCATGGTGAGTCTAGTGTCCTTCAGGAAGCCGGATCCGCATCCGCTGTCCGGTGGCAAACCGCGAATTTTAATATGAATGACCCTGCCTCGCTTGCCCGTCTGCGCCATGTGCGCATCGTGCTCTCCCATCCCAGCCACCCGGGCAACATCGGTGCGGCGGCGCGTGCCATGAAAACCATGGGACTGACGCAGCTGACGCTGGTCGCCCCCAGGCGCTTTCCCGATGACGAAGCCACGGCCCGTGCCTCGGGGGCGGGCGATGTGCTGGCCGAGGCGCGCGTCTGCGCCACACTGGATGAGGCTCTCGTCGGCACGGTGCTGGTTGCCGGCATGACGGCCCGCCGACGCGACCTGGCCGCGCCCTTTCATTGGGCGCGTGAAGGCGCGGCCGAATTGCTGGCCGGCCTGCCTGAGGCGACGAATGATCGCGATGTGGCCTTGCTGTTCGGTCATGAAACCTCGGGCCTGTCCAACGAAGAACTGGCCCGCTGTCATCTGGGGATCATGATTCCCACCAATCCGGCTTATTCTTCCCTGAACCTGGCCGCTGCCGTGCAGCTGATGTGCTACGAGCTGCGTCTGGCCGCTGCGACGCCAAGCGCGGTTCCCAATACCTTGCTGCAGCTTGCCGGCAACGAGGAGGTCGAAGGACTCTACAGCCACCTCGAACGTGTTGCCATCTCCACTGGCTTTCTCGATCCTGCCCAACCCAAGCGCCTGCTGCCCCGCTTGCGCCGCCTGTTTGCCCGTACCCGTCTGGAATGCGAAGAAGTCAGCATCCTGCGTGGCTTTTTGAGCACCGTGGAGCAGCCCAAACGGCGAAAATCCCAGCAATCCAGCAAACAAGGACAGACAGAAAATCCGCTGGAATAGTTGAACAAAGTTGAGGGTTATTTATAATTCCCTGCTTTCTGGCCACGGAGCCCCATCATGTTCAGTCGTCTGCGCGAAGACATCGCCTGCGTCTTCGATCGCGATCCCGCCGCCCGCTCGATCTGGGAAGTGCTGACTTGCTACCCGGGTTTCCACGCGCTGCAGTGCCATCGTTTCAATCACTGGCTGTGGCGTATCGGTCTGCGCTGGCTGGCGCGCTGGCTGGCGCATTGCGTGCGCTGGCTGACCGGCATCGAGATCCATCCCGGTGCGGCCATCGGCCGTCGCGTGTTCATCGATCATGGGATGGGTGTGGTGATTGGTGAAACGGCCGAAATCGGTGATGACTGCACGCTGTATCACGGTGTGACCCTGGGTGGCACTTCCTGGAACAAGGGCAAGCGCCACCCGACTCTGCTGCGTGGCGTGGTGATCGGCGCCGGAGCCCAGGTGCTGGGCCCGCTGACCGTGGGCGAAGGCGCGCGCGTCGGCTCGAATGCCGTGGTGGTGCGCGATGTGCCGGCCGGGGCGACGGCGGTGGGCATTCCGGCGCGCATCATCGAAAGCGGACGCGACCAGGTGCGCGAGGAAAAAGCCGAGAAAATGGGTTTTTCCGCCTATGCCGTGACGCGTGATGACGATCCGCTGGCCAAGGCCATCCACGGCTTGCTCGATCATGCCGTGGACACCGATCGCCGTCTTGATCTGTTGCTGACGCATCTGGCACAGGCCGGGCTGCTCGGCGACGATGCAGCCGATGGTCTGGCCATTGCCGACAAGTTCGATCCGAACCAGTTGGGTCGCATAGTTGACTAAGTTACTCGGGAATTGTAGAGTAACGCCGTTGTGTGATTGCCGGGGAACGCAGATGAGCAGTGGCAGGTGACCCGGCTTCCAGCGTTTACAAGACAGCGAGGCAGATATGAAACTGACGACCAAAGGCCGCTTTGCCGTGACCGCGATGATCGATCTGGCTTTGCGCCAGGGAGAGGGGCCAGTGACGTTGGCGGGCATCAGCGAACGCCAGAAGATTTCCCTGTCCTATCTGGAGCAGTTGTTCGGCAAGTTGCGCCGGCATTCTCTGGTCAGCAGCGTGCGCGGGCCGGGGGGCGGCTATCGCATGGCCAAGCCGCTGACCGATGTTTCGGTGGCCGACATCATCCATGCCGTCGATGAGCCGCTGGATGCCACCCAGTGCGGTGGCAAGGCGAACTGTCATGACGACCAACCCTGCATGACGCACAATTTGTGGACCACGCTCAACAAACACATGCTGAACTATCTGCGCTCGGTGAGCCTGGCTGATCTGGTCGCCGAGCAGAAACAGCCGCAGCCGCATCATCATGCCCATAGTCATGCACCGTCCGCCCAGCCGGGCAAGGACAAGGTGCGGCGCACGATTGCCGTGGCGCCGGTTTGAAGCGAAAGTCCGATCGTCATGCGTGCCCCGGTTTATTTCGACCACAACGCCACCACGCCGCTGGATGCGCGCGTGCTGGCGGCCATGCTGCCGTTCCTGCAGGAACGTTGCGGCAATGCGTCGAGCCGTCATGACTATGGCCGGCTGGCACGCGCGGCGGTGGATGAAGCGCGCCAACGCGTGGCTGCCGCTGCTGGCGCACACGCAACCGAAGTCATTTTTACCAGTGGCGGCAGCGAGGCCAACAATCTCTTCATCAAAGGCGCGGCGGCCTGTCTTGAACGTGGGCTGCTGGCGGTTTCTTCCATCGAGCATCCCTGCGTGCGCGAGCCGGCGCGTGAATTGCAGCGCCAGGGCTGGCAGATGCATGAAATCGCAGTGACTGCCGACGGTTGCATCGATATGACGGATTATGCTGCGTTGCTGCAGTGCCAGCCCCGTCTGGTATCGGTGATGCTGGCCAACAATGAAACCGGCGTGGTGCAGGATATCGAAAAACTCGCCACCCTGGCCGCGCAACAGCGGCCCGCCGGCTGGTTTCACAGTGATGCGGTACAGGCTTTCGGCAAGTTGCCGGTGAATTTCCGCCAACTCAATGCGGCGGGGGTACATGCGCTGACACTTTCCGCGCACAAGCTGGCTGGGCCGCAAGGGGCAGGTGCCTTGATCGTCGATAAACGGGTCGAACTGCAACCGTTGATTGCCGGTGGCGGTCAGGAACGCGGCCTGCGTTCAGGTACCGAGAATGTGGCGGCCATCGTCGGTTTCGGTCATGCCTGTACGCTGCTGGTTGAACGCATGGCCGACATGGCGCGGCTGGAAAAGCTGCGCCATGTGCTGGAAGCCGGTCTGATCCAGCTGGGCGCCAGAATATTCGGCGCCAGCAATGTGGATGGGCAGGTACGGCGCTTGCCCAATACTACTTATTTCGCTCTGCCGGACATCGACGGTGAAACCCTGGTCGGCAAGCTGGATCGCGCCGGTTTTGCCGTGGCCAGTGGTGCCGCCTGCTCCAGCGCCAATCCCGAGCCTTCCCATGTGCTGCAGTCCATGGGTGTGGATCCCGCAGTGGCGCGGGGGGCCGTGCGCGTCAGCCTGGGGCCGGACACCAGCGCACAGCAGATCACCGATTTCATCGCCGTACTGGGCGATACCGTTAATCAACTGCGACGCCTGACGGCGTTGGCAGGATAGTTTTTTCGCAGGAGTGACCCACATGCTCAAACTTCCGATCTATCTCGATTATTCAGCCACCACTCCCGTGGATCCGCGCGTGGCAGAGAAGATGATTCCCTATCTGGTGGAAAAATTCGGCAATCCGGCCAGCCGTTCCCATGCCTTTGGCTGGGAAGCCGATGCGGCCGTCGAAGAGGCGCGCGCCCAGGTGGCCGCATTGGTCAATGCCGATCCCAAGGACATCATCTGGACTTCGGGCGCGACCGAGTCCAACAATCTGGCCCTGAAAGGTGCGGCGCACTTTTATTCGGGCAAGGGCAAGCATCTGATCACCGTATCCACCGAGCACAAGGCCGTGCTCGATACCATGCGTGAGCTGGAGCGGCAGGGGTTCGAGGTGACCTATCTCGATCCGGATGAAAACGGTCTGATCAGTGTTGAGCAATTCACCCAGGCGCTGCGTGATGACACCATTGTGGCTTCGGTGATGGCGGTCAATAACGAGATCGGTGTGATCCAGCCGATCGAGGCCATGGGTGAAATATGCCGCGAAAGAAAAATCATTTTTCACGTTGATGCTGCGCAGGCCGCCGGCAAAATGCCGATCGATCTGAGCCAGCTCAAGGTCGATCTGATGTCTTTCAGCGCACACAAGGCCTATGGCCCGAAAGGCATCGGCGCGCTGTATGTACGACGCAAGCCCCGGGTGCGGCTGGAAGCGCAGATGCACGGCGGCGGCCATGAGCGCGGCCTGCGCTCGGGCACGCTGGCCACTCACCAGATTGTCGGCATGGGCGAGGCTTTCCGCCTGGCCCGTGAAGAAATGGACAGTGAGCTGGTGCGCATCACGGCCTTGCGCGATAGATTGCTCAAAGGGCTGAGTGAAATCGAGGAAACCTATGTCAATGGCGATCTTGCACAGCGCGTGCCGCACAACCTCAACATGAGCTTCAACTATGTCGAGGGCGAGTCGATGATCATGGCCATCAAGGATATTGCCGTGTCATCGGGTTCGGCGTGTACTTCGGCCAGCCTGGAGCCCTCCTATGTACTGCGCGCGCTGGGGCGTTCCGATGAGCTGGCGCACAGCTCGATTCGCTTCACTTTGGGGCGCTTCACCACCGAAGAGGAAGTGGATTACACCATCAATCTGCTGCATGGCAAGATAGCCAAGTTGCGCGAGCTCTCGCCACTTTGGGACATGCATCTGGAAGGCATCGACCTGAATACCGTGCAGTGGGCGGCCCACTGATTTCACAGGAGTTGAAAAATGGCTTATAGCGAAAAA
Organism: Sterolibacterium sp.; assembly: GCA_019105045.1. Classification (GTDB taxonomy): domain Bacteria; phylum Pseudomonadota; class Gammaproteobacteria; order Burkholderiales; family Rhodocyclaceae; genus Sterolibacterium. The sequence continues at coordinate 44,451 of JAHRWT010000088.1, forward strand.
GTTCTCGATCATTACGAAAATCCGCGCAACGTCGGTTCCTTTGGCAAGGAAGAAGAAGGCGTGGCGACCGGCATGGTCGGTGCCCCGGCCTGCGGTGATGTGATGAAGTTGCAGATCAAGGTCGGCAAGGATGGCGTCATCGAAGACGCCAAGTTCAAGACCTATGGTTGTGGCTCGGCGATTGCCTCGTCTTCGCTGGTCACCGAGTGGGTCAAGGGCAAGACTCTGGATCAGGCGCTGGACATCAAGAATACCCAGATCGCCGAGGAACTGGCTCTGCCGCCGGTGAAGATCCACTGTTCCATTCTGGCCGAGGATGCCATCAAGGCTGCGGTGGCGGATTACAAGCAGAAGCACGGAGAGTGACATGGCGCAGATTACGCTGACCGAAAAGGCCGCGAAGCACGTCAATAATTACATTGCCAAACGTGGCAAAGGCATGGGCATACGCTTTGGCGTACATACCTCGGGCTGCTCGGGCATGGCCTACAAGCTGGAGTTCGTTGATGAAATGAATCCAGAGGATCAGGTTTTCGAAAGCCACGGCGTGAAGATACTGATTGATCCCAAAAGCCTGCCGTATGTCGATGGCACCGAGCTGGATTTTGTGCGTGAAGGTCTGAACGAGGGCTTCAAGTTCAACAATCCCAACGTCAAGGACGAATGCGGTTGTGGCGAAAGCTTCAACGTCTGAGGCCGGTAGTTGCGCATGGATTTCAGCCAGAATCATTTCGCCCTGTTTGGCCTGCCGCCGCGCTTTGCACTGGATGGCAGCGAACTGGATGCACGTTACCGGGACCTGCAGGCACAGGTGCATCCGGATCGTCACGCCCATCTCGGGGCAGTGGAAAAGCGATTGGCCATGCAATGGTCAACGCGGGTGAATGAGGCTTACCAGACCTTGCGGCAGCCTCTGGCGCGCGCGGAATACATGCTTGCCGAGGCGGGCATCGACGTGCACCAGGAACGTGCCATGTCGACGGAGTTTCTGCTGGCGCAGATGGCGCTGCGTGAAGCCGTTGCCCAGGCGCATAGCGCCAGCGATGATGACGAACTTGATCGCTTGCACCGGCAGATCCGCAAGGAAATCACGGCGCAGTACGACACGCTGGCAGAATTGCTTGACCAGGGCAGCTTGACCAAGGCAGCCGCTCTGTTGCGGCAGCTGATGTTCCAGGAGAAGTTGCTGGCAGAAGTGAATGATGCGCTGGCGGCGCTGGATGCCTGAAATGTCTGTGTTGCACGCTGCGCTGACAAAGGTTCGCCACAGCGCAGTCGCAGGCAGTGCCCGCGTCATTGCTGTAGCAAGCCGTTTCCATTTTCATCACTCGCTCCCCTGTCCGGGAGCTTCGCATAACGAGCCGCCCGGCGGCTGAAGAACGACATGGCCTTACTTCAGATTGCAGAACCCGGCGCCTCGACCGCCCCTCACGAACATCGTCTTGCTGTCGGCATCGACCTGGGGACCACCAATTCGCTGGTGGCCACCGTCAGAAGCGGTCTGGCTGCCGTGTTGAGCGATGAACAAGGCCGTTCGCTGCTGCCTTCGGTGGTGCGTTATGTTGGCCATGGCCAGGTAGAAACGGGCTACGCGGCGCAGGGCAAGAAAGCCAGTGACCCAAAGAACACCGTTGTGTCGGTGAAGCGTTTCATGGGGCGCGGCGTGCAGGATATCGCCCACGTCGAAAGTATGCCTTACGACTTCGTCGACAGTGCGGGCATGGCGAAACTGCGCACGGTGGATGGCGTCAAATCGCCCGTCGAGATTTCAGCGGAGATACTCAAGTCCTTGCGTGAGCGTGCTGAAACCGCGCTGGGCGGGCCGCTGGCCGGTGCGGTAATCACCGTGCCGGCGTATTTCGATGATGCCCAGCGCCAGGCCACCAAGGATGCCGCCCGGCTGGCCGGCATCAATGTGCTGCGCCTGCTCAACGAGCCCACGGCAGCGGCGATTGCCTACGGTCTGGACAACGCCGCCGAAGGCGTTTATGCCGTGTATGACCTGGGGGGCGGTACATTCGATATTTCCATTCTCAAACTGTCGAAAGGCATTTTCGAAGTTTTGGCCAGCGGCGGCGACTCGGCGTTGGGCGGCGATGATTTCGATCATCGCGTGTATTGCTGGATCATCGAGAATGCCCGGCTCGCCCCGCTGTCGCCATCGGATGCTCGTCTGTTGCAGGCCAGCGCCCGCGAGGCCAAAGAGTATCTGACGACGCAATCCGAGTCGCCGATCAATGTCCGGCTGGGCAGTGGCGAAGTTGTCGAGCTGCTGCTGACCATGGAAACCTTTACCGAGATCACCCGCAATCTGGTGCAGAAAACCCTCACCGCCACGCGCAAGACCTTGCGCGATGCCGGCCTGGGGGCGGAAGATGTCAAAGGGGTGGTGATGGTCGGCGGTTCGACGCGTATGCCGCAGATCCAACATGCCGTGGGCGAATTCTTTGGCCACGAGCCGCTCAATAATCTCGATCCGGACAAGGTCGTGGTGCTGGGCGCGGCCACCCAGGCCAACCTGCTCGCCGGCAACCGCGCACCGGGAGATGACTGGCTGCTGCTCGACGTGATTCCGTTGTCGCTGGGGATCGAGATGATGGGAGGTCTGGCCGAAAAAATCATTCCGCGCAATGCCACCTTGCCGATTGCCCGCGCCCAGGAATTCACCACCTTCAAGGACGGCCAGACGGCGATGGCCCTGCATGTCGTGCAAGGCGAGCGTGAGCTGGTATCCGATTGCCGCTCACTGGCGCGTTTCGAGTTGCGCGGCATTCCGCCGATGGCAGCCGGTGCGGCACGCATCCGGGTGACTTTTCAGGTCGATGCCGACGGCCTGCTTTCGGTGAGCGCGCGCGAGCAGACGACAGGCCATGAAGCGCGTATCGAGGTGAAACCTTCCTACGGTCTGAGTGATGACGAAATTACCAACATGCTCAAGGACAGCTTCAACCACGCCAAGGATGATGCTTACCGTCGTGTTTTACGCGAGGCCCAGGTCGAAGCGCAGCGCCTGATCGAAGCGACGCAGAGCGCACTGGCTGAGGATGCCGATTTGTTGTCCACCCTGGAACGCGCTCATATCGACAGCAGTCTGGCCCGTCTGCAGTCTGTCCTGATCGGCGATGATCGACGGGTGATTGATGACGCCATGAAAATACTTTCCCAGGCGACGGCCGATTTTGCCGCGCGACGCATGAATCGCAGCGTGCAGCGTGCGCTGGCTGGCCGAAAAGTCGCTGAAATCTGAAATCTGAAATCTGCAATCAGGAATACTGGAGCTGCCATGACCCGCATTGTCGTTCTGCCTCACGTCGAGCTGTGTCCGGAAGGTGCGGTCATCGAGGCTGAGCCCGGCGCGAATATCTGCCAATCTCTGCTGGATAACGGCATCGAGATCGAACATGCCTGTGAGCTGTCCTGCGCCTGTACTACCTGCCATGTCATCGTACGCGAAGGTTTCGATGATCTGCAGCCGGCCGAGGATGACGAGGAAGACCTGCTCGACAAGGCCTGGGGGCTGGAGCCGAATTCGCGGCTGTCCTGCCAGGCCATCGTCACCGATACCCCGCTGGTGGTGGAGATTCCGCGCTACACCATCAACATGGTCAGCGAAGGAAAAAGAAAATGAAATGGACGGATAGCCTGGACATCGCCATCGAACTGGCCGAACGCCATCCTGATGTCGATCCGAGGACAATCAACTTTGTCGATCTGATGCGCTGGACGCTGGCGCTGCCTGAGTTTGCCGACGACGAAAAACGTTGCGGCGAACGCATCCTCGAAGCCATCCAGATGGCCTGGATCGAGGAAGTGCAGTAAGTCGCTGAATCAGTGAGTCTGTATCGCTGCCGTGCTGATCGACACCCACTGCCATCTCGACGCCGTCGAATTCGATGATGATCGCGACGAACGCGTGGCCGCTGCACAGCGGGCCGGCGTCGCGCACATTATCGTTCCTGCCGTCGAGCGTGCCAATTTTGCGGCGGTGACCAGCGTCTGTCGCAGCGCCCCTGCTTGCCGGGCAGCTTACGGCATTCATCCTTTATATGTTGCTCGGGCGCAGCCGGATGATCTTGAGGTTTTACGCGCCACCTTGCAGCGCGAGCCAGCCGTGGCCATCGGTGAGATCGGGCTGGATTTTTTCGTTACGCCTCTTTCATCAGAGGACAAAGCCCGGCAGGAACACTGGTTCATCGAGCAATTGAAACTGGCTCGCGAATTCGATCTGCCGGTGCTGTTGCACGTGCGCCGGGCCGTCGATGCCGTTCTCCAGCAACTGCGGCGCTATCCCGTCCGCGGCGGCATCGCCCATGCCTTCAATGGCAGTCGTCAGCAAGCCGATGAATTCATCAAACTGGGTTTCAAATTGGGCTTTGGCGGCGCCATGACTTTTCCCCGCGCCCAGCGCATCCGCGCCCTGGCCAGCCAGCTTCCCCTGTCTGCCATCGTGCTGGAAACCGACGCTCCCGACATGGCCCCTGCCTGGCTGGCGAGCGGGCAGCGCAATACCCCCCAGGAACTGGCGCGCATCGCCGAGGTATTGGCTGAATTACGCGGTGCGAGGATGAAGGAAGTGGCTCAAGCCACAACCGAAAATGCGCGAAATGCCTTACCGGCGTTGTTGGCCTGAGAAAGCCCTGCATCGATCTTCGCTGTGAACAAAGCCGGTTTCACCTGTCATCTTGCGATTGACCCTGTATATCCACCTGTTGATACTGGGAGCGTTTATTTTCGCGAGCGAAAGGAGCCGATATGTTGTGTCCATCTTGTCAGGCGGAGAATCCCGAACATGCTCGGCGCTGCAATCAATGCGGGGCAGAATTGGCTGTCGCTGGTGTGGTCATTCCCGCAGGCCATGCGGCAGGGGCTGGTTTTGCTGGCCAGTTTGCCATGGCCTTGCATCACTGGAAGAACAATCTTGGCGGCTTGGCGGTACTGACGCTGGTGTTCATGCTGGTCAGCTGGATTCCGTTCGCCAATATCGGTTTCATCGCTGGCTATCTGCGTTCCATTCTCAAAGTGACGCGGGGCGAGGGGCAGCCGCAGATCGGGGATTTGTTCAATGCCTGGGATTGTTTTGGCAACCTGCTGGTCTATGTCGTGTTGATCATTATCGCTTCGGCAATGCTCAATCTGGTGCCGTTGCTGGGCGCATTGGCTTCGACGGCCCTGGCCTTCCTGGCTTTTCCCGGCATTTATCTGATCGTTGATCGCAATGTCAATTTCACCGATGCTTTCAAGTGGGGGCTGGCCAGCATCCAGGCCAATCCGGGCGATTGGCTGCTGACTTATCTGGTGGCTGCGGTGATCAGTGGCTTAGGGGCCTTGCTACTGTTCATTGGTGTGATTCTGACCATGCCACTGGGTTCATTGATCTATGGCCAGCAATACGAAGCCAGCAAGCCGTGACATTCTGGATGCTGAATCCGGATGGTTTGGACGATAGACGATCCGAGCGGTCTGACACGAAAAGGGCCGGCATTGCAGCGCCACTTTCTTGATGATTTCATAGAAAAAAACGGGGGTCTAGCCCCCGTTTTTTCTGGAAAGACGGCAGATGTGAAACATGAATGCCGTGAGTGCTTGTGTCAGGTCGGTTTGCGCCCCGGCGAGACGGGCGGGATGTAGCCCGAAACGCGGCATTGGATTTCTTCGATCGGTTTGCCGTCCTGGTAGCGGGTGACGCTGCAGCAGGAAATCTGGCCGCTGGCCGACAGATCGGACAGGGAGCTGCGCACTCTGGCCAGTTTCAGGCCCAAGGCGGTGGCAATTTCTGCATCGCGAACCTGGCCGTGTTTCTTGATATGTTCGAAAATGGGTGCCGTATTCATGGTTGCTACCTTTCAGTTTAGAGGCCATGAGTCACCGGAGTGAAAGTGACTACGGCCAGCAATCACATTTGCTGTGGTGGAAGCCGGAGAATCTTGTGCGATCCCGGATGAGCCGGCAGTGGCTGCCGTGCCGGATCAACAGGGCATGTCTGGTCGTGTTCCGAAAACCTGCCGGTGTGGCGGGTGGGCAATGGTTATCGGTGGTTATCGGACACTCCCCTACGACATGGCAGTGGAGAAAAAGTTTTATATCTCAAGCAGCCAGCTGGGGACGGGTGGCTGGATTTCAAGGACGACAATATCTCTGAAACAACAAGCCCGACGCGCGGTCAGGCTGTCGGGCTGGTCAGTAAGTGGATACTTGCATGCGGGAGCTATTCTAGCATATGTGAAACCAGTCCGTCAGCCAGCTTGGGTTCGAACCAGGTGGATTTGGGGGGCATCACTTCGCCGGCATCGGCAACAGCCATCAGATCGGTCATTTGTGTGGGGTAAAGCGCGAAGGCGACGGCCATTTCGCCGCTATTCACGCGTTTTTCCAGTTCGCCGAGGCCACGGATGCCGCCGACGAAATCAATGCGTTTGTCGCGACGCAAGTCGGCGATACCCAACAGAGGGCCGAGCAGGTGGTCTGAGAGCAGGCTGACATCCAGGCGGGCAACCGGATCTGTGTTGGGGATCAGCTCAGGGCGGATGCGCAGGCGCAACCAGCAATTTTTGAGATACATGCCGAATTCGCCGGGGCGGGTGGGGTGTACCTGGGTCGCTTCAGGAGTGACTGTGAATTTTTCGGCAATTTTTGCCAGCAGGGTTTCTTCGCTCAGGCCGTTGAGATCGGTGACCACCCGGTTGTAGTCCATGATGCGCATCTCATGGTGGGGGAAAATCACGGCAAGGAAATAGGCGGCTTCTGTTTCTGGTTGAGCCTGGCGTGCGGCGGCCACGCGTGAGGCGGCGGCCGAACGGTGATGACCATCGGCGATGTAGAGCGCGTGCATACCGTCAAAGGTGGCGGAAATCTGCGTGATCAGGGCGCTGTCGCGCACCAACCAGATGGTGTGCTGGATACCGTCATCGGCCGTGACATCGGCCACTGGCGTGCCGGCACTGGCCTGGGCCAGCAGCGCGTCGGCCGTGGTTGAGGACGGGTAGGCGAGCAGTACCGGGCCCGTCTGGCCATTGAGCGCCTCAATTTGGCGAACCCGGTCATCTTCCTTGTCCGGCCGTGTGAATTCGTGTTTGCGGATGCGGTTGGTGTTGTAGTCAGCCACCGAGGCCGCAGCGACCAGGCCGGTTTGCACGTGATCGCCCATTTTCAGCCGATAGGCGTAATAGCTATCCTGATCGTCCTGGGCAAGCACGCCGGCAGCCAGCATTCTTTCCAGATTTTCCACGGCCTTGGCGTAGACCTCCGGCGCATAGGGGTTCGTGTCGGCAGGCAGGTCGATTTCCGGTTTTGAGATGTGCAGAAAACTCCAGGGCTTGCCGGCGGCCCGCTGGCGCGCTTCTTCTGTGGACAGTACATCGTAAGGCGGCGCGGCAACGGCCGCAGCATGGGCGCCAGCAGGGCGCAGGCCGGCAAAAGGCTTGATCAGGGGCATGGTGTCTGGGCTCTCGAATGAATGGCGAGTTAGCAGTGAAAACAGCAGCGGACTTGCGTGGGTGAATGTCGCGCTTATGTGTTTCGCTTGGGCAGCACCGCTTGCAGTGCCTGGTGAAAATTGCGCAGCGCGGTTTCGGTCGTTGGCCAGTCGATGCAGGCATCGGTGACCGAGCAGCCATATTTGAGTTGCGTATGGTCTGCCGGAATCGGTTGGTTGCCCGCCTCGATATTGCTTTCGATCATCAGGCCGATGATCGAGCGGTTGCCATGAATGATCTGCTGGGCGCAGTCATTGATGACCAGCGGCTGCATTTCGGGTTTCTTGTAGCTGTTGGCGTGCGAGCAATCGACCACCAGGTTTTGCGCCAGCTTGGCTTTGGCCAGCGCCTGTTCGGCCAGCGAGATGCTGACGGAATCGTAGTTGGGTCGGCCGCCGCCGCCGCGCAGTACGGTATGACCATAGCGGTTGCCACGGGTACGCACGATGGAGGTCTTGCCCTGGGCGTTGATGCCCAGAAAACTGTGTGGGTTGGCGGCCGAGATGATGGCGTTGATGGCCACATCCAGATCACCATCGGTGGCGTTCTTGAAACCCACCGGAGTCGACAGGCCGGAAGACATTTCGCGGTGTGTCTGCGATTCGCTGGTGCGCGCGCCGATGGCTGTCCAGCTGATGAGATCTCCCAGGTATTGCGGCGAAATCGGGTCCAGCGCCTCGGTGGCTGCCGGCAAGCCCAGTTCATTGACTTGCAGTAGGAATTCGCGGGCTTTTTTCATGCCTTCTTCGATGCGGAAGGAATCGTCCATGTAGGGGTCGTTGATATAGCCTTTCCAGCCGGTGGAGGTGCGCGGTTTTTCGAAATACACCCGCATCACCAGAACCAGCGTTTCGCTGACTTCATCGGCGAGTTTCTTCAGGCGGCGGGCGTAATCCAGGCCAGCGACGGGGTCGTGGATCGAGCAGGGGCCAACGACCACGAAGATGCGGGGGTCCTGACGGTCAAGTATGCGTTGCAGGGTTTCGCGGCCCTGCAACACGGTGGTGGCGGCCTGGTCCGTCAGCGGCAGCAGGTTGTGAATCTCCTCGGGTGTGGCCATGCTGGTGAGGGATTCGATATTGAGATTTTCGAGTTTGGCTTGAGTCATGATTCAGCTTTGCAGTTTTTTCAAAAGTTCCCTGATTGCCAGGACACGTTCGCGCAGCGTGGGAGTTTCACGTTTCCAGTTGAGTTTTTCGGGGCCGGCAAATTTCAGATGTCTGTCCTGTTGGATCAGCTCGATGAGACGTACCGGGTCGATGGGTGCCTGGGCGGAAAACTGTAATTGTATCGCGTGTGGGCTCGCATCGAGTTTGATGATGCCCAGTGGTTTGGCCTGGATACGCAGACGGTGAGTTTCCAGCAGGGCCTGGGCTTGCGGTGGCAGTTCGCCGAAGCGGTCGATCAGTTCTTCCTGCAGCGCCTGCAAGTCATCGAGTGTTTCGGCATTGGCCAGGCGCTTGTAGAGTGTCAGGCGTTCATGTACGTCGGGTGCGTAGGCATCCGGCAGCAGGGTTGGCGCCGACAGATCGATGGTTGATTTGACTTCCAGCGGCTGCGTCAGATCCGGCGTCTTGCCGGCTTTCAGTGCGGCCACTGCTGCATTCAACATGCTGGTATACAAGGCAAAACCGATTTCGTGAATTTCGCCGCTCTGGTTTTCACCCAGCACTTCGCCGGCGCCACGGATTTCCAGATCGTGCATGGCGAGGAAAAAACCCGAGCCCAGCTCTTCCATCATCTGGATGGCTTCGAGGCGTTTTTCCGCCAGTTTGCTGGGTTTGGCGTCCTCGTGCGTCAGCAGATAGGCGTAAGCCTGATGGTGGGAGCGGCCCACCCGGCCGCGCAGCTGATGCAGCTGGGCCAGGCCGAATTTGTCGGCGCGATTGATGATGATGGTGTTGGCGTGGGGGTTGTCGATGCCGGTCTCGATGATGGTCGAGCAGAGCAGCAGGTTGTGCTTCTGCTGAGTGAATTCGCGCATCACCCGTTCGAGTTCGCGTTCGGGCAGCTGGCCGTGGCCGACCACGATGCGCGCTTCGGGCAGCAGTTTTTGCAGGCGCTCCTGCATGTTGTGGATGGTGTCCACTTCGTTGTGAAGAAAATACACCTGGCCGCCGCGCTTGAATTCGCGCAGGGCGGCTTCTCTGACCAGACCGCTCGACCAGTGTGAAACGAAGGTCTTGATCGCCAGCCGGCGTTGCGGTGCGGTGGCGATCACCGAGAAATCGCGCAGTCCTTCCAGCGACAATCCCAGCGTGCGCGGAATGGGGGTGGCGGTGAGTGTCAATACATCGACTTCGGCGCGCAGCGCTTTCAAGGCTTCTTTCTGGCGCACGCCGAAACGGTGTTCTTCATCGATCACCACCAGTCCCAGACGGTTGAATTGCACGTCCTTGGAGAGCAAACGATGCGTGCCGACGAGGATGTCGATCTTGCCAGCACTCAGTTCGCGTATCGCCTGCGCCTGTTCCTTTTCGCTGCGAAAGCGCGACAGCAGGGCGACTTTCACCGGCCAGTCGGCAAAACGGTCGGCGAAGTTCTGGTAATGCTGTTCAGCCAGCAAGGTCGTCGGACAAAGCACGGCAACCTGTTTACCGTCGGCTACGGCGATGAAAGCGGCGCGCAGGGCGACTTCGGTCTTGCCAAAGCCGACATCGCCGCAGACCAGGCGGTCCATGGGCTTGCCGGCGCGCATGTCGGCCACCACCGCATCGATGGCGGCTTGTTGGTCGGGTGTTTCTTCAAAGCCGAAACCTTCGGCAAAGGCGTCCAGATCGTGCTGGCTGAAATCGAATTTGTGACCCTGGCGAGCGGCGCGCTGGGCGTAAAGATGCAGCAGTTCGGCGGCGGTGTCGTGCACCTGTGCGGCGGCTTTTTTCTTGGCTTTTTCCCATTGGCCGCTGCCTAATCGGTGCAACTGCACGGCTTCCGGATCGGCACCGCTGTAGCGGCTGATCAGATGCAGCTGGGCAACCGGCACATAGAGCGTGTCGCCGCCGGCGTATTCGAGATGGAGGAATTCGCTTTTTTCCTGACCGACGGCAATGTCGAGCAGGGCCAGCCCTTGATAACGGCCTATGCCGTGTTGCTCATGGACGATGGGGTCGCCGATTTTCAGTTCGGACAGATCACGCAGCCAGCCTTCCAGATTGCTGCGTTTGGCACCGCGTTTGTTGAGGCTGCGCGGGCGGGCTGTGGCGGCGTAGAGCTCGTTTTCGGTGATGATGGCCAGTCCGGCTTGCGGCAGCAGAAAGCCGCCCGACAGCGGGCCGACGGTCAGCATGAAGGGTACGCAGCTGTCAAGAAAATCCTGAAAACTGCTGCAGGTTTCAGGGCGGAGCGCATGTTCGGCAAGGTATTCGCTGATGGTTTCACGCCGTCCGGGCGATTCGGCAAGGAGCAATGTGCGGCCGGCATGATTCGCCAAGTGGCCGCGCAACAGGGC
>JAHRWT010000078.1 GCA_019105045.1 Sterolibacterium sp.
GTAGGGCGGGCGCAGGGTGTCGATGATCTGCCGCGAGAGCGCCGAGCCATCCTCATCGACGACGGCGACCGAGGCATTGATCACGCCGAAGGCGGCATTCTTGGTGGGCTGATAGACGGCATAGGTGAAGCCGAAGATGATGAGAAAGATCATCGCCAGATCATTTTTCAGGCTGAAGATTTCCTTGATGCCCAGGCGGAAAATGTTTTTCAGCGAATACAGCATCAACCCGTCTCCTGGTGACCCGGTGAGTCAGCGCGCCTGGGTGCGCAACAGCGTGCGCGCCAGCAGCAGCAGACATGTGGCGGCCACTGCCAGCACGATGAGATTGGGCAGCAGCTCGCTCAGACTCAGCGCCTTGGTCATGCTGCCGATGCTGATGTTCTGGAAGTAACTGCTGGGAAACAGCAGGCCGATCTTGCGTGCATCACCCGACAGCGACGATACCGGAATGAACATGCCGGAAAACTGGATGGCCGGCGTGGTGGTGAGAATGGCCGTGGCGAACAACGCGGCCACCTGGGTGCGCATGAAAGCCGAGACGACCAGACCAATGCCGGTGGTGGCGAAAGCATAGAACACGGCGCCGATCATGAGTGCCGCCAGGCTGCCCTTGACCGGCACACCAAACAGCCACTGCGCCATGGCCAGCAGGCAGAGAAAGTTCACGCAGGCAAGCGCGGCATAGGGCAGCTGCTTGCCGAGCAGGAATTCCGCGCCACTGACCGGGGTGACATAGAGATTGATGATGGAGCCCAGCTCGCGTTCGCGCACCACGCCAACGGCAGTCATCATCGACGGAATGAAGACCAGCAGCAGCATCAGCACGCTGGGCACGATGGCATGGACACTGAGCAGGTCCGGGTTGTAACGGAAGCGGCTTTCGATCCTGACCGGCAAGTCGGGTGGCCTGAGCTGCGGATGGCGCAGGAAATGCTCATCCAGATAGCGCTGATGCACGCCTTGCAGGTAGCCCAGCGCGGTTTCCGCCCGGGAGGGCATGGCGCCATCCAGCCAGACGCCGATTTCTGGCTCGCGCAAGGCGGCCAGATCGGCACCGAAACGCGGCGGAATTTCGATGGCGACTTTCAGCTTGCCGCTGCGCAGCCGCTGTTCGAGGTCGGCATGATCCTGCAGCGGCGCCTGCTGGCGGAAATAGCGCGAGCTGGACAGATGTTCCAGATAGGACTGGCTGCTCTGGCTGCGGTCGTGATCGAGCACGGCATAACTGAGTTTTTCCACGTCGAAGGAAATGCCATAGCCAAAGATCAACATCAGGATCAGCGGCCCGAGCAAGGCAAAGGCCAGGCGGATCGGATCGCGCAATATCTCCTTGGTTTCGCGATTGGCATAGGCGCGCAGGCGGCGCAGGCTGAAACGCGGCGGCCTGGGCTTCTTGCCCGGGAGTGCCTGCGTCTGTGGCGTGCTGCTGGCGAAAGCGGCCTGCAGATCGTCGTTGCCGGACGGCTCTGCTTGCTGCGCAGAGGCGGCTTCCAGATGGCTGATGAATGCCTCTTCCAGCGTGGCCGCGCCACAGGCCAGACGGATGTCTTCCGGCCGACCCTGGGTCAGCACCCGCCCGGCATGCATCAGCGACATGCGGTCGCAGCGCTGTGCTTCGTTCATGAAATGGGTGGAAATGAAAATGGTCACCTTGTCGCGGCGCGACAGGTCGATCAACAGCTGCCAGAAGCTGTCGCGGGCCACCGGATCGACACCGGAGGTCGGCTCGTCCAGGATCAGCAGCTCGGGGGCATGGATCACGGCCACCGCCAATGACAGGCGCTGGCGGATGCCCAGGGGCAGGGCATCGGGGCGTTCATCCACATAGGGCGTCAGCCCGAAGCGGGTCAGCATTTCCTCGATGCGGGGCGCGATGCGCGCGGCCGGCAAGTGAAACAGGCGGGCGTGCAGATCGAGATTCTGGCGAACGCTGAGTTCGGTGTACAGCGAAAAACTCTGCGACATGTAGCCCACGCGCCGTCGGGTGGCGATGTCGCGTGCATTCACCGGCTGACCGAACAGGGCGGCTTCGCCCTCATTGGCGGGCAGCAGACCGGTCAGCATTTTCATGGTGGTGGTCTTGCCGCAGCCGTTGGAGCCGAGAAAACCGAAAATCTCGCCGGTCTGGATGCGGAAACTGACATGATCGACGGCGATGAAATCACCAAAACGTCGCGTCAGCCCGCGCGCTTCAATGGCGATTTCGTGCTGACTGACATCCAGTGGCGGCACCTGCAGCGCCACGTGTCCAGCGCGCGCCTCTGCCGGCAGCAAGGCGATGAAGGCAGCCTCCAGGCTGACTTCGCTTGCCGCCAGGTTCGCGCCGAATTGCCCGTCAGCCTCGGTTTTTTCGCGCGCATTCATGTGGCTCAGGTGGCTCGGGTGGCGGCTGGCGGCTTTCAGTTCCTCGGCCGTGCCTGTGGCCAGCACCTGGCCGGCGTGCATGGCGACCAGCCAGTCGAAGCGTTCGGCTTCTTCCATGTAGGCAGTGGCAACCAGTACCGTCATGCCGGGACGGGTTGCGCGCAGGTTGTCGATCAGCGTCCAGAACTGGCGGCGCGACAGCGGATCGACGCCGGTGGTCGGCTCATCGAGGATCAACACGTCCGGCTCGTGAAGCAGGGCGCAGCACAGCCCCAGCTTCTGTTTCATGCCGCCGGAGAGCTTGCCGGCCGGGCGATCGGCAAAGGCGCTCATGCCGGTGGCGGCCAGCAGCGAGGCAATGCGCGCCTTGCGCTCAGGCGTCGACAGGCCGAACAGACGACCAAAGAAATCGGCATTCTCGAATACCGACAGGGTCGGATAGAGATTGCGTCCCAGGCCCTGCGGCATGTAGGCGATATCCGGGCAGACCCGCGCGCGCTGGCCAGGGCTGGCCATGTCATGCCCCAGCACCAGCACCCGGCCCCGGCCACCCTGCACGCGGGTCGAGCCGGCAATCAGTGCCAGCAGGGTGGATTTGCCCACGCCGTCCGGGCCGATGAAACCGGTCATGCGGCCGGCTGGAATATCCAGAGTGATGCCATTGACAGCCTGCAATTTGCCGTAGCCATAGACATGGCTGACGGCTCTCAGGCGAATGGCGACGCCGGCGTCTGTGTCTGCGTCCTGCGGGGTCATGCGGTGGCTGGCTGTTTCATTGGCTGCCGGTCGGCGGCGCGACAGCCTGCGGCGGCGGCAGTTTCACGGCCAGTCCTGCCGGCCAGGGCACGCGATCATCCAGTCTCACGGTGGCGATTCCCGGCAGGCCGCTTTTCACCTGGGCGGCATAGGTCCTGAGCAGTTCGTCATCCAGCTGCAGTTTGACCTGCAATACCAGCTTCTGCCGTTCGCTGGCGGTTTCCACGGCTTTGGGCGTGAATTGCGCTTTTGCCGCGACATGGCTGATGTGCGCCGGCAACACGTAGCCGGGGGCAGCGTCCAGCACCAGCCGCGCCTCGCTGCCGATGACGATGCGGCCAGCGATGTTTTCCGGCAGATAGATGTTCATGGTGACGTGGGACAGATCGAGCAGGGTCAGCACCTTGCCGCCGGCCGGCACGATTTCCCCGGGCTCGGCCAACCGATACTGCACGCGCGCCGCACGCGGCGCCTTGAGACGGGCATCTTCCAGTTCGACCTGCAGGCGCTGAATGGCCGCCCGCGCCACGTCGATGGCGGCCTGCGCTTCCGTGACCTGCGAACGTGCTGCGCTGACGCCGGCCTGCGCTTCCAGGACCTGCGACCGGGATGCATTCAGCAGCGACAGTGCGCCTTGCCTGCGCGTCTGCTCAAGATCCAGGTTCTGCCGGGTGTTGAAACCTTTGTCGAGCAGTTCCTGCGTGCGTTGCAGTTGCTTTTCAGCGAAAGCCACTTCGCTTTCGCGCTGGTCGGCATAGGCTTGCGCTGTCTGCTCGGCCTGTTGGCGCAGATTGAGCACCGCTTCGGTCGTGGCGCGGCCACGCTCGGCGCGTCGCAATTGCGCCTGGGCTTCCTGCAAGGCAGCTTCCAGTGGGGCGACATCCAGCTCGGCCAGCACTTGTCCGGCGTCGACTCGCTCACCTTCATCGACATGCACAGCGGCAAGGCGACCGGCAAATTTGCTGGCGATGTCGATCTCTCGCGCTTCCAGGCGGCCATTGCCCTGCACGAAGATATCAGGCGAGCTGTTGTCCTGATGCCGCTGCCAGTAAAACCCGGCCAGCAGCAGGGACACCAACAGCAGCAGAACCACCAGCAAGGGCAGGAAAAAACGTGTTTTCATGGCAATGGAAAGCGAGGCCGGCAAGGCCGGACATCAGACATCAAACCGCCGATTCTAGGCGGAGTTGGTGGGTTGCGGGCCATTTAACGGGTCATTTGACGAATCGTTCGGCAGATCGTTCGGCGCATCAACATGCTGTGCGAACAATTTATCCGCCAATGCCAGAATGGCCGCATCGGCAAGATGCTCAAGCCGGTAGCGGCAGTGATCGTGGCTGTCGTTGCCCGCAGCCTTGCTCCTGTCGCTGGCTGGGGCAGGGCGGCCACGGGGTTGCGAGCGGCGATAGAGCGGGTCGTAGTGCTGTTCGAGCAGCTCACTGACCAGCCTGTGGAAATCGCCTGAGGCGATGTGGTCTTGCCAGCGGGCCAGGGTGGCATTCGATTGCAGGCCGCGCAGGAAGGACAGACGTTCAAGCAGCCAGTGCGGGTCTTGCAGAAAATAGGCGTAATCGCGTAACAAGAAGTCGATACGCGCAGACAGCGGCGCTTCGATCTGCAGCGTGGGTGACTGGCGGATGGCGGCAAACAGGGCCGCAGGCAGGTGCAGCGTGCCGATGCGGCGGCTTTCGGCTTCGACGAACACCGGCTGCGCCGGATCGAAATTCCGCAAGGCCAGATGCAGCCGGCTTTCAAACATTTTCTGTGAAGGCTGTGGCATGTCCGGCAAGGGGCCGAGCACCGAGCCTTTATGCGCGGCCAGCTGCTCCAGATGCAGCACCTGTGCGCCCCGATCCGCCAGGGCTTCGAGCAGGCGAGTCTTGCCCGAGCCGGTCGCCCCGGCAATCACCCGATAGCGAAACATTGCTGGCAGCGTGTCCAGTTGCGCGATCACGTGCTGTCGCCAGAGCTTGTAGCCGCCTTCCAGACGATGGGCAGGCCAGCCTATCTGCCGCAAAATATGCACCAGGGCGCTGCTGCGCTGCCCGCCGCGCCAGCAATAGACCAGTGGCCGCCAGTTGCGTGGACGATCCTGCAGCTGCTGTTCGAGATGCCCGGCGATGTTGCGGGCGATCAGCGCAGCGCCGATCTTTTTTGCCGCGAAAGGTGATTCCTGCGTGTAGATCGTGCCGACGTGCGCCCGCTGGGCATCGTTCAGCACGGGCAGATTCACTGCGCCGGGCAGGTGATCCTGCGCGTATTCCGCAGGCGAACGGACGTCGATGATTTCATCGAAACCATCGATCTGTGTTAACTTCGCCACCCCGATCTGCTGCGTGGATTGTGCGGATTGTGCTGATCGTGCAGATTGTGTGACCTGTGTGGATTTCACCTGACTCATGGATACTGCTGCAATGAACATACGATTGACCGAATTTTCCCACGGTGGTGGCTGTGGCTGCAAAATCGCGCCGGCCGTGCTGGCCGAGCTGCTGGCCCGCTCACCGGCGGCCAGCCTGCTGCCCGCTTCCGCCGATCTGCTGGTCGGCAGCGAATCCAGCGATGATGCGGCCGTTTATCGCCTGAATGACGAGCAGGCCATCGTTGCCACGACCGATTTCTTCACGCCCATCGTCGATGATCCCCGCGATTTTGGACGCATCGCCGCAACCAATGCACTGTCGGACATCTATGCCATGGGCGGCCAGCCGCTGTTTGCCCTGGCCATCGTTGGTATGCCGCTGGACAGGCTGCCGGCTGCCGCCATCCGCGAGATTCTTGCTGGTGGCGAGGATATCTGTCAGCAGGCCGGCATTCCCATCGCCGGCGGGCATTCCATCGACACCCTGGAGCCCATCTACGGTCTGGTCGCCATCGGCGTCGTCTCGCCGCAGCGCATCAAGCGCAACAGTCGGGCGCAGGCCGGCGATCGCCTGATTTTCGGCAAGCCACTGGGCATAGGCATACTTTCCGCTGCACTGAAAAAAGGCGTGCTGTCGGCCAGTGGTTATGCGGCCATGCTGGCCGAAACCACGCGCCTCAACACCCCCGGCACGGCGCTGGCGGCCATTGATGCCGTACATGCGCTGACCGATGTCACCGGCTTTGGCCTGGCCGGGCATCTGCTGGAAATCTGCCGGGCTTCGCAACTGCGCGCCGAACTGGGTTTTGCGCAATTGCCCATCCTGGCAGAAGCCGTTCATCATGCCCGCAACGGCATCGCAACCGGTGCTTCCACGCGCAACTGGCAAAGCTATGGCAGTGCCGTGCAGCTGGCAGCAGAGCTGGCGGAATGGCAGCAAAAAATCCTCAGTGATCCGCAGACCAGCGGTGGTCTGCTGGTGGCCTGCGCGCCGGCAAGTGAAGCGGCGGTACGGGAGATTTTCCGCAGTGAAGGTTTCAGTCCGGTATGCATCGGTACCCTGCAGGCACTGACTGCAGAAAACACTACGCCGGGCATACGTGTCAACGCGGGCGCGGCTTGAGCATGGGCTGCAATACCTGCCAGACATTTTCCAGCATCAGGCGCTGGCTGGCTGCCGTCGGGTGCAGGCCATCAGCCTGGAAGGCGCTGCGTTCCTCGGCAAAACCGGCAAACAAAAAAGGCAGCAGGGCGACCTTATGTTGCCTGGCCAGTGCGCCATACACCTCGACAAATTCGTTTTCGTATTCTTCTCCATAGTTGGGCGGCAAACGCATACCAACCAGCAGGACCTGGGCCTGGCTGGCCTGGCTTTGCTGAATCATGCGGCTCAGGTTCTGCTGCAACCGGGCAAGCGGCAAGCCACGCAAGCCATCATTGGCACCCAGTGCCAGAATCACGATTGCCGGCCGGTCGTTTTTCAGGGCGGCGGGCAGCCGGGCCAGACCACCGGCACTGGTTTCCCCGCTGATGCTTCGATTCACCATGCCATAATCGAGTTTCTGTTCGTGCAGGCGGCTGGACAACAGCGCCGGCCAGCTTTGCCCTTGGGTCAGGCCGTAACCTGCGGACAGGCTATCTCCCATCACCAGTATGGTTTGTTTGGCCAGTGCCGGACTGGCGGCCAGCAAAACGATCAGACAGACAACAGGACGCAAGCAAGGCAACATGACTACAGGCTCCACAAGTATGACGGACATGACCGAAAACGCAGCGAACCCGCCGCAGGCAGATCCGGTGATCGAAGCCCTTGCCCTGGGCAAGCGAGTGAGCAACGGCGATCAACCACTGACCATTCTGCACCAGATCGACTTGCAGGTGACTGCCGGCGAGGCCGTTGCCATCGTTGGCAGCAGTGGCTCGGGCAAATCCACCCTGTTGGGTTTGCTGGCCGGACTCGATCAGCCCAGTGCGGGCAGTGTGCGGCTGGCCGGGCAGAATCTGGCCGAGCTGGATGAAGACGCCCTGGCGGCCTTGCGCGGCCGTCTGCTGGGTTTTGTTTTTCAATCCTTTCAGTTGATGCCCAGCATGACTGCGCTGGAAAATGTCATGCTGCCGCTGGAGTTGGCTGGCCACGATCCTGAACAGGCCCGGCAGAGTGCCCGCGAGATGCTGGCACGCGTCGGTCTGAGCGCGCGCAGCAATCACTATCCCAAGCATTTATCTGGTGGCGAGCAGCAGCGCGTCGCCCTGGCGCGCGCTTTTGCCCCCAGGCCGCAACTATTGTTGGCCGATGAACCTACCGGCAACCTGGATGCCGATACAGGTGCTGCCATCATCGAACTGATGTTTGCCATGAATGCGGAGCAGGGCACCACCTTGCTGCTGGTGACCCACGATGAAGCCCTGGCCCGCCGCTGCGACCGCACATTGCGGCTGGTCAATGGGCAGCTGCTGAACGATTGAACGACTGAACGACTGAATACAGGAGATGCTTGCATGAGCACGCAAGAGTTTCGGCGGATCACCCTGGGTTTTTCCAGCGGCGGTACGCGCTGCCTGGGTCATCTGCACCTGCCATTGCACCATCCCCAGCCCCCCGTGGTGCTGATGGGCAATGGCCTGGCAACAGAATGGCACTTTGGCACGGCCGACTTCATCCGCGCATTCACGGCAGCCGGCATGGCCACCTTCAATTTTGATTACCGGCATTTCGGTGCATCGTGCGGTGAGCCTCGCCAACTGGTCAGCTTTGCCCGGCAGCTTGACGATTGGCGGGCAGCGCTGGCCTTTTTGCGCACGCGTGCGGAAATCAATCCGGCACGCATTGCCCTGTGGGGCAGTTCGCTGGGCGGCGGCCATGCCCTGAGCCTGGCCGCTGAAAACAGCGATCTGCGCGCAGTGGTTGCCCAGGTGCCGCATCTGAACAGCCGCGAAGCCCTGAAAGCCGTGCCCAAATGGCAACTGTTGCGCACACTGGCACATGCCTTGCGTGACAAAGGCCGCGCCTGGCGGGGGCTGTCGCCACATACTCTGCCCGTATTGGCCGAACCGGGCGAGCTGGCTCTGCTCAACAAGCCCGGCTGGAAAAAACACTATCTGAGCCTGGTGCCATCCACTTCAGCCTGGCGCAACGCCGTACCGGCGCGCTCGATTTTCACTGCTGGCAACTATAACCCCATCGATGTGCTCGACCGTCTGCACATGCCGGTGATGATCGCCTATGCCCTGGCCGACGCCGCCATTCCGGCGGTCAATGTGGAAATCGCCAGCCAGCGCATCAAAGAAGTCGTGCTGCTGCCTTTCGACGACGATCATTTTGGCGTCTATGCCGGCCCCTGGCACGAAGAAATCGTCACCCAGGAAACCGAATTCCTGCGTAACCGCCTGTACTGATTGTTCAGGCAGAGCAATTGAACCTGGCAACGGACAACGATAAAAAACGGCGCCGCAGCGCCGTTTTCAGGGGCTGCGCGCAGATTTACCAGGACAGTGCTGCGCCTACGCCAAAAGCCGCCTTGCTGCCACTGCCCGAGCCGGAGGCTACGCTGGCTTTCAGCACGGCATCGGGGGCCATGCGATAGGAAGCCCCCACCGCCAGCGCCGATTCGCTGTTGTAGCTGCCCAGACCGACGCCAAGTGCAAACGTCTTGTCACCATCCACCTGCGGAATATTCACCGCCGCCATGGTCGAGGCAATCCCCGCCGACATGCGTTTGTCCATCTTGTCCACACGGTTCTCCAGCGTGCTGATCCGGCCATCAAACTGATCGACCTGGCTGCTCAATGCATCCAATTGGCGCTTGTTGACTGCATCGGTCGGCGCCGCGCCATCCGCCACGCCATGCACGCGGACCGGGGCCACGCCGAATGCGGCGAAGGAAACACCCGTGTCGTCCAGTTTCAGCGTCGTCTGGCCGAGCGTGCCGCCACGCAGTGTAGTGCTGCTCGTGCCGGAAGCAATGCCATTGACCGTGCCACCGAGATTTTGCACACCCAGCGTGGTCTTGCCGGCAGTTGTGCCGACCTGCACAACGGCGCTGCCGGTCGCCGGGGTCGCGGGGCCAACGTTCAGCGTGGCGCTGGTGAGGCTGCCCGAGGCCGTGATATTGCCGTTCGAGCTTATCGAGGCCGACGAACCAGACTTCTGCACGTTGTAACCGTTCTGGTCGATGGTCGTGGTCGTGTCGTTGGTGGTATCGATAATCGTGATGCCGTTCGGTTCGATTTGCGTCAGATCGGTTCCGTCGGCATTCTGGACCGTCAATTGACCGGCGTTGCCTGCGCCATCGCCAAGCGCCATGGCAGTCTGGCCTGCGCCGTCGTTTTCCAGGGAGGAACCGGCAACGCCGGCCGAAGCGTCAGTGGCAACCTGCTGCGCCCAGGCAGCAGTAGCAGTAAACAGACCGGCCAGAACAACAACGATAAGCTTCGGCGCCATGGTGGAAAGTCTCCTCAGTTTAATAGAGTGGGCGGAATAGAATGGCGGCATTCTCCAGCGCCCCGACAGTCAGGTCAAGCGAATTTATCAAAATCGTGAATTGCACATGAATTGCACACGAGTGAAGGCTTGACAAAGTTTGGAGAAATTCCCCAATATAGCCGGGTAAATTTTATCGGGCATGCGTGGGTGTGTCCTTTTTCTTTTTGATTCAAATTTCCGATTCAACTGGAGGCCGAGCACATGGCAACACTGACCACGGTAAAACCCCTGAATGGCGCTGAAGAAAATGTTCATTTTGGCGTTTCCTACGCCATTCTGAAGGCTCAGGCCAATGAATCGGCAGATGTGGATTGCTTCAAGATTTCGGCAGGCACGAGCGGCAAGCTGTTCTACAACACAGGCACTGCGGCCTCGCCTGTCTGGGTCGAGCTCACCGCAAAGGATTTCGATACGGGACGTGGCGTCGAACTGCGCACCGACGGCCTGTATATCAATAACGTCAAGAAAACCGCTTCCGACGCAAAACTCTACTGGAAAGCAGGAAACGGAACTTACGGCGAAATCAATGACGCCTTCAAGGTTCAAGGCGTCGATAACGTCGATGGCGTGTACGACTCAAACGACATCACCTCTGCTGGAGGTGCTAGCGTCACCATCAACGTGGCGCAAGGCGAAGGTGGAGGCGGCGGCGGCGATCCGGACAACGCGCCGCCGGTCAATACGCTGGGTGCCACGACGGCCGAGACGGCGGGGGCGAAGAACGCGGTCACCTTCAATGCGGCCAACGGCAACCTGATCTCGGTCGATGACGTGGATGACGAATTCCTCACCACGGTGGTCAGCGTGACCAGCGGCAAGCTCACGGTGACGGCCAACTCGGGGGCCATCGTCACGGGCAACAACACGGCCAGCGTCAAGATTCAAGGCACCAAGGAAAGCATCAACAAGGCGCTGGACGGTCTGAAGTTCGAAGGCGGCGCGGGTTTCAGCGGCACGACGCTGACGGTGACGACCAACGACATCACGCAGAACAAGGACATCGACACGATCGCCATCACGGCGGGGACGACGGGGGGCGATCCGGACAACGCGCCGCCGGTCAATACGCTGGGTGCCACGACGGCCGAGACGGC
>JAHRWT010000097.1 GCA_019105045.1 Sterolibacterium sp.
TCTGTCAGTGTCATTTCTACCCTCGACAAAAGTCGAGAGTAGACCCGATTCATCCAGAGTCCACAAGCCCCTGTCATAAGTGATTGACTGTGAACGACTTTCTCTTGGGGTTTACGACATCTGCGTATGCGATGGCCCTGACCGCACCCTGAGGGCAGCGTTTCAGGCGGTATGTTCCGGTAGGCTCAATAAGACTGGACAAGCCGTGGCGCCTGCGTCGGCTTGTCGACCTGGGGTGTCGGTGCCTGCTCTGCGGTTTCGAAAGCGGCTTTGTAAAACTGTGCCATGCCGTCTCTTTTTATTGGGCGCTTGCTCAGATCCCAGTCCGGCAGACCGCGTCGTGCCGCTTTCCATGGGCCGTCCTGCTTGATCATCTTGCCCAGTTCGGTCTGGCTGAATTCGCCGTAGGCCTGCCAGACATCATCCAGCAGTCCGCGTGTGTCTTCATCCAGCGTCGTCGCACAGTCGTCCAGTTCGTTGGCGGTCAGTGCGTTCCAGCCCTTGCTGCTGAGTTTTTCCCAGAGTGAAGGAAAAACCGGGCCATGATCCCAGGCCTGCAGTTCTTCATTGACCAGTTCGCGATCAAACACCGCCAGCGACCAGGCTTCGGCGTAATAGACCAGGGAGCCGAGTTTCATCAGGTTGAGGTTTGCGCCTGTATGTTGATGGGCCTTCTTCAGCAGATAATCAGCCAGTTGGGGGGCGGTGTATTGAGCGTGTGACATGAGGGCACTCCGGAAGAACGAAAGCAGGGAGAAGTTCCGGTCCGGCACAGCCGGGCGGGAGAGAATTTATCCGAGTCAATTAGTCGGGTATTTTAGCCTGAATGACCGGGTTGCAGTCAAGTTCGGATGGTTTTGAATTATTCAGGCATGAAGCAAGTCGCCATCCCCGGCGGTTGCCGGTGCGCAACCTGCGATCAGGACTGCAGGCGCTGCTTCAGGAATTCCAGAAAATCCTCGAAGCGGCCATTGCTGGCGTAAATGTGCGGCATGCCGATCAGGATTTCGAATTTCCCCTGAAAGCCAACAATCGCCAGAAATGTGTTTTCCACTTGGGGCAAACCGAATAATGTGTCTGCCCGAAAGCCACCGCCACTGAGCATACTGCGCTTGAGCGGGCCGCCAATCGACAGCACGGCGGATTCCATGAATCTCGGTCGAGTGTAGTTTTTTGTATTGAGTGAAACAATTCGGTCCAGCCAGGGCAATGGCAGGAAGCGGATCAGTTCGAGGATTTCTGGATAATTTGTTTCTTCATTGCGCTCCAGCTTTTCCTGCAGCTTGCGCTTGATGTCTTCCAGCGTTTCTTTCGGCGCGATATCCAGAAAAAGCATACTGGTGAAATTGGTCGTCGCCAGTATGCCCGGAACATGGCGCCGCAGATTGATGGGCATGGCGATGCGTACGACTTCGGCGCTGGATTGCCGGATGTATTCGGCGGTTGCATGGGCAATACGGGGCACCAGATGCGGTTGTGGGCCGGGCAGGGTAAACCGGCGCCACAGCCCGCCCTGCGCCGTACCTTGTGATTGCCCCGTTACCGATGGCGGCCTGAAATGCTTGAGCCCTGCGGGTGTGGATGCCACCTGCCGCATCAATTCCACATCGCTATAGGTTGCATTGGTGCCCAATAGCGGCTCACCACGGATGGCGCGAAACAGTTCGCACATGGTGTGAATCACGCCCGCACCATCCATGACAGCGTGCGCGGCCCGAAAAATGATCTGCAGTTTTTTTCGGCCAACGATGATCAGTTCACAACTATGTCCTTCTTCCAGCGACAGCGGTGTGGCATAAATAAATTCCGCATCGGTGTTGGAATGGCTGTCCCATTGTTGATCCGGCAGCCAGCGCACGCGGGGCATCTGACCATCGCTGCGCCAACCTGCCTGGCGACGCTGGCCATGCAACCGCAAGCGCAAACCGGGATTGGCGGTGGCGACCTGATCCAGCGCAGCTTGCCAGTCGATCTGCGCATCTTCAGCCAGCTCGCCTTCCACCACGCAAACAATTTCGCGCGGCGCCTGTATCGTGGCCGGATGACGACCGACACAGGCGTGATAATACTCGGCCGCCGTCAGCCGCCGGTCGATTTCCCGTACAGGAGCCAGCGGTGGCAATGGGGCTGATTTCTTGGCCATGGCATCAACTCATGCGTCGTTGGGAAAGCGCTGCGATCACAGGAAGACGCTCATTCATCATGTGTGCAGCATACCCGAGCATGGCGCCAGCGGAAATCAGCCGGCCGCTTTGCCCCAGGAATCCCGCAAGGTCACGCTGCGGTTGAATACCGGCTGGCCGGGCTGGGTATCCACGCGGTCGGCGACGAAATAGCCGTGGCGTTCAAACTGAAAACTTTCTTCAGCCTGGGCGTTTTTCAGTGCCGGCTCCAGGTAGGCGGTGATGACCTGCTTGCTGTCGGGATTGATGTCGTCCAGATAGTTGCGCTCGACGGTTTCATCATCGCCTTCGCGCCGTGCCCCTGGATGGGGCAGGGCAAACAGTCGATCGAACAGCCGCACTTCCGCCTGATAGGCATGGCGGGCGCTGACCCAATGCAGATTGCCCTTGACCTTGTAATTGTCGGCCCCTGGCGTGCCGGATTTGGAATCGGGCTGCAGCTCGGCATGAACGGCAATCACCTGGCCATCGGCATCCTTGTCGCAACCCAGGCATTTGACGACGAAACCATAGCGCAGCCGCACCAGATTGCCCGGAAACAGACGGCGATAGCCTTTCACCGGGTTTTCCATGAAATCCTCGCGCTCTATCCACAGCTCGCGGCTGAAAGGCATTTCGCGCTGGCCCAGCTCGGGCTTCAGTGGATGGTTCGGCGCCAGGCAGATTTCCTCGGCATCGGCCGGATAGTTGTCGATGATCAGCTTGAGCGGATCAAGCACGGCCACGCGGCGCTCGGCCCGGTCGTTCAAGTCCTCGCGCATGCAGTCCTCAAGCACGCTCATGTCTATCCATGAATCCGCCTTGGTGACACCGATGCGCTCACAAAACAATTGAAACCCTTGGGCCGTGAAGCCGCGCCGGCGGGCTCCCACCAGCGTCGGCATACGCGGGTCATCCCAGCCACTGACGTGGTTTTCGTCGACCAGCTGAATCAGCTTGCGTTTGGAAAGCACCACATAGGTCAAATTCAAACGTGAAAATTCGATCTGCTGCGGCAGCGGCTCGGCCAGCAAACCCTGCTCGGCCAGGCGTGCCAGCAGCCAATCGTAGAACGGCCGCTGGTCCTCGAATTCCAGTGTGCAGATTGAATGGGTGATGCGTTCCAGCGCATCTTCAATCGGATGAGCAAAGGTGTACATCGGATAGATGCACCAACGATCCCCCGTGTTGTGGTGGGTGGCATGGCGGATGCGATAAATGGCCGGGTCGCGCAGATTGATGTTGGCTGCGGCCATGTCGATTTTCGCCCGCAAAACATGGGCGCCATCGGCGAATTCACCGGCTTTCATGCGGCTGAACAAATCCAGATTTTCTGCCACGCTGCGTGCGCGATAAGGGCTGTTTTCGCCCGGCTGGGTCAACGTGCCACGACGGACGCGCATGTCATCCGCACTCTGGCTGTCAACATAGGCATGGCCGGCCTTGATCAGGGCCACGGCAAATTCGTGCATCCAGGCAAAGTAATTGGAAGCGTAATATTGGTTGTCACCCCAGTCGCACCCCAGCCAGCGCACGGCATCGATGATGGCTTCGACGTATTCGCGCTCTTCCTTTTCCGGGTTGGTGTCGTCAAATCGCAAATGGCAGACACCTTCATAATCACGCGCCAGACCGAAGTTGAGCAGAATGCTCTTGGCGTGACCAAAATGCAGATAGCCATTGGGCTCAGGCGGAAAACGGGTGCGGATTTTCGCCGTATCCAGCGGCGCCTGGGCATGGATGGCGGCCGGCCCGGGTTGCCCCGCCCAACGCATCTGGGCATGTTTGCCAGCGGCCAGATCGGCCTCGATGATATGGCGGATGAAATGGCTGACTTTGCCGGTTTCCGGTAGGGGCGTACTCATAGGCTGGGCGATGAAAATAGCGAAAATTCACTCAAGAAAAACTCGATTCTACTGGGCAAACGCTGTTTAGGCAGCGTGATAGACAGGCAGAGTAAAATCCCGGCGATGAATTTTTCCTCTTTTCTTGCCGTGGGCCTGGGGGCTGCCATTGGCGCCTGGTTGCGCTGGGGGCTGGGGCTGGCGCTGAATGCCGTTTTTCCGCTGCTGCCGCTGGGCACGCTGGCAGCCAATCTGATCGGCGGCTATCTGGTCGGCGTTGCGGTGACGGTGTTTCATCTGCACAGCGATCTGCCACCCGAGCTGAAGCTGTTTCTGATCACCGGCCTGCTCGGCGGCCTGACGACTTTCTCATCGTTTTCAGCCGAAGTCGTCGCCCTCATCCAGCGTGCGCAATACGCTTGGGCAGCAGGTGCGGCCGCCTTGCACCTGGGGGGCTCGCTGCTGCTCACCGGTCTGGGGATTTACACCGTGCTGCAACTGGCGCGCTGAAATACTGATACGCTGAAACAATCACCCAAGGCATGGCCATCAAGTTTGATCCCGAAGCCCGTCTGGCGGCGCGTCCCACCATCGAATACGACGAGCAGTTGCCGGTCAACCAGCGACGCGAGGAACTGGCGCAAGCCATTGCCCGGCATCAGGTGGTGGTGGTCTGCGGCGAAACCGGCTCGGGCAAGACCACCCAGCTGCCCAAGATCTGCCTGCAATTGGGGCGCGGCAGCCACGGTTTGATCGGCCATACCCAGCCACGGCGCATCGCCGCCCGCGCCACGGCGGCACGCATCGCGCAGGAGCTGAAATCCGAGCTGGGCCAGCATGTCGGCTACAAGATCCGTTTCACCGACCGGACTTCGCCGGCCAGCTATATCAAGCTGATGACCGATGGCATTTTGCTGGCCGAAACCCAGGGCGACCCGTTGCTGCGCCAGTACGATACCTTGATCATCGACGAAGCCCATGAGCGCAGTCTGAACATTGATTTTCTGCTGGGTTATCTCAAGCAACTGCTGCCCAGGCGGCCGGATCTGAAAGTCATCATCACCTCCGCCACGCTGGATGCGGCGCAGTTTTCCAGACATTTCAACGATGCGCCGGTGATCGAAGTCTCAGGCCGGCTCTATCCCATAGAAATCCGCTGGCGACCCGTGCAAGGGGCCGATGGCCATTTGAAAGAACGCGATCTGAACGAGGCCATCGTCGATGCCGTCGATGAGCTGCAGCGACTGGGCACGGGTGATGTGCTGATTTTTCTGCCCGGCGAGCGCGAAATTCGCGAAGCGGCCGAAGCGCTGCGCAAGCAGGGCAGCCACAGTCTGCGACCGGGCCTGATGCGCACAGCGCGTGAAATCCTGCCGCTGTTTGCCCGCCAATCAGCGCAGGAACAATCGCGGATTTTTGCCCCGCGCAAAGGCCAGGGTATGCGCGTGGTGCTGGCCACCAACGTGGCCGAAACCTCGCTCACCGTGCCGGGTATCCGCTATGTCGTCGATACGGGCCTGGCGCGCATCAAACGTTACAGCCATCGCAACAAGGTCGAGCAGTTGCAGGTCGAGCCCATCTCCCAGGCGGCGGCCCGCCAGCGCGCCGGACGCTGCGGCCGGGTCAGTCAGGGGGTGTGCATCCGGCTGTATGACGAAGCGGATTTTCTGCAGCGCCCCGAACATACCGACCCGGAAATCCTCCGCTCTTCGCTGGCGGGGGTGATCTTGCGCATGAAATCCCTGCGCCTGGGCGAAGTGGCGGATTTTCCTTTTCTGCAGCCGCCACTGCCGAAAATGATCAGCGATGGCTATCAACTGCTGAGCGAACTGGGCGCGGTTGATGACCAGCACGGCCGCCGTCTGACCCAGACCGGCCAACAACTGGCGCGGCTGCCGCTAGATCCGAAAATCGGCCGCATGATATTGGCCGGGCGAGCGCTGGGCGCCTTGACGGAAGTGCTGGTGATTGCGGCAGCGCTGTCGATCCCCGATCCACGCGAGCGGCCGCAGGAGCGGGCGGCGGCGGCCGATCAGGCCCATGCCCGCTGGCAAGACGAACGCTCGGAATTTCTGTCCTGGCTCAAGCTGTGGCAAGCCAGCGATGAAATCTGGCAGCATGAATCCTCATCAAAGCAGAAAATCTGGTGCAAACAGAATTTCATTTCCTGGCTGCGCCTGCGCGAATGGCGCGACATCCACGGCCAGCTGCGCACCCTCTGTGCCGAGCAGGGCTGGCGCGACAATGTGCAGCCGGCCAGTTATGAAGCTCTGCACTGTGCCCTGCTGACGGGGCTGCTTGGCAATATCGGCCTGAAAAGCGAGGATGCTGGCCATTATCTGGGCGCACATGGCATCAAATTTTTTATCCATCCGGGCTCGACCCTGGTGAAAAAAGCCGGGCGCTGGATCGTCGCTGCCGAACTGGTGGAAACCAGTCGCCTGTTCGCCCGCTGCATCGCCAGGATCGAACCCCAATGGCTGGAGCGCGTGGGCGGCCATCTGCTGCGCAAGCATCTGGATGCACCGCACTGGGAAAAGAATTCCGGTCAGGTGGTGGCTTTCGAGCGCGGCACCTTGCACGGTCTGCTGCTCTACGCCAAGCGGCGGGTGAGCTTTGGCCGGCCGCCATCGGAGGCGGACAAAAAAACCGGCAGCACACAGGTCAGCGCAGCCGATATCAAACTGGCCCGCGAGCTGTTCATCCGCGATGGGCTGGTGGCCGGTGAGATGCCCGAGGATTTCATCCGGCGGGCGAAGTTTTTCCAGCACAATCGCAAGCTGGTGCGCGATATCGAAAAACTGGAACACAAGTCACGCCGGCCGGACGTGCTGGTTGATGAAACCTTGATCGCCGCCTTCTACGACAGCCTGCTGCCCGAGGACATCACCACGCTGGCGGCTTTCGATGCCTGGCGCAAACAGGTCGAAGCGCACACGCCACAACAGCTGTTTCTGCAGCGCGAACAGCTGATGCGCCACGAGGCAGCGGGCATCACCACCGAGGCATTTCCCGCCCACCTGCTGTGCCATGGCCGACCACTGAAGCTGAGTTACCACCACGACCCGGGGGCAGCGGACGATGGCGTGACGCTGTCCATCCCGCTGGCCCAGCTCAACCAGATTCCGGCCACGCGCTGCGAATGGCTGGTGCCTGGGCTGCTGGAAGAAAAAGTCACTGCCTTGCTGAAAACCCTGCCGCAAAAATATCGCCATCGGCTGCAACCACTGGCGGATTTTGCCGCTGCCTTTCGTGAGCAGGATCATGCGCTGGACGAGCCTTTGTTGCGCGCCTTGACACGGGCGGTAGAAGAAAAACTGGCCATGAAACTGCCACTGGATGCTTTCCGTCCGGGTGAGCTGCGGTCCCATTTGCTGATGAACTTCCGCCTGCTCGATGAACACGGCGCCACCCTGGCCCTGTCGCGCTCCCTGAGCGAACTGCGCGGCCAGTTTGCCGCCCGGGTCGAGCAAAGTTTCGCCCAGGCCCAGGCCACGGCCGTTGGCAGCGCCCTGCAAGCAGCGGCCAAACACAGCGGCAAGAATCTCGATGCCAGCGCGAGCCCGACCAAGAGCCAAACACAGAACAAATCTGTCGCCAAAACCAGTGACCGCAGCGATCGCCCTCAGCTCCACCACGCAGATCACTTGACTGGCCTGACCAGCTGGAGTTTTGGCGAGCTGCCCGAGCTGATGGAAGTGCTGGTCAATGGTCGCAAACTGCTGGGTTTTCCGGGCTTGGTGGATGAAGGCGACAGCGTGGCCCTGCGCGTTTTCGACACCCCGGAAAAGGCCCAGGCCGAACACCAACAGGGCTTGAGCCGGCTGTTCATGCTCAACGCCCGCGAGCAGCTGAAACAGCTGGAAAAAACCCTGTTTGGCGGCACGGCGTTTCGCGATCTGGCCTTGCAATGCATGTCCTGGCTGGATGCCGACGCTTTGCGCAGCCAAATTTTGGCCGTGGCACTGGAGCGCAGTTTTCTGGCCGCCCCCTGGCCGACGCAAGCCGAAGCCTTCGACACCCGTTTGAAAGAAGGCAAGCCACGGCTGACCTTGATTGCCCAGGAAGTGTTGCGCCTGCTGGGCAGCATCGTGCAGGAACACGTCAGTCTGCAGAAAAAACTGGCCCCCCTGGCCAAAGCCTGCCCGGCGGTGGTGGCCGACATCCAGGCGCAATGCAACGCCCTGCTGCATCCCGGCTTCATCCGCGCAACCGCGTATGAACGTCTGCAACAATATCCGCGTTATCTCAAAGGTGCCGTGCTGCGGCTGGAAAAAATGCGCAAGAACCCCACTCGCGATGAACAGCAGATGAGCGACTGGCAACAACTGGCCAAACCCTGGGAACGTGAACGCCTGATCCAGTTGAAAGCCGGCGGCGCAGCCGACGGTTTTTTCGAGGAATTCCGCTGGCTGCTGGAAGAACTGCGCATCGCCCTCTACGCCCAGGAACTGCGCACACCTTCACCGGTATCAGTCAAACGCCTGCAGAAAATGTGGGAAGGGCGACCACGTTGACAAGACACCAGCGGCAGCCTGGCCGCAGCATTGACGCAATTGATGGCCTCGGGTAGCTTGCCGCAGTCAACAATTCATGACCCCAGCCAAACCTTCAACCAAGGAGTATTCAATGAGTATCAACACCGTAGGCGTGATCGGCGCCGGCACCATGGGCAACGGCATTGCGCAGGTCTGTGCAGTGGCGGGCATCGATGTGGTCATGCTGGACATCAGCGAAGAAGCCGTGCAGCGCGGCCTGAAAACCATAGACGGCAGCCTGGAGCGTATCGTCAAGAAAGAAAAAATGACCGCTGCCGACAAGAGCGCTGCGCTGGCGCACGTCAAGGGAACGACGCAACAAAGCGATCTGGCCGCCTGCGATCTGGTCATCGAAGCTGCCACGGAAAACCTCGAACTCAAACTGCGGCTGCTCAAGGAAGTCGAACCCCATTTGCAGGCAGACGCCATCCTGGCCAGCAACACCTCGTCAATCTCCATCACCCGGCTGGCCGCCGCCGTGCAACGCAGTGAGCGTTTCATCGGTATGCATTTTTTCAATCCCGTACCGGTCATGGCTCTGGTTGAGGTGATCCGCGGTCTGCAGACCAGCCATGCCACCCACGATGCGGTGATGGCGCTGGCCCAACGCCTGGGCAAGACCCCGATCAGCATCAAGAACAGCCCCGGCTTTGCCGTCAACCGCATTCTCTGCCCGATGATCAACGAAGCCATCTTCGCCCTGGCCGAGGGTCTGGCCACTGCCGAAGATATCGACAATGGCATGAAACTGGGCTGCAACCACCCCATCGGCCCCCTGGCCCTGGCCGACATGGTCGGGCTGGATGTCCTGCTGGCCGTGATGGAAGTGCTCTACAACCAATTCAACGATTCAAAATATCGCCCCGCCCCGCTGTTGCGCGAAATGGTCGAAGCCGGCTACCTGGGCCGCAAGACCGGGCAAGGCTTTTATCGCTATGATTGATCGTTGATGGGCTGCCGGCCGCGGCACGGGCTGGTTTCAAACCAGCCCTGCGTTTGTGCGGTCGGGCCGGGGGCAGGTCACGGCAGCCGACCTTGCCGGTCAGGCGTACACCACCTGGACGTTTTCCGGGCTCAGCCAGTCGTGCAATCGGGTCAGCAGGTCGTCTTCCAGTCGCACCCGCCAGGCGTCGGATAATCCCAGCTGCACTTCGGCATCGTCGTTGCGATAGGCCAGCCGCACCGGGCAGGCGTTGCTGCTGGCGCGATAGGGGGAGAGCAGGCTGCGCAACTGTTCGGCATTCGAATGGCCATTCATTGACAGTTGCAGCACGCGGGCGAAGCGGCCGCGGGCTTCGCCCAGGGTGAGCAACTTGTCGGCCACCACGCGCAGGCCGCCGCTGAAGTCGTCGCGCATCACCTTGCCTTCGACCAGCAACAATTCGTCGGTGACGATCTTGTTGCGTTCGGCTTCGAAGCGTTCGTTGAAAACAGTGACTTCCAGCTGGGCGCTGGCATCGTCGAGCATGATGATGGCCATCTTGCCGCGCCGGGTCATTTGGGTGCGGGTGGACACCACGATGCCGGCCAGCAGCACGGGGTCGCGCTGGACTTCCAGCTGGGCCAGGGATTTGCGCACGAATTTGCTCAGTTCGTTGCGGTAGGCGTGATAGGGATGACCGGAAAGGAAAAAGCCCAATGCCTGTTTTTCGTTGAGCAGATGTTCGCGCTCGCTCCAAAGAGGCGTATCCACATAGTTGGGATGGGCCTGACCAGCCGGGCTGTCATCACCAAACAGGCTGTCTTGCAAGGCGTTGCGCTCGGCCTGCTCGGCCGCTTCCAGGGCGACGCCGACGGAAGCCAGCAGGCGGGCGCGGTCGGTGCG
>JAHRWT010000114.1 GCA_019105045.1 Sterolibacterium sp.
CTGGGTGCAGACGTGGGTGCTCATGTTTTCGACGATGCCCAGAATCGGTATTCCCACTTTCTCGAACATTTTCAGCCCCTTGCGCGCATCGAGCAGGGCAATGTCCTGCGGCGTGGTGACAATGACGGCACCCGTTACCGGTATCTTCTGCGCCAGCGTCAGCTGGGTATCACCCGTGCCGGGCGGCAAGTCGATCACCAGATAATCCAGGTCATCCCAGCGGGTATCGTTGAGCAATTGCTGCAGCGCCTGGGTGACCATCGGCCCGCGCCAGACCATGGGCGTTTCCTGATCGATCAGAAAACCGATCGACATCACCTGCAGACCATGCGCCATCATCGGTGTCATGGTCTTGCCATCGGGCGAATCCGGCTTGCCCTGCACGCCCAGCATGGTGGGCTGGGACGGCCCGTAGATATCCGCATCCAGCAACCCCACCCGCGCCCCTTCGGCCGCCAGCGCCAGTGCCAGATTCACCGCAGTGGTGGATTTGCCCACGCCACCCTTGCCCGAAGCCACGGCAATGATGTTCTTCACGCCATCAAGCAGCTTCAAGCCTTTTTGCACACTGTGGGCGACGATCTTGCTGCTGACCGTCACCTGAACCTGGCCCACTCCCGGCAAGCTGCGCAGCTTGTCCTCAACCAACTGACGCATCGTGTCCAACTGGCTGTTGGCCGGATAACCCAGCTCGACCGCGACCGTGACATTCGCCCCATCGATCTGGATATTGCGTGGCTGCACGCTGCGCCCGGTCACCAGATCCTTGCCGGTATTCGGGTCGATCACTTCCTTGAGGGCATCCTGCACCTGGGTTTCGCTGAAGCTCATGTGGTTTCTCCAATCCATAGCTAGGCGCAGGAACCGCCTGCACCGAATAGTTGAGTATTTTAATCCGGCTTGGCCTGGCCGACACGTCGACCGCGCGCTGTCCGCATCAGCCGGGCAACCCGCAGACAGGCTCCGCTTGTAAAATGTTTGCCTTCATCGTCCGTTTCCCTGGCCTTTCCCATGACAGCCACTACACGTCAGATTCTTGTCACCAGTGCCTTGCCCTACGCCAACGGCGCCATTCATCTGGGTCACCTGGTGGAATACATCCAGACCGACATCTGGGTGCGTTTCCAGAAAATGCGAGGCCATGAGTGTTATTACGTTTGCGCCGATGATACGCATGGCACGCCGATCATGCTGCGTGCCGAACAGGAAGGCATCACGCCGGAAGCGCTGGTCGCCCGGGTGCATGGTGAGCACAGCCGCGACTTTGCCGGCTTTCACATCGCCTTCGACAATTACTACACCACCCATTCCGAGGAAACCCGTTTCTACGCCGAAGACATCTATCGCAAGCTGAAGGCCGCCGGCCTGATCGACATTCGCGATATCGAGCAGTACTACGACCCGGTGAAGGCGATGTTCCTGCCCGATCGTTTCATCAAAGGCGAGTGTCCGCAATGCGGCGCGGCAGATCAATATGGTGATTCCTGCGAAGCCTGCGGTGCTGCCTATGCGCCGACCGAACTGAAGAATCCGCTTTCTGCCGTGTCTGGCGCCACGCCGGTGCTCAAGACGTCCGAACATTATTTCTTCCGCCTGTCCGATCCGCGCTGCCAGGCATTCCTGCGCCGCTACACACAGGATGGCCGGCTACAGGCCGAAGCAGCCAACAAGATGCAGGAATGGCTGGGCGCAGAAGGCGAAAACAAACTCAGCGACTGGGATATCTCGCGCGATGCACCCTATTTCGGTTTTGAAATTCCCGGTGACGATGGTCAAGCCACCGGCAAGTTCTTCTATGTCTGGCTGGATGCGCCGATCGGCTACATGGGCTCGTTCAAGCATCTATGCACGCAGCGCGGCATGGATTTCGAGCACTGGTGGAAACAGGATTCGACGACCGAGCTGTATCACTTCATCGGCAAGGACATCCTCTATTTCCATGCCCTGTTCTGGCCGGCCGAGCTGAAATTCGCCGGCTACCGCACGCCGACAAGCATCTTCACCCATGGCTTTCTCACCGTCGATGGCCAGAAAATGTCCAAGTCGCGCGGCACCTTCATCACCGCCGAAAGCTATCTGCAGCAAGGGCTGAATCCGGAGTGGCTGCGCTATTACTACGCGGCCAAGCTCAATGGCAGCCTGGAAGACATCGACTTGAATCTCGCCGATTTCGTCGCCCGGGTGAATGCCGATCTGGTTGGCAAGTACGTCAATATCGCCAGTCGTTGCGCCGGCTTCATCGTCAAGCATTTTGACGGCCGGCTGAACGCGTGCGACCCCCATGCCCTGCGCGAGTTTGCTTACGAACGCGAACAGGCCAGCATTGCAGCTGCCTTCGAAGCGCGTGACTACGCCCGCGCGCTGCGCGAAATCATGCGACTGGCCGATGTCGCCAACGCCTATGTCGCCGAGCAGCAGCCCTGGGTGCTGGCCAAGCAGATCGACACTGCCGCCCAGCGCGAACGCCTGCATGTGGTGTGTTCCACGGCACTGCAACAGTTCCGCGACCTGACGATCTACCTCAAGCCGGTGCTGCCCCGGCTGGCCGGGCAGGTGGAGGCTTTCCTCAACATAGACCCGCTGTGCTGGGATGACCTGGCACATCCTCTGCCCGCCGGCCATTGCATCAATGCCTACCAACACCTGCTGCAGCGCATCGATCCCCAGCAGATCGATGCGCTGGTCGCTGCCAACCGGGCATCGCTGGCGCCAGCGGCAGCAGAAAAAACCGCACAGCCGACGAAATCGGCAAAGATCACACCGGCCAGGGACAGCACAATGGATGCCACAAACGCCACAAATGCTGCGGCAGACAGTGCCAGTGCAGCCGTCATCGGGATCGATGACTTCACCAGGATTGATCTGCGCATTGCCCGCATCGCCAACGCCGAGCAGGTGGACGGTGCCGCCAAGCTGCTCAAGCTGACGCTGGAGCTGGGGGCGATGGAGCCGCCACGCACCGTCTTTGCCGGCATCAAGTCAGCCTACAATCCCGCCACACTGATTGGCCGACTGACGGTGATGGTGGCCAATCTGGCGCCGCGCAAGATGAAATTCGGTCTTTCGGAGGGCATGGTGCTGGCCGCCTCCGATGAAAGCGGGCAGACTGCGGGA
Source organism: Sterolibacterium sp. (assembly GCA_019105045.1). Taxonomy (GTDB): domain Bacteria; phylum Pseudomonadota; class Gammaproteobacteria; order Burkholderiales; family Rhodocyclaceae; genus Sterolibacterium. The sequence continues at coordinate 3,115 of JAHRWT010000114.1, forward strand.
TTGTTCCTGCTTTCGCCCGACAGCGGTGCCGTGCCCGGTATGCGAGTGAAATAGTCGCCGGCTCGCCGCACCGTCATATCACAAGGATATTCAGTTCATGTACATACAGACTTTTGATGACCTGCTCACTTCCGCGCGAGCACAGCCTGACGCCCAGCGTCTGCTGTTCGTGTTCACCATTGCCGAGCTGCCCGAGGATGCTTCGCTGGAACAGCGGCTGCGTTTTCGCGATGGGCTGGGTGGGGCACTGACGCCCTTGATGGAAGTCGATCGGTTGCCCGATGACCTGCAGGATTTCGATCATCTGGTCAGCGAATCACTGGAATTCGCCAAGGGAACGCGCGCCGAGGACTGGTCCGTGGTGTTCTGCGCGGCATTGGGGGGCGAAGGCAAGACACCGCCCTCGCGCGAACAGACCGACATTCCGCTGCGCAGCATGACCAATGCCATCCGCATGGGTGATATCGGCCGCTACATCGCCTTTGACCGCATGGGTCACCAGGTGCGGCTGGTCACCGGTTAGCTTTATCCACGTTTCGGCAGATGATGGACGACGGGTGAGCACACATGGTAACGGCGCATGAAACTGAAACACGTCATCTGGTGATTCACGGTCGGGTGCAGGGCGTGGGATTCCGTTGTGCCATGGTGGCGCAAGCCGATCGCCTGGGCTTGTCTGGCTGGGTGCGCAACTGCCGCAACGGTACGGTCGAGGCCATCATCAGTGGCTCGGCACAGGCGCTGGCCGACATGTTGGTCTGGGCACGCCACGGCCCGACGCTGGCGCGCGTCGATCATCTGGCGGTGAGTCTGCCCGCCGCAGCCCAAAGGGACGAACTGGCGGCGCTGTTCAGCGGCCGCCAGTTCGTGCAGCGGGCCACCCATGACTGATCCCGGAACAGCGCGCCCGGTCGATCCGGCACAGGCGATGTCCGGTCTGCAGACGCAGGCCTTGCTTCGTCACCTGTTTCGCTGGATGCCCGGGCTGGTGCTGCTGCTCTCGCTGGCCTTCACGACGCTGGCCTGGCGCAATGCCCAGCTGTCACAACAGCAGTATGCACAAACGCAATTCGACTTCCAGACGCGCGAAGTGCTCACCCGCATCGAGCAGCGGATGCGTGCCTATCAGCAGATACTGCTGGCCACGCGCGGGTTGTTCGATGCCTCGCAGGAGGTCAGCCGCAACGACTTCCGCGCCTTTGTCAATTCGCTGCAACTGACGGAGATGTACCCGGGCATCCAGGGCGTCGGCTATTCCCTGATGATCCCCGCCAATCAACTGACGCAACATATCCGCAGCGTGCGTCAGCAGGGGTTTGCCAATTACACTGTTCAGCCTGCTGGTGAACGCGACATCTACAGCAGCATCTTGTTTCTGGAACCGTTTTCCGGCAGCAATCTACATGCTTTCGGTTACGACATGTATGCCGAGCCGGTGCGCCAGGCGGCGATGGCCCGCGCGCGCGATACCGACCAGGCCGCCCTGTCCGGCAAAGTCCGCTTGCTGCAGGAAGGCCAGCTGGGCGACCAGGCCGGCACCTTGATATATCTGCCGATCTACCGTCATGACCTGCCGCACGCCACGATTGCCGAACGACGGGCTGCGCTGCTGGGCTGGGTCTATGCGCCTTTTCGCATGGACGACCTGATGAACGGCATCCAGGGCGGGCGCAGTGGCGACATCGACATCGAAATCCATGACGGCGACAGCCCGCAGGACACCGCCCTGCTCTACGGCTCCTATCAGGAGAATCTGACCAGCGACGCAGACAAACCACCTGAAGAAAACAGCCCGTTCAAGAGCATCCATACGTTGCAGATTGCCGGGCATCCGTGGACCGTGGTCAGCCAGCCAACGCCAGCCTTTCTGCAAAGCATGGCACGCCAGCAGCCAACCTACATCGGCGTGACGGGCCTGCTGTTCAGCGGCCTGCTGTGCTGGCTGACCTGGATACTGATCAACGGTCGTCGCCAGGCATTGCGCATCGCCCGCGACATGACCCATGAACTGCGCGAAAGCGAGGAACGCTTCCGTCTGCTGGCCGACTCGATGCCGGCTCTGATCTGGCTGGCCGATACCGACAGGCAGCTGTACTGGTTCAACCAGCCATGGCTGGAATTCACCGGCAGTCAGATGACAAAGGAGCAGCACTACGGCTGGGCAGACAACATTCATCCCGAAGACATCAAACGCTATTTCGATACTTACTACAGCCACTTCGAACAGCGTCAGGCGTTTGCCATCGAATTCCGCCTGCGCCACCACGACGGCGACTGGCGCTGGGTGGCCGCCCAGGGCTTGCCCCGTTTCAAGAACAACGACCGCCAGGAAGAATTCATCGGCTACATTGGCTCCTGCGTCGATGTCAACGAACGCAAGCTGATGGAAAAAGCCTTGCAACGCAGCGAGGAAAATTTCCGCAAGCAAAGCCAGGCCATGGCGGAAATTCTCTGGGGGGCCGATGTCGGCACCTGGGAATGGAACATTCGTACCGGACAGACCATCTTCAACGCGCGCTGGGCTGAGATCATCGGTTACCGGCTGGAAGAACTCGGCAACACCACCATCGCCACCTGGCAGGAATTCACTCATCCTGATGATCTCAAGCGTTCTGATCTGCAGCTGCAACGCTGCTTCCGTCGCGAAACCGAAGCCTACGAGTGCGAAGCACGTATGCGGCACAGCGATGGCCGCTGGATTTGGGTGCTCGATCGTGGCCGCGTTGTCGAATGGGGTGAGGATGGTCGGCCACTGCGCATGTCGGGCACGCATCTGGACATCACGACTCGCAAGCTGTCGGAAAGCCGTCTGCAACTGGCCGCCAACGTCTTCACCCACGCCCGCGAGGCCATCGTGATCGCCGACCCGGCTGGCACGATCATCGATGTCAATGACGCTTTTACCCGCATCACCGGCTATAAGCGCGAGGAAGCGCTGGGCAACAATCCGCGTATGTTGCAATCGGGCCGCCACGACGCGGATTTTTACGATGAGTTCTGGGAGGTCCTGCTGAGCAAGGGCCACTGGTCGGGCGAAATCTGGAATCGGCGCAAGAACGGCGAGCTGTATCCCACGCTGATGACCATCAGTGCGGTGCGCGACGACAATGACCGGCCACAGAACTACGTCGCGCTGTCCACCGACATCACCGCGCTCAAGGATTACCAGCGCACGCTTGAGCACATCGCCCATTACGATGTATTGACCGGTCTGCCAAACCGCGCCTTGCTTGCCAACCGCATGCGCCATGCGCTAACCCAGTGTCAGCGACGCAACGAGATGCTGGCCGTGGTTTATCTTGATCTCGACGGTTTCAAGGCAGTCAACGATCAGCATGGTCATGATGTCGGCGACAAGCTGCTGATGCAGGTTACAGCACGCATGCAGCAGGCGCTGCGCCAGGGCGATACCCTGGCGCGTGTCGGCGGCGATGAGTTCATCGCCGTTCTGATCGACCTGGAGACGGTCGCGCATTGCGAACACGTGCTGAAACGTCTGCAGCAAGCGGCAGCTGATCCGGTGACTGTGCAGGAAAATACCCTGCAGGTCTCCGTCAGCATCGGTGTTGCGCTGTATTCCAGAGAGGGGAGGAGTGGTACGGATGGTGCGGATGGTGCGGATGGTGCGGCCGCCATGGACTGCCTGACCTGTACGGATCCAGATCAACTGATCCACCATGCCGACCAGGCCATGTATCAGGCCAAGCAGGCGGGACGCAATTGTTACCGCTTCTATACGGCCAGCGTTGCCGACGAAACTGCGCCGCGCTGATCAAGCCAGCAGGCGCGCCAGTCCTTGCATCACGGTCAGATTGGCTTCTTCCATGTGTCGCAAGGCAGCCAGCGCGCCGGCAATATCACCCGCCTGGTGGCAGGCAATGGCAAGGCGGGCGTTGTCATGTACTGCCTCATGGGGTGCTTCCATTTCGGCAAATCCCGGCAGACGTGAAAAAGCCTCGTGGCCTTCACCTTCGTAGTACCAGCGTCCCAACAGGCAGGCGCGTGTATCGGGAATATCTTCGGGCCGCAGATTGGACAGCCCCAGCAGCGTCTTGTAGACCTCCAGCTTGAGTGACAGCTCCATCAGATTGGCCCGCTGGATATCGGCCAGTTGCGAAGAAACCGTGATGGTGCCATCCATGCGAACCGAAATATCCAGCAGGTTCTGCATCCCCTGCACGGAGGTATTGCTCTCCTTGCTGTGCAGGGCCGCATCCCGGGCGCCGACTTCCATGATGTCGTGCGCCTGACTGGTTTCGATCTGGATGCCATTGACCAGCGTGCTGATTTCAGCCGTTGCCTTGGCGGTACGTTCCGCCAGCTTGCGCACTTCATCGGCCACCACGGCAAAACCGCGCCCGCTTTCACCTGCACGGGCAGCCTCGATGGCCGCATTTAGCGCCAGCAGATTGGTCTGCTCGGCAATTTCACGGATCAACTGGACGATGCCGCCAATCTCATTGGTGCGTCTGGACAGGCCACCCACGCTTCCGCTGGCCGTAGTGATACGCTCGAACATGTTTTGCAGATTGGCGCTCATTTTCTGCAGGGCGTCGCGGTTGTTGTCCGATTCGCTGGCTGCCATCTGCGCTGACTGGCGGTTGTCGTTGAGCTGACTCGACAGGTGGGCGAACGATTGCTGAATATTGGCCAGCGACTCACCGAAACGCGGCAGATTTTCCACGACACCCCGCAGCAACTGCTGTTCAGTCTGCTGGCTCAGGTTTTCCTCCTGCAGCTGATCCAGCCGTGCCTGCAGCTCGCCTGCCCGTGCGTCAAGCGTCAGCAGCCGGGCCTGCAGAGCTGCATTCTCTTCCTGAGCCGCACGCAGACTCTTTCTTGCCTGCCGTCCAAACATGCTGCCTCCAATTGGGTGGATTGAATCAAAAAGCCAATAGTTTTAACTAGTTACCAAGAAAATAAAATATTTTCAGGTTTTTGTCATGCTTTTTTATGGCCGTTCAGGCAGCGACAATATGACGGCAATGTGATGGCTGTGCCCAAAACAACGATGCCGGGCAAGCCCGGCATCAAGAATGCGATGACAGCAAATCATTTCCCCGCTGCCAGCTTCATCTTCTGGTACATCTCGACGTAATAAGGCAGCGATTCCTGGATGCCTTGCGCGGTATTGTAGAGCGGTTCATAGCCCAGATCGCGGCGGGCTTTTTCGATGCTGAAAAAATTGTCGATGGCGATGCGTTCGACGGCCAGCGGTGGCACCGGCGGTTCTTGAAGGCCGAACTTGAAGTGCAGCATCTGCCAGAAAGCCATGATGGCCTTGACCAGCGCGGCCGGCACGCGGATTTTCGGGTAGGGATAGCCCACCGCCTCGATGATGGGACGCGAGAAATCGAACATGTTGATCGGGTCGCCATCATTGATGAAATACGCCTGGCCGGGTGAGGTGCCACCTTCGGCCAGATGCTGGGCGGCGAGGATGTGGCCGTGCACCAGATTGTGCACATAGCTGTTGTCCAGCCGCGCCTTGCCCGAGCCGACCAGCGCGCGCAGCAGACCGCCGATCATCTGGTTGAACATGTGGCGGAACATGGTCTGGTCGCCTTCGCCCCAGATGCCGCTGGGCCGGATTGAACAAGTAAGGATGCCCTGGCCGTTTTGCCCCAGCACCCATTTTTCGGCCACCACCTTGGTTTCGGTGTACAGATCGTTGAAACGCTCGGTATAGGGCAGGGTTTCGTCGCCATTGATGATGGGCTGGCCACCGATCACCACGCTGTTGCTGGCGGTATACACAAAACGCTTTACGCCGGCAGCGCGGCCGGCTTCCAGCAGATGCTTGGTGGCCTCCACATTGATGGCGTAGGAACGGTCGCGGTATTCCTGGGTGACGGCGCTGCCGCCTTTCAGTTCGATGATGGCGGCGGTGTGGAAAATGGTGTCGATACCCTGTACCGCCTGCTTGACCAGCGCCTGGTCGCAGATATTGCCTTGAATGATTTCCAGATTTTCCTGGGCCGGCAGTGGCGAGGGCGCCAGATCGAAACTGCGCACCTTGTAGCCCTTGGCCAGCAGTGTTTTGACAAAGTTGCAGCCGACGAAACCGGAGCCGCCAGTCACCAGTACATGTCCGAGATCGGTCGTTTTGTTGAAATCACCTGCCATGGGTGTTCTGCCTCCGTAAGTGTGGTCAGCGCAGGTGGGCGGAGCATGCAATCGCCATACCGCCTGACGCGTCCGGGCCGGATGTTCCGACCTTTGCTCAATATCTTGAAACAACAGGGAAAGATCGCGAATTATCGCATTTCTATCAAATGTGCCCTGTGTAATTTTCCGCATTGCCATGAATCAATCTGCCCGTTTTGAGTGTGGCAACCACCTGTACGGCGGCCAACTGACGGCGCGCACGAGCCCAGTTGCGATCCAGCAGGCACAGATCGGCCGGTGCGCCGATTTCAAGCCGGCGCGGTGCTGCACCCGGCGCATCCAGCGGCGCCAGAAACAGCGCGAGAGCCGCTTCCGGCGCAAGTGCCTCGTTTGCACCCAGCTTCATGCCCTGGCGTGTGCAGCGATCGACTGCTGCCTGCATCGCCGCCCAGGGATTCAACTCTCCAAACGGCGCATCCACCCCGCCGGCCAGCGGAATGCCGGCTGCCTGCAGGCCGCCCAGCCGATACAGCCAGGGCAGCTCGTCGGCGGCCACCTCCTGCCGATAGACATCGCCCCGCTCGAAAATGAAATTGGGCTGCGTCACCACCGTCACAGCGCGCGCCTGCAGCAAGGGCAGCACGGCTGGCGGCGTGATGGCGGCGTGTTCGATGCGATCGCCCGGATGTGCACCGGCGGCTTCCAGCACGGCCAGGGCGAACACCAGCTCGGCCAGGGTCACGCAATGGGCCGCCATGGCCCGGCCGGCGGCATGACTGCGGACAACGCTGGCCACCGTGGCGGCGAAATCCGGCAGGGCATGTTCGTGCAGATGCAGCTTCAGCGGCCCGCAGCGCACGCGGTGATCTTTCGTTGTTGCGGCCAGGCAATCGAGGCTGGCATCCCCCATCAGCAGAATCTCCTGCGCCAGCTCACCGGCGGCATGGGCGGCCACGAAATGCGCGTAATGCGCCAGATCATTGTGCGCCGTGGCATCGGTGATGCCGGTAATGCCGTGCGCCGCCAGCCGCTGGCCGACCTGTCGCAAGGAGGGAAAACCGCGTGCCGACGGCGGCAGGTGAGACCGCAACCAGTCATCGGCATCGAGCAAGCGTCCAGTCAGCTGGCCGTTGCGCATTTCCAGTCCGGGCGGCAGCGCACTTGCATCAGCCAGGGCCAGCAGCTGTTGCAGCGCCAGCGAATTGACGATCCACAAACGCCCGCTGCGCTGCTGGATGCGCACCGGATGTTGCGGCAACACGCGATCCAGCCATGCACGGTCGATCTCGCCGGCCACCGATGCGTGATAACCGATGCCGCGCAGCCAGCCGCCCGCCGGCAACTGAGCGGCGCGCGTCTGTAGCGCCTCGGCCAGGGCCGTCGCCGTCATCACCTGCGGCGGGCCGCAAGGCAGCGATTCCAGGGCAACGGCCAGCGCCGCCAGATGCAGATGGTGATCATGCAGGCCAGGCAGCAGGGCTGTTCCCGCTGCGTCGATCACCGCTTCACCGGCTTGCGGCGACAGGCTGCCGGCCGTGGCCATGGTTGCAATCCGTCCGTCGGCGATGCGCACATCGACCAGACGAGTGCGGCCCGCCGTTGGCAGAAAATCGATTTCGGCACGGCGAATCAGCCACTGGGAAACGCTATGCAATGCCCAGCTCCTGCAGGATGGCGTCCGTATCGGCGCCCAATGGCCGGGCGGCCACCGGGGCATGGCGGGGTGATGGCAACGGTACATTCGCAGCCGTGATGCCCTCGGCCACCAGCCGCGCCTGCCAGCGCTGCCAGCGACGCTGTAAATCTGCCGGAGTGGCCGGTAGGCCGAACTGCGCGCAATGGCGCACCACATCGCTCAAGGCCAGAGAAATCAGCTGGCCACCGCCACTCACATGGGCGGCCAGCGCCGCCAGCGTGGCGTGCCAGCCAGTCAGCGGATCGGCAATCGCATCACCGCAGAACAGGGGCGCACCGGTCAGCCGCAGCATCAAACCGGACAAACCGGCCGCCACGCCGGCGTCATCGCCATAGGCAATCCAATCCGCCTGCGGTTCGTTGCGGCCATGGCCGCTGATCGCCACCCAGCTCAGACCTGGGTTGGCGACGATGATGTCTTCAGCGACGATGCCCAGCTGACGCAAGGCGCGCGGCCGCGCCGCTTCGATCACGATGTCGGCGCGCAGCAGCAGTTCGCGCAAGCGGCGCAGATCCTGCGGACTGGAAAAATCCAGCGCCACGCTGGCTTTGCCATGATTGAGCAGATCAAAGAACGCCGCTTCTCCGCGCCGTGCGCCGTCCGGCCGCTGCCGGCTTTCCACCTTGATGACGCGGGCGCCGGTCAGCTGCAGCAGGTGGCTGCACAGAGGTCCTGCCCACAATGAAGACAGATCGACCACCAATGGCGCTGCGAATGCAGACGGTTGTGGCTGGGGCGTTGCTGCAACCACCGGCTGTCGCTGATACCAGGCCGCAGGCGTGGTGCCTGGCCACGCATCTTCTACATCTTCTACATTTTCTATAGCGGCCACGGCCAGTCCCAGCAGCCGCGCCCGGTCGATCAGTGCGGCCAATGGTCGACGGCGCAGCAAGCCGGCCAAGCGCTGCCAGCACGCCTCGGTGCCTGTTTCAGAGGCAGAATCGCATTCCAGCCAGGCGGCGATCAAGTGCCAGTCATCGGCGCGCGGCAGGCTGATCGCCAGCCAACCATCGGCCACCGGCAACAAGCGGCAGGCGCCACCGGCAGAAATCTGGCCGCGCCGCTGCAAACCGTTCAATGCCGCCCGTTCGCCGAGTGTTTCCACGCCTGGCAGAGCGCCCTGCCAGCGGCCACCCGCGGATTGCAATACGGCAGACAGCGCCCGCGCCACACCGTCGATGCCGGTAGCCAGCGGCAACGGGCAGAGCTGCGGTGGGCCATCTGCCATTCCGGTCAGCGCCATGGCACCACTGCGTGCCCAGGCCAGTGCCGGATGCACGTCTTCTGCCGCTGTCGGCGCGGCTGGCAGCGGCAGGTCGGCGGCAGAGGGCAGCAGCACAGCCAGCGTGCGCAACAGGTGGGCGGCATAACGGCCGGCCCAGGCGCTGCTTTCCTGCGGGCAGTTCAAGCCGGCCCCAGCCTGCTGGCCAGCCTCAGAGGCTGTAATACATGTCGTATTCCAGCGGATGCGTGGTCATGCGAAAACGCGTGACTTCTTCCATCTTCAGCGCGATATAGGCATCGATGAAATCATTGCTGAATACGCCACCTCGGGTGAGGAATTCACGGTCCTGATCGAGGTGTTCGAGTGCTTGCTCAAGGCTGAAGCAGACGGTGGGGATCAGCCGGTCTTCTTCCGGCGGCAGATCGTAGAGATTCTTGTCGGCCGGCTCGCCTGGATGGATCTTGTTCTGTACGCCATCAAGCCCGGCCATCAGCAGCGCGGCAAAGCACAGATAGGGATTGGCCAGGGGATCGGGAAAACGGGTTTCGACGCGCCGCGCCTTGTCCGACTGGACATGGGGGATGCGGATCGAGGCGGAACGGTTGCGCGCCGAATAGGCCAGCTTGACCGGTGCCTCATAACCGGGCACCAGTCGCTTGTAGGAGTTGGTGGCGGGGTTGGTGATGGCATTCAAGGCGCGGGCATGTTTGATGATGCCGCCGATATAGTAGAGCGCGAATTCGGACAGCCCGGCATAACCGTTGCCGGCAAAAAGGTTCTTGCCATTCTTCCAGATGGATTGGTGCACATGCATACCCGAACCATTGTCACCAACGATCGGCTTGGGCATGAAGGTCGCGGTCTTGCCGTAGTTATGGGCCACGTTGCGGATGATGTATTTCTGCAGCTGGGTCTGGTCGGCGCGGCGCACCAGGGTGTTGTATACCGTACCGATCTCGCACTGGCCGGCCGTGGCCACTTCGTGATGATGCACTTCCACCGGCACACCGCAGTCTTCCAGCGCCAGGCACATGGCCGCGCGGATGTCGTTGAAACTATCCACGGGCGGCACCGGCATGTAGCCGCCCTTGACGGCAACGCGATGTCCGGTGTTGCCGCCTTCCACCCGCTCGCCACTGGACCAGGCGGCTTCTTCGGAAAACACCTTGCAGTAGGCGCCGGACATGTCGATCCGCCATTCGACGGAATCAAAAATGAAGAATTCCGGCTCGGGCCCGAAGTAAGCCACATCGCCCAGACCGCTGCTTTTCAGATAGGCCTCGGCACGTTTGGCAATCGACCGTGGATCGCGGTCATAGCCCTTGCCTTCGGTTGGTTCGACCACATCGCAGGTGATCACCAGCGTGGTTTCGTCCATGAATGGATCGATGTAGGCCGTGGTGACATCCGGAATCAATTGCATGTCGGACGCCTGAATGCCTCTCCAGCCACCCATCGACGAGCCATCAAAGGCCTGACCTTCTTCCAGTTTTTCGAGGTCGACCAGGTGGGCGGGCACACCGACGTGATGCTCCTTGCCATGAATGTCGGAAAAACGGAAATCGACGAAACGGATTTCCCTTTCCTGTATCAGGTTGACAACGTCTTGGGGCGACATGCGGGTCTCCTAAAGGATAACGGCCAGGGCCAGGCATGCCATGCGCTGGCGGTTGCCGCAAAGCCGGTTATTTTGCCACAAGGCCATGGTTCTGCTGAAAATTTACGGGCACGAAGAACGCTAGATCAGTCGTCCGGTTGGGCAGTGCGCTGGCAGGAAAAAGCCTGGCAGTGCAGGCTGAGCGAGCGCAGCCAAGGCAGTGTCTCAAGGCAATCGGCGGCCTGCTGCTGCAGGCGCTGCACGCGTGCCGTTTCGGCACAGAAAGCGGCCGGCAGGCACAGTTCGACATCGACCTGGCCATCCAGATAATGCAGCAGAACCTTGTCGAAAGCCGGCAGTGGCTGATCGCCATCGGCCAGTGCCTGCCGCAGCTGGGCCAGCAGCTCGGCGCGCGCCGGTGGCGCCGCTGCCGCCGCACCGGCAGACAGCGGGATATCCTGTTCCACATCGACATGCACCAGCACGTCGAGTACATCGGGATGCGCGGCCAGCACGCGCTGACGGGCCACTTCGGCGATGCGATGCCCTTCGGAAACGCTGATGCGGGCATCCACCTGAACGTGCGCATCGGCCAATACCTGATGCGCCATGCGCCGGGTACGCAATTCGTGCAGACAGATCACACCCGGCGTGGCCTGCAAGGTGGCCTGGATACGCTGGATTTCCTCGTCATCAGGGGCTGTATCCACCAGCTCCTGCATGGCTTCGTAAGTGAATTTTGCCCCCATGCGCAGGATCAGGAGGCCGACAATGATGGCCGCCACCGGATCGAGAAAGCGATACCCCAGCAGACTGCCTGCCAGACCGGCTGCCACGACCAGCGAGGAGGCTGCATCGGAACGGGCATGCCAGGCATTGGCCACCAGCATCGGCGAACGCAGCCGCTCGGCTACCGCCAGCATGTAGCGGAACAGGCCTTCCTTGGCCGCCAGGGTCGCCAGGGCGGCCCACAAGGCGTAGGGCGCGATCTCCGGCAGGCTGTCCAGATGCTGCAGCCGATCGGCAGCCGCCCACAGAATGGCAATGCCCGTGCCTACCAGCAGCAGTCCCAGCGCCAGTGAAACCGCCGTTTCTATCCGTTGATGCCCGTAAGGATGGCTGGCATCTGCCGGGTGACGGCTGTGATAATTTCCCGCCAGCACCATCAGATCGGCCACCAGGTCGGACAGTGAATGGAAACCATCCGCCACCAGACTCTGGGCATTCGCCAGCATACCGATGAGGATTTGCGCCGTGGTCAGCACGAAATTGACCACGATGCTGACCCAGGTCACTTTCTGTGCTTCGCGATAACGCTGTGTGTGCTGGTTGGGCGACATGGCGGCTTCATTGGTCATGGCAGCATCAATCCTGAAGTCCTGTCTTTGTCCTGTTTGGACGTATACTTCCCGTTGTTCCCGTTGTTCCCGTTTGCGATTCTATCGTCTGGCTGGCCTGTCTTCCCAGCCGCATTCACGCTTTCACATTTTTCTCTTCCCTCTCGCCGCGCATCATGGGCCGACTTAGCGAAATTCTTCAACTTGCCCAGCAACGCGGCAAGCATCTGCAACTGGCCTACCAGGGTGCGCTGACACCTGCTGAAACCTGGTTCCTGCTGCAGCATGCTCCTGGCGCCAAGCTGGTGGATGTGCGCACCCATGCCGAACTCGAATGGGTAGGCCGCATTCCCGGCGCCATTGAAATCGAATGGCAGGACTACCCCGACCGGCAGCTCAATCGGTATTTCATCGACGAACTGAAACACGCCGTCTCACGTGAATCGCTGCTGATGTTCATCTGCCGCAGCGGCATTCGCTCCAGTGACGCTGCTCAGGCAGCCACCGAAGCCGGCTTCATCGATTGTTACAATGTGCTCGAAGGCTTTGAAGGCAACAAGGATGCCCATGGTCACCGCAACAGCCTCGGCGGCTGGCGCGTGGCCGGGCTGCCCTGGCAGCAGGGCTGAAAGGCGCAACAACATGCCGCCGGAACCTTCTCTCACCTGCGCAATCGGATATCTTGCCGCGTCCGATTGCATCCGATAGGCTGTGTGCCCCAGCAAATCCATGCCCTGCCCTGCAGCCCCAGATAGACCGCCTGCCTCATCGCATCACGAATGGAACCGAATCATGCAAGCAACTGACCATAGCCGGATCATTCACTTTGACGCTTTCAACCGTCTTGACGACCAGGATGCCGGCGAGCGCATCCTGGCAGCCCGCGCCAAACTCGGCAAGCGCGTCGTGCTGCTGTGCCACCATTACCAGCGCGCCGATGTCTATCGCCATGCCGACCTGACCGGTGATTCGCTCAAGCTGGCGCGGCTGGCCTCGCAGTCCGACGCCGAGATCATTGTCTTCTGCGGCGTGCATTTCATGGCAGAAGTGGCAGATATCCTCTCGCGCCCGGAACAGATTTCCATTCTTCCCGATCTGGCCGCCGGCTGCTCCATGGCCGACATGGCCAACCTCGCCAAAGTCGAGCGTTGCTGGCGCGAATTGGGCACGGTGCTGAATCCGGATACCGACATCACACCAGTGACCTACATCAATTCCGCCGCCGACCTGAAAGCATTCTGTGGCGAGCATGGCGGTATCGTCTGCACCTCCAGCAATGCCACCAGGATACTCGACTGGGCATTCGCCCAGCGCGGCAAGGTGCTGTTTTTTCCCGATCAGCACCTGGGTCGCTGGAGTGGCTTCAAGAAAGGCATTCCGCTGGACGAGATGGTGATCTGGAATCCCGATCTGGAAATGGGCGGCCTGACCGCCGAGCAGATCCACAAAGCCAAGGTGCTGCTGTGGGCCGGGCATTGCTCGGTGCACCAGATGTTCCAGTTGAACAACATCAAACGCTTCCGCAGCGAGCATCCGGACGGCATCGTGATTTCCCATCCGGAATGTGCTTTTGAAGTCTGTCACGCCTCGGATTACGTCGGCTCGACGGAATACATCCTCAACACCATCAAGGCTGCGCCTGCGAATACCCGCTGGCTGGTCGGCACCGAACTGAACCTGGTCGACCGCCTTGCCGAGGAAGTCAAACCTGAAGGCAAGATCGTCCAGTTCATGGCCAGCAACATCTGCATGTGTTCGACCATGCAGCGCATCGACCCGCAACATCTGGCCTGGACGCTGGAAAACCTGGTCGAGAACACGGTGGTCAATCAGATCAGCGTGCCCGCACACGAAGCCGGGCTGGCAAAGATTGCCCTGCAACGCATGCTCGATCTTTCCTGAAACCACTGCGCAAAAACTGATCACGCAATGCCATGACGCGGACACTGCACGTCGCCACCTACAACATCCATAAGGGTTTTTCGCATTTCAACCGGCGCATGATGGTGCACGAGTTGCGCAACCGTCTGCGCGACCTGGCGCCGGACATTGCTTTCCTGCAGGAAGTGCAGGGGCTGCATCTGGGCCACGCACAAACCCATGCCAATTGGCCCAAGGAACCGCAGCACGAATTTCTTGCCGCCGACTTCTGGCAGGATGCCGCCTATGGCCGCAACGTCGTGCATGATCGCGGCCATCATGGCAACGCCATTCTGTCGCGCTTTCCCATCCGGCACAGCCACAACCAGGATGTCACCCACCTGCATTTCGAGCGACGCGGCATGTTGCATTGCATGATCGAGCTGCCCGGCTGGGATCAACCGCTGCATTGCGTCTGCGTGCACCTGTCGCTGCTGGGCCTGTCGCGGCGGCGCCAGATGGATGCGCTCACGCTCCATCTCGAAACCACGCTGCCTGCCGACGCGCCGCTGATCATCGCCGGCGATTTCAATGACTGGGGCAACAAGGCCAGTGATCTGCTGATCGATCGCCTCGGTGTGCATGAAGCCTTTGGCAAGGCGCGAGGCGCACCGGCGCGCAGCTTCCCCAGCCAGCGCCCGGTGCTGCGGTTGGACCGCATTTACGTGCGAGGCTTCGCGGTCAGCTCGATGACCGTGCATCATGGTCAGCCCTGGGCACGCATCTCCGATCACGCGGCGCTATCGGCGCATCTGCGGGTGGAATGAAGCGGGCTGCCGATATGTATTTCCTGCCTGGCAATCGTATCGAGCTACTCACCAACGGCGCGGAATATTTTCCTGCACTGATTGCAGCCATCGATGCTGCCCGCGTCGAAGTGCGCCTGGAAACCTACATTTTTGAAAATGATGCCGCCGGCCGGCAGGTGGTTGATGCATTGATCCGGGCTGCCGGGCGCAAGATTGCCGTGCGGGTGATGGTCGATGGTTTCGGCGCACGAAATTTTTCGTCTGTCTTTGGTGAACGCCTTTCTGCTGCCGGTGTCGAATTGCTGATCTATCGCCCCGAAGTGGCGCGCTTTCGCTTGCGTCGTCATCGCCTGCGCCGCCTGCACCGCAAGCTGGCGACCATCGATGCACGCATCGCTTTTGTCGGCGGCATCAACGTCATCGATGACCTGAACACGCCTGGCCATACGCCGCCCCGTCACGACTATGCCGTGCGCATCGAAGGCCCCCTGCTGGCCAAGGTACATGCCGCCATGAGCTGGCTGTGGAGTCTGGTCAACTGGGTGACCTTTCACCAGCATGTTCAGTCGCCGGATTTTTGTGCGCCGGTGACCAATGTCTGCGGCCATGTCACGGCGGCCTTTCTGATCCGCGACAACCTGCGGCACCGTCACGACATAGAAAACGCCTACCTGACGGCCATCCATGCCGCACAACACGACATTCTCATCGCCAATGCTTATTTCCTGCCGGGACGGCGCTTTCGTCAAGCCCTGGTGGCGGCGGCCGCGCGGGGTGTGAAAGTCACCCTGCTGCTGCAGGGTCGCGTCGAATATCCTCTGCTGCACTATGCCACCCAGGCGCTTTATGGCACCCTGCTGGCCGCCGGCATCCACATCCACGAATACCACAACGGCTTTCTCCACGCCAAGGTGGCCGTGATCGATGGCGACTGGGCAACCGTCGGTTCATCCAACATCGATCCATTCAGTCTGCTGCTGGCGCGCGAAGCCAACGTGGTCATCAGAAATGCCAACTTTGCCGGCCAGCTGCGCGACAGCCTGCAATCCACCCTGGATAGCGGCGCCAGCGAAATCTGCGACGACTGCTGGAACAAACAGTCGCTGTTCCAGCGTCTGCTGAACTGGCTGGCCTATTCCCTGATCCGCCTGATGATAGAACTGCTGGGCTACGGCAACGCGCATTGACCCGGGTGGCGCATTGCCGCAATCATCGCATCGGTTCAGCCAAGCAGCCGGGCATGTTCGATTTCCAGGCAGCGATCCATCACGACGTCGAGGCCACCGGCCGCCGCCGTTTGCGCTGCCGTTTCGTTGCTCACGCCCAGTTGCAGCCACAACACCCTGGCGCCTATCGCGACAGCGGCCTGCGCCAGCGGCGGTGTATCTGCGGCCTTGCGAAAGCAGTCGACAATGTCGACTTTCTGCGGAATCGAGGCCAGGTCCGGATAGCAGGTCTGGCCAAGAATCTCGGTTTCTGCAGGATTGACCGGAATGATGGTATAGCCATGCGCCATCATGTACCTGGCCACGGCATTGCTTGGCCGGTCGGGATTGGCCGACAGACCAACCACGGCAATCACCCGGTTGTCGCGCAGGACGCGACGTATTTCTTCATCGGATTTCAGGGTCATCACACTCTCCTCTGGAAAACAGGTTCAGGAAAAATTTGCCAACGTCTGATTATGCTGCGGAACCCGGCGCATCGACCAGTGATCGATGGCCCACTGCCAGAGTTCGGTCAGGTCAGCGCCGTGCATTTCCTGCGGCACGGCCTGGCCAAGAAACCGCAATGCGGCAAACAGCGCGACATTCGCCTGCGCTGGCTGCAAGGCTGTGGCCCGCGTCTGCTTGGACAGCTTCTCGCCCGCATCGTTGATGACCAGCGGCAAATGCGCATAGTGCGGGACAGGCAGACCAAGCAGCTGCTGCAACAATATCTGGCGCGGCGTCGAGATCAGGAGATCGGCGCCGCGCACCACATGGGTGACGCCCTGCGCGGCATCGTCGACCACGGTGGCCAGTTGGTAGGCGAACAGGCCATCGGCCCGCAACAACACGAAATCCCCCACATCACGTGCCAGATGCTGCGCGATTTCGCCCTGCACCGCATCCACAAAGCGGATTGCGGCCTCGTCGACACGCAACCGCCAGGCGCGTGGTTCGCGTCCCGCCGGCAGGCCATTGCGGCAGGTTCCTGGATAAATGCGGGCGCCATCGCTGGCCAGCGCCATCATGCTGGAATCGGCCAGCTCGCTGCGCGTGCAGGCGCAGGGAAACACTTGTCCGGTCTCCTGCAAATACGCGAAGGCCTCACGGTAACTGGCCGTGCGCCGGCTCTGGTAAAGCACTTCACCATCCCACTCGAAACCATAGGCTTCAAGCAGGCGCAGAATGTCATCGCTGGCACCCGTCTGGCAGCGCGGCTGATCGACATCGTCGATACGCAAACGCCACAGACCGCTCTGATGGCGCGCATCAAGATAACTGCCGACGGCGGCAATCAGGGAGCCCAGATGCAGGGGGCCGCTGGGCGAAGGCGCGAAGCGACCGCAATAGCGAAACGCATCGTCCGGCACGGCGCAGACAGACGACATGAATTACAGCCGGCAAGTGGCCGTATATCCAGACAGTACCGGCAATCCAGCCATCTCCGAGGTGCTTACGGCAACGGACGGCTTTCGCGCGATCCACCTTCTTCAAATGGATTGACCAGTGACAGCTCAAACGGATTGGCTGCGCTCTCCTGCACCTTGGACTCTGCCGGTTTTGCCGTGTCGGCACCGCTCCTGGCCGGTTCGGTCGGTACAGCCGTTTCCAGCGGTGCGGTCGATTCAGTTGGTTCAGTCGATTCAGCCATCCCGGCAGCATCAAGGTGCGCCGTGCTTGTTGATTCTGCGGCGCTTTCGTCAGAGCGGTCTGCGCCCGCCGGCATGTTGTCGATCGGTGGAAAGTCGATCTGCATCGCATTGCGCAACATGGCGCGCAGCAACACGACTTCCGAAGCAACCGGCTGCGGGAAGCCCTGACGTTTGCCATCACGGTTGTCTTCCAGCAGCTTGGTGAGAAAGGCCTCGCATTCCGGGCGCGGCCACAGTGATTGCAAGCTCTGCGCCAGATGTGGATAGTCTTCCAGACTGGTTTTTTCCGGCTTGCTGGATGCTGCACCCCATTCATCGACAGCCACATTCAGCTTTTGCCGCAGCTCCTGTGCTGCGGTATCAAACGCGTCGCGATTGCCGGTGTTACGGTAGATTTCCAGCACCTTGAACCAGTGGGAAGGATCCTGATCCGGATTCTGACGGATGTGCTCGACAACGGCTGTTGCCGCTTCATCATGCAGGCCCAGTGAAGTCATCACATCGGCCAGCTCAAGCACCGGGTCGGCAAAATTGTGCGGCAAGACAGGCTCGGTCGCCTCGGTCGCCGCGCCCTCATCCATCTGAAACTCCAGGGGCTCTCTGTCGGTTGCCGTCGCCGACACTTCCGGCAAGGTCATCCCGGTATCCAGGGCCAGCGGCTGGTCTGCGGCGGCAGACGATGCAACGGTGGATTCGCCAAGTGGCAAAGGCCGGCCACTTGCCGTCGGCGCTGTTTCTGCAGAAGGTTGTGGGCTGCTGGCATGATCGTCAGCCGGGCTGCCAGCGCTTTGCTCGGGTGCCGTGCGCCCGGCGCTGCCGGTCACGACCGGCGTGATTTTTGTAGCGACTGCTGCCGCTGCCGAGGAGCGGAGTGTTGGCGACGGTTTTGCCGAAGCCGTTGCGGAAGATGCTGCCGCCGGCGCTGGCGGCACGCCGGGCCAGGTGGCGGGCGTGGTATGAGCCTGCCCACGTCCGCGCCGCCGCTGGATCAAGGCGATCAAGCCGGCGCCAGCCACACTGCCACCTACTACAGCCAGCAGCAATTCGATCAGGTTGAAGGAGCCGTGCAGATTCTTGCGCAAACTTGCGATTTCGGTCTGTGCCTGCAGCTGTCCGTCCTCGGCGCGCTTGATGCGCTCATCGACCGTCTGCAGATAGGTTTTGACGTCGCCATAGTTTGCCGCCAGTGAATTCAGCATTTCCGTCAAGGCAATATCGCTTTCGCTCTTGTCGGCAATCTGTTGTTCAAGACGCTCCAGCGTCTGGTCGACGGTTTCCCCGGGCACTTGTCCCTGGCCGCTGCCAATCACCAGCCGGTCTGCGGCGGGTCTGGCGCGTATCGGTGTGGTTGCTGCCGGCGCGGTATCGGTTTTGGCATTATTGGCCGCCTGGGTCGGTGCGGCGGCAGACGCCTGCGTCGTGGGGGTATCTGCCGGTTTGGCCGGGAATTCCTTCTTCGGCAGGTTGGCGGGAATCCTCAGCACTGTCCCGGCCGGAATCGGCACCGAACCGACGCGATCTCTCACATGACCAAACAGCTCCGGATTGGCGGCCTTCATCAGGCGCCGGTATTCATCACGGGTCGGACGACTGTTTGGATACAGTCCGCGCGCCAGCCAGTTCAAACGTGTATTGCGCGTCACCGTCATTTGCTTCGTGCCATCGGCATCTGGGCTGGTTGACGTCACTGCCGCGACGGGCGCTGATGATATCGGCCGGGTTGGCGCCTCGGCCAGTGCAGGTCCCGCTGCCATCCTGACCGGGGCAACAATTTCACGCTCCGACGAGAAGAACGTGAAATCCCGCGAGATGTTCACGTTGCAGCCAATCATGACGCGGAAGCCCACAATGGGATTGGTGATGCCACGTGCAGACCGGACAACCAGCAGGGAAGTCGCACCGCGCTTTTCAAAGCCAAGGCGCATGTCCTTGAGAAAAAAATCGCCATCCACGTCATCCGGACGAGGCATCAGGGTGAAGCACTCACTGGCCGGCAATCTCTCACCGCTTGACAGGCCGATCGGAAACGCCAACCGCAAAGAATTGCCAATCACCGGTGTTCCCTGTGGCGCGCCGATTTCGAGTGCCATCGCCGACAATGGCGTCATCAGTGCCAGCAGCCCGCTGAGCAGCCTGACCCGGTAGCGGGAAGGAAGAGTGTGAGTCTGATGGAGAGCCTGTCGCATAGCGGTCTATTGATTCAAAAGGTTGACTCGAAACTGACGAGTAACGGACAACGATCAGCGCGCTCGAAACATGCAGTACATGCGGCCTATGCGGTGCATCAGATCAGTACACCAGGACGGCCAGTACACTCCACGCACCCAGCACGACGCGATCGCAGTTGAACGCAAAAACGGCACCCGCCACACCAGCAAAACGGCTTCCGGGGCCCGTCCATTCCAGCGAAGTCTATTGTATAGCACAAATATTTTGCAATTCGTTGCACATACGTACATTTGATGAGGCAACGAAATGGTTCATGTGGCCAACGCACACGCGCTGGCGAAGCCGCACAGGTCATGCCCGCAAGACGCGCAACAGGGAAAGCGGCAGCGCTTGGCCGGTCAAGGAAACGCTGAACAAAGCGTAACGGTCAGCAGAGGCTGCGGGCAGGTCATGGGAGGCCAGGCGCGAAGTGGCCACAATGGCGAAGCCCTTGCAAAGCCGTGCAACGCCGCAGAGTATGGCGCGCACCAAATCCGCAGATGGCTGCGGAAAAATGATTTGTGCAGTGCTTTCCTGAGATCTTGCCTCAGGAAAGCACGCCGACGATGACATCAGCGGAAATATCCCGTTGTTGCAGACAGGTTGCCAGGAAGCCCCAGGCAATGGGGGGCAGCATGTATTGCCGCGCAAGCCGCTGTGCCCGCGCGGTGCTGCCTTCGTGGATGGCCTTGGCCAGCTGATCCGCCAGCTGGCGCAATTGTGGTACCAGGTTGCGACGCTCGGCAGCGCGCGCGTTGTTTGCAGTTGTCCGATGAGACGCCAAAGCCAAGTGTTGCATGAGGTCCTCCCGTGGTTTTCCTGCCGACACTGTCTACTTTATACGGCCAGGAAGGCTGGAACTTTAACGGGAGAAACAGGCAAAAACCGCTGCAGCAAGTCGTATTGTGTGGCGTATTTCACGAATCCGCGCAGCCAGACAGGCAACCTGACCGGCGGGCTCAATCGGCCGTCTGCTGCCCTGCCCACCGATAACGCAGAAAAGTACCTCGCGCATTCTGGCCGGCGATCAGCCAACCGGCGCGGCCATCGAGAAAACCGCCGCGCAGCAGATAGCCGCGCAGCCAGTTCCAGGCAGCGTGGGTGCAGGCGCTGTACAGGCCACCTTTGCCACGGGCACGCAGTTTTTCGGCACCGAGACGAGCATAGCGTTCAGTCTTTTCGCGCAATTCGGCGTAGGAGGTCATGCTGTCGTGGCGCAGATAGCCTTGCAACGTGGCCGTGCGGCCATCGCAGATGACGCGCTCATGCACGACATCATCGCTGAAGCGTCCCGCTGCGCGGCGGAACAGACGCAGTACGCGGTCATTGCGCCAGTCACCAAAGCGAATCAGCTGACCGCAATAGAGCGAGCGCCGCTTGAGCCAGTAACCGGCCACCTCATCTTGTGTTGCTGCTGTCATCTGGCCAGCGTCGGCAGATACGGCCTGCTGAATGGCCGCTGCCAGAGCCGGCGTGAGAATTTCGTCCGCATCCAGGGCAAGCACCCAGTCACCACGGGCCAGCGCCAAGGCGCGGTTCTTCTGCGGCCCGAAGCCCGGCCAGTCGGCAGAAACATGTACCTGTGCGCCGTGGGCAGCGGCAATCTCCACGGTGGCATCGGTACTGCCGGAATCAAGAACGATCAGCTCATCGGCAAAATTTGCGGAATCAAGACAGGCCGCAATGCAATGCGCTTCGTTCTTGGTGATGACGATGACGGAAAGCCGGGGAGCAGTCATGTGGCTGTGTTGTTGGGTGCGGCATCTGCCGGACGGGTCGAATTGCCATGGCCCGCCAACAGGATCCCGGTCAGCCAGACGAAGAGCAGACTTTCCGCATGATCGAGCAGGAAGGAGTTGAACAGATTGCCGATCAGCATGGCCAGCAACAGGCCGCGCACAATCAATTGACGCGACTTGGTCAAGGCGGCTGCACTGCGCCAGATCATGTAGAACAGCAACAACAACAGGCACAGCCCGACCAGGCCATATTGCGCAGCGATCAACAGATATTGGTGCGGGTTGTTGCTGCCGACCTGACCATTGGCTGCCGCAATGGCGCCATAGGCGCTGGTGAAGCCACCGGTACCGACACCGAAGAACGGATGCTCGCGAAAAATCTGCATGCTGGTGAGGTAGTAATCCATGCGCAGGCCAATCGAGGTTTTGTTCGCGCCAGTGGTGCCGCTTGCCCATTGCTGATATTCGTTGGCGGCCAGGGCAAAGCGTTCGAACACCGGTGCCTGTACCAGATAAGCCAGTATCAATACCAGTCCGCATCCAATCAGGGCCAGCAATACGCCACGCCAACCCAGGCGATCAATGAACAGATATCCCAGCAGGCAGGCCAGGACCAATTGACCGGTACGACCTTCGATCATGAACAGCGCGTTGAACGCAGTCAGCAGGGCAGCGACGGCCAGTAACAGCCGCCAGCGATACTGGCGGACATGCAGCGCCCCGACAATCGCCAGAAAGCAGGCCAGCGCCATGAACAGGCTCTGGGTGATGTGCAACTTGAATACCGTCGGGTTTTCTGCCAGATGGTGCGTTTTCACGGTTTCCGGCAGAACGCCCCACCAGAGTAGAAAGGAAAGCAGCAGCGTCAGTCCCATCGCCGCGCCAAAGGCAATCATCGCGCGCAATTGATCGCGTGGATCGCGAAACAACGGCAAGAGCAGCAAAATCAGCAGCAAACTGGCGTATTTGCGCAGAAAACGCAGCATATCGGCGCTGTCCTGCGGGCCGTAAAGGCAACCCAGCAGCACCAGGCCAAACAAGCCCAGCACGGCGGGCGTGACGGGATGCTGGCGGATGATCGCAAGTTTTTCTCGCCAGCCGCCCCCCAGCAGCCAGGCCAGCAAAAAAACCAGCAGCAACACGTTGTCCAGGGCAACGGAAACAGGAATGGAAAAACCCAGCAGAATGGCGCTCCAGCGGGCTGTCCGAAAATCTGTCGCCTCTGTTGGTGTGGCAGAAGGAGAGGGGCGCATCGCAAACATGTCGGCAGTATATTCGCAAGTCACGACCTGAATCCGACCTTTCGGTGCCGTCAAACCATCGTCCATTCAGACGAGGATTGTGACAGGGGCTTCGCGTAAATTCAAAAACGTTTTGCCTGTCCGTGGCTTGATAAGCAGGTTCTGCCGCCGGCAGCCAGGCCTCTATCGTTCGACCAACCGGGAAACCACCATGACTCCTGAAGAAACCAAAGCGTTTGAAGAAAAGATCCGGGCCTATGTCGGCCGGGAACTGGGTGCGCCCAAGCGCGGCAAGGATGACGTCAATGCCGCCATGATCCGTCACTGGGCCGAAGTGCTGGGAGACGAAAACCCCGTCTATACGGATGAGGAATTCGCCAAAAAATCCAGCAAGGGCGGCCTCATCGCGCCCGCCCACATGCTGCAGATCTGGAGCATGGAAGGCTACCCGATGTGCCAGAAGCCGGCGGTGGATCTGCAGCGCGAACTGCACAATGTCTTCGATGCCCATGGCTTTACCGGCGTGCTCGGCACCAACACCAACAGCGAATATTTCCGTGATCTGCGGCCAGGTGACCAGGTATTTGCCCATACCATCATTTCCAGCATTTCCGAACAGAAAGCCACCCAGCGCGGCATCGGTTATTTCATCGAGACCACCACCACCTTCACCGATCAGAACAAGGAAGAAATCGGTCGCCAGGTGTTCCGCTGCCTGAAATTCATCCCCAATGCCGATCAGGCGCCGGCGGCGGCCAGTGAGGCCGACAGCACGCCTGCTGCGCCCACGCGCATTCCCAGCCCGCGCGGTCATGACAACGCCTGGTGGTGGGAGGCGGTGGATAACGGCCGAGTACTCATTCAGCGCTGCAAGAGCTGCCAGACCTTGCGCCATCCGCCCCGGCCGATGTGTGGCGAATGCCAATCGACGGAATGGGATTCCATCGAATCAACGTTGAACGGCGAAATTCTCAGCTTCACCCAGATGCACTATCCGAAATTCCCCGGCTATCCCTATCCGCTGCTGTGCGCGGTGATCAAGCTCGATGAAGGCACCAACCTGGTAGCCAACCTGGCGGGCTGCGAGCCCGAGCAGGTCAAGATCGGCCTGCGCGTCAAGGGCAAGGTCGAGCAGGTGGATGAAAAAACCTGGCTGCCGCAGTTTTATCTGGCCTGAATTTAGGAAGAATGAGGATAACCAACATGAATCTGAATACCCTGAAATACGGTCAGGTCCAGGTGGGCGACAAGTTGCCCGAACTGAAGATCGACATCACCTC
>JAHRWT010000002.1 GCA_019105045.1 Sterolibacterium sp.
CGGCAAGCATCGCAACCTGTACATGAGCCTGTCGGGCATCATCGGCTGGTACCAGCGCGCGCCGTATCGCGGCTACCACGCCATCGGCACCGCGCTGCAGTGGATGCCGGCCGACAAGATCGTGCTGGGCTTCGACCTGCCTTTCGACGACCTCGGCCGCGTGGTCGATTACATCGTCAATCTGGACATGCCTGCCGAGCTGCAGGAAAAATGGGGTTATGCGCAGGTTACCGAAGAAGACAAGGCCAAGATCCTCGGTCTCAACCTGGCCAAGCTGACCGGCATCGAACCGGTCAAGCGCAAGCAGGGCGGCTACAAGACCCCAGCGCCGGCGGCCGGTCATTGAGCGATCATCGCTCCTGCTTTCTGCAATACACAATGGCGCACAGTTCATGGAGCTGGGCGCCATTTTCATCTGTGCAATCCCTGTTCCCGATGAGTTGAATGATGGCCAAATGGACTGAAAACGATATTCCCGATCTGAGCGGCAAGCGCGCCCTGGTGACCGGCGCGGCCAGCGGCATCGGCTTTGAGGCGGCCCGTGGCCTGGCCCAGCATGGTGCCGAAGTGCTGCTGGTCGACCGCAATGAACGCGCCGGAGCTGAGGCGCTGCAGACAATCCGCGCTTTGCGGGCCGACGCCAAAGTCAGTTTTCTGCCGCTGGATCTGTCCAGTCAGCAGGCGGTGCGCGAATTTGCCGCTCGACTGGTGGCCGAGGGCCGGCCGCTCGATATTCTGATCAACAACGCCGGCATCCAGCCGATCAGCGAACGACGCACCAGCGGCGATGGTTTTGAGCTGACCTTCGGCATCGGTCATCTGGGGCATTTCACATTGACAGCCGGTTTGCTACCCTTGCTGCTGCAATCTGCCGCGCCGCGGGTGGTCACCGTTTCCAGTCTGGTGCATCGGCTGGGCAGCTTTGATTGGGATGATCTGCAGATGGAGCGCAATTATTTCGCCCAGCGTCCTTACAACCAGACCAAGCTGGCCAACATGCTGTTTGGCCGTGAGCTGCAGCGCCGGGCCACGGCCAAGGGTTTGCCGTTGCTCAGTCTGATCGTGCATCCGGGCGTATCGCGTACCAATATCGGCAGTTCGCGCAAGGGCCTGGGTGATTTTCATTTGATGGATCGCATGATTTCAGTGGTGATGGGTGTGGTCATGTCCGTTTTCGGTCAATCGGCCGCAGGCGGCGGCTGGCCGACCCTGTATGCCGCGACTTCGCCGGCGGTCACTCCCGGTGGTTTCTATGGCCCGGATGGGCTGGGTGAAACACGCGGGGCGCCGGCCCCGGCAAAAATTCACAAGGCGGGACTGGACGATGCGGCCGCCCAGAAGCTCTGGCAAGTCAGTGAACAATTGACTGGCGTGCGCTTTGTTGAACTGGATTGAGGAGCGATCATGGCGATGCGACGTTTTGCAGGCAAGACCGCGCTGGTCACCGGCGCGGCTTCGGGGATCGGTCTGGCCACTGCCGAGCGTCTGGCCAGCGAAGGCGCGCAGGTGTTGGCCTGCGATATCAACGCCGGCAAATTGAGTGAGGAAATCAGCAGCCTGCAAGGCGCCGGGCTGGCCGTGACCGGCCACGCGCTGGATGTCACCGATGTTGTCGCCTGCACGGCAGCGGTAGAGGCCGTCGTCGCTGCCCACGGCCGGCTGGATGTATTGTGCAATGTGGCCGGCACACTCTATCTCAAGAACTTTACCGAAATGACCGATGCTGAATGGCATCAACAGATGGCCATCAATCTGCATGGTCCGTTCTACCTGAGCCGGGCCGCCATGCCGCATCTGCTGGCCAGTCGGGGCAATATCGTCAATGTGGCCTCGATTGCCGGCATGGTCGGCGTGCCTTACGGCAGTGTCTATTCCGCTGCCAAGGGCGGGCTGCTGATGCTCTCAAAAGCCTTGGCGGTGGAATACGGCTCGCGCGGTGTGCGCGTCAATGCAATTTGTCCCGGCTCGGTGGCCACGCCGCTGGTGGAAGGGTTCTCACCCCCGGAAGATGCCGATTTCAATTTGCTCTCGCGCTTGATGCCCTTGCTCGGCGAACACGGCCAGCCCGCCGGCATCGCCGCCACCATTGCCTTCATCGCCTCGGAAGAAGCCCGCTTCATGACCGGCTCGGGCGTGGTCATCGACGGCGGGCAGACGGCGATCTGATGCGTTTTGCTGTACGCGTGCTTATTGGCCGGTTATGGCCCTGATGATCAGCGTCACACTGTCGCGAAAATGCTGATCACCTGAAATACCGGCCAGCTGCGGTGCATGCAGGGCGATGTTCGGAAACGGCTCCAGTGACACCATTTCAAAGCTCAGCTTGCGTGAGCGCTGCCGTTCCGCATTCGGCCCAAAGGCGATGAGGCTGCGTTCCTCATCATTCATCAGTACCACCGAACCGATCATGTTGGCCATCAGGGTGTGAAACAGCAACGCCGACTGCTCTGCCGTCAGTCCGGCAGAGTTCAGTTTGCAGAGTATGCGATCCATCACCGCCAGGGCCTTGCCGCCTTGATAGGAGGCATTGTCGAGCAGTGGCATGACGCCCGGATGGGCGCAGAGGGCCGCCCGCATACCGGCATAGGTGGTGTATAGCCACTCGCGCCAGTCCGCTTCGTCATGACTGGTGACATCGTAATCGCCGACCACCAGATCAACCAGCTGGCGCTCGATTTCTGCCTTGCTTTGGTAATGGCGGTAGATTGCCATCGCCGAAACCCCCAACTGTTCGGCCAGTTTGCGTACGGTCAGCCCGGTCAATCCGTCGCGGTCGATGATTTCCAGCGACGTGCGCAGGATCAGCGCCTGCGACAACACACCACGCGGCGTGGCCGGCTTCGCACGACCAGGCTTGGCCGCCCTGGCTGATTTTGCTTTTGACTTTGGCGCTGGGGATGGCTGTGACTTTGCCGATTTGACGAGTGTCTTGCGGGATGAAGCAGGCATGATCTTGGCGGCCAGGCCGCGCGTTTCTCCAGTGATGGATGAGGACGAATGAAGAGTCCGTGCAAATAAGCAGGCTCTCGGTACGCGAAGTGTACATTGTAAATGAACAGGCCGCTGTGCGTGGCTCGCCGCATATGGCCTTGTTATCTGCTGGCGGGTTCGCTGCAGTATAGAATGCCCAGAAATAAAGGGAGTCATTCGATAGTGAAGCGTCTTTTTCTGACCGGTGAAACTGGTTTTGTTGGTGGAACTTTCTACGGCATGGCCGAAGAAATCATGCAGGATTACGGCTGGGAGCTGATTCCTGCCAGCCACAAGTATGATGTACGGGATACTGATTCACTGGTTCATACCTTACGGCATGTGCGAGCGGATGGCGTGATTCATCTTGCCGGTTTGAGCTTTATTCCCGATGCCATTGAAAACCCGGTGTATGCGTTGCAGGTGAATCAGATCGGTACCCTGAATCTGCTGCAGGCGCTCAGGCATACTGGCTTCTGTGGCGATTTTCTCTACGTCAGCTCGGGTGATGTCTATGGCCAGGCAGACACGGCAACCTTGCCGATTCAGGAAACTCACCCAGTGCAGCCGCACAATATCTACGCCATCAGCAAAATTGGCGCCGAGATGCTGTGTGCCCAGTGGTGTGAGCATGAATTGTGGCGCACTGTCGTGGCACGGCCGTTCAATCATATCGGCCCCGGCCAGCACATGAAATTTGTTGTTTCCAGCCTTGCGCGGCAGGTGGCACGTATTCGTCTGGGCCTGAGTGAGCCGGTCATCGAAATCGGCGACATTGATGTGACACGCGATTTCACCGATGTGCGTGATCTGGCCCATGCTTACATGAGTTTGCTGACCGGTGGTGAACATGGCGGTATCTATAACGTCTGTTCGAATACGGAAACCAGTATTCGGGAGTTGCTTGATCGTCTGGTGCGCATGGGGGGCGTCGCTCCGGAAATTCGCCAGCTTCAGTCGCTTCGCCGCCCTGGTGGGCAACGTCGGGTGCGTGGCGATAACACCAAGTTATGCGTCGCCACAGGCTGGCAGCCGCGCATTCCGCTGGATGACTCGCTGCGTGATGTGCTGAGGTACTGGGAAAACGTCGAAAGTGCAGCCGCCTTGCCTACGCGGTTTTCCAACCATGAAACGCAAGACGTGGTGCGCATCTGATGGTGTGCTTCGGCTTGCCGGAAATCATTTGTACGTAGGCTATTCGACTGTTTCCGCAATCGGCAATCAGAATATCCAAAAAACATGATTGCGGACCGGGTGATCCGGCTTGTGATGGATCAGAAGATCAGAAAGTTCCGAATGCGAATACTTGTTGAATGTACCTGCGTTTTTGATCATCCGTACCTGAATACGGGAATACAGCGCGTCGTGCGCAATGTGGTCAATCATTTGCCGGATGTGCAGGCGATTGTCGAATGCCGGCCGGTTGCCCTCAAGAACAATCGCATCTATGAGGTTCGCAGGCTCATTCCGGAGCGGCGTGAGTGCGTCCTGATCGATGCGCAAAAACGCTTCGAGAGGCGACGCAATGCTTACTGGCATTTGCATCACAACATCAATCAGGCTTTGGGGCCGCGTAGTCCACATTGGTTGCGTCGCATCATCAATGCATTTTTTCGTCTCGGTGCTTTTGTTTTTATTCTGCCGTTTGTGATGGTCATGCTGGTTTTTGCACCGGGGCGCCTGCATGATCGTTTTCAGATCAGGCTCGGATGGCTACACAACCGTTATTGGCAGTTTCACCAGCAGCTCGAACGGCGTAGCGGTATCGTTCGCATGCCCCTGCTGCGCGGGTGGTTCCGGTCGTTGTTTCGTATCGGCAGTCTGGGTTTTCTTCTGTGCCGTAAACTGACTGCTTTGTTGCCGCGTCATGATATTGCCGCCGAGCGCATCAGAGAACTTCAAGTCCAGCCTGGTGATGTTCTGGTGCTGCTCGATTCATCCTGGCATGCCGATATCTTCTCTCATGTCGAACGCCTCAGGCAGCAGGGGCTCGGCGTCGTCGCCGTGATCTACGACCTGATCCCGCTGACGCATTCGAAATTCTGCAATGACGAACACGTCGATGCATTTGAAAGATGGCTCGAGTGGGTGTCGCGCACCGCCGACGGCTTCATCGCCATCTCGGAAACCATCAGCAACGAGGTGCGCGCCGACGTCATCCGCCGACTCGGCGTCGAGGAAGCCGGCAAGCGCTGGCATCAGCATTTCCAACTCGGCAGCGAGCTCGATCAGGTCAAGGGCGATGCAGGCATCCGCGCGGCTGTGCGCACGCTGTTTGCCAATGGTCATTCGGTATACCTGATGGTCAGCACCATCGAGCCGCGCAAGAACCACGCCTATCTGCTCGATGCCTTCGAGCGGCTGTGGAGCGCTGAACCGGACGCGCGCGCCACGCTGTGCATTATCGGCCGTATCGGCTGGAAATGCGCGCCGCTGATCGCGCGCATCCGCAGTCACCCGGAACTCGGCAAGCGCCTGTTCATGTTCAACGATCTGGGCGACAGCGAACTCGAATACTGCTACCGGCACAGCAAGTCGCTGGTGTTTCCCTCCTTCGTCGAAGGCTTCGGCCTGCCGCTGGTCGAAGCCATGCAGCGCGGCTTGCCCGCGATGGCCAGCGACATTCCAGTGTTCCGTGAGATCGGCGCCGACTTTCTTGCCTATTTTCAACTTGACGATCCAGGCAGCCTTGCCGCGCTCGTCAGCCGCTTCGAGGCCAGCGGCGAATTCCCGGCGCAGCGCCCGCTGGCCGATTGGTCCTGGCCGGGTTGGCGCGAGTCGACGCAGCAACTGGTCGAGCGCATCGCCGCCCACACCGCACAACGCCCGGCCTGAGATGCGCGTCGCCATCAACGCCAGCATCCTGCGCGCGCCGCGCACCGGCATCGGCCAGTACGTCGTCGGCCTGGTGACGGCCTTGCAGCAGCGCGAGGACATCGAGGTCGACCTGTTCCTCGGCCGCCGCTGGCATGACGCGCTGCCTCCGGCCGTCGCCCCGGC
>JAHRWT010000005.1 GCA_019105045.1 Sterolibacterium sp.
CAGGACCGTGAAACACCTCCGCGCCAATGATATTGCCCACCCCGGGTGAGAAAGTAGGTCAGCGCCAGACCCCCATACAGCAGCCCTCTTGCGAAACAGCAAGAGGGCTGCGTCGTTTACAAACACACAATACACAACACAGGCCAACTCCCAGCAAAAAACAACAGAACCCAAAACAAGGAAGACAATGGACTGTCTGCTAGAATTGATTGTTGATTGCGGTCTGCCTGCATTGCGTTAGAATCGCTTGGTTCCAATAAACAGCTTGCTTATGAAAACCACTTTTCTAGATTTCGAGCAGCCGATAGCCGAGCTTGATGCAAAAATCGAGGCTTTGCGCTTTGCTCAGGATGATTCTGCGATTGATATTTCGGAAGAAATCGGGCGACTTGAAGTCAAAAGCCAGAACCTGCTGAAAGATATCTACAGCAAACTGACACCCTGGCAAAGTGCGCAAGTGGCACGACACCCGCAGCGACCGTATACGCTTGATTACATCAGTCAGATCTTCACGGATTTCGAGGAGCTGCACGGTGATCGCAGTTTTGCTGATGATCAGGCAATTATTGGCGGTTTGGCACGTTTCAATGGCCAGTCCGTGATGGTTATTGGTCATCAGAAAGGCCGGGACACAAAAGAAAAAATCCTGCGCAATTTTGGCATGCCGAGTCCGGAAGGCTATCGCAAGGCGTTGCGATTGATGCGGCTGGCCGAGAAATTCGGGATACCGATCATTACCTTTGTTGATACGCCGGGTGCCTATCCGGGTATTGGTGCTGAAGAGCGTGGTCAGTCGGAGGCGATCGGACGCAATTTGTTGGTCATGGCCGAACTCAAGGTGCCGCTGATTGCCACCATCATTGGAGAAGGTGGCTCGGGGGGCGCTCTGGCCATTGCGGTGGCTGATGTTGTGCAGATGCTGCAGTATTCAACCTATGCGGTGATTTCACCGGAGGGCTGCGCTTCCATTCTCTGGAAGAGCTCGGAGCGTGCCTGTGATGCCGCAGAAACCATGGGAATTACTGCGGCCCGTCTGAAAACGCTGGGACTGGTCGACCGTGTGGTCAGCGAGCCGGTGGGTGGTGCCCATCGTGCGCCGCAGACGATGGCCGCTTCGCTGCGCAAGGCCTTGCAGGATGCCTTGCGGCAGGTCGCCGATCTTACGCCGGCGGAATTGGTCGAGCGTCGTTATGCTCGCCTGATGGGCTATGGCAAGTTCAAGGAACAGCGCGCCGCCTGAAGCGTTGCTGGCCTGTTTGGCGATTGCGCTTGAGCGTCATCTGCCACAGGTTTCCGGACCGGCTCGTCTGGTTGTTGGTTTGTCGGGAGGGCGTGATTCGGTTGCCCTGCTGCATGCCTTGCACGTTCTGCAAGCGGATTTTGGTTATGTGTTGACCGCCTGTCATGTGCATCATGGACTGAGTCCGCATGCCGATGCATGGCAGGCTTTCTGCCAGCAATTTTGTCAGGATCTGGGGATCGCTTTGAGCTGTGTTGCGGTCACTGTGCCGCGCTATGCTGCCGAGGGGCCGGAGGCCGCTGCGCGTGCTTGCCGGTATGCGGTGTTTTCACGACTGGAGGCCGATTGCCTGCTGCTCGGGCAGCACCTGGGTGACCAGGCCGAAACCCTGTTGTTCAATTTGTTGCGTGGTGGCGGTGTTCACGGTTTGCGCGGTATGCCGGAATCGCGCCAATTGCGCCCCGGACTGCGGGTCTTGCGCCCGCTGCTTCGGACGCCGCGTGCTGAAATCGAGTGCTATCTGCAGCACCATGCGCTGACATGGGTTGATGATGAAAGTAATCTTGAGGTCGGTTATTCGAGAAATTTTTTGCGTCATCGCATCATCCCCGAATTGCGTCGTCGTTTTCCAGCGGTGGAAAGTCGATTTGCGGCAGCCACAGAAAAATTTGTGGAAACCGCCCGCCTGCTCGATGAGCTTGCCCTGATTGATCTGGCAGGTGAGTCGGCCAGTTTCCCGCTGGCGGTTGATGTGTTGGCACGGCTGAGCGAACCTCGGGCACGGAATGTGCTGCGCTACCTGCTGGCCGGGCAGGGCGTGAAGATTCCCGGTGAAGCGCGCTTCAAGGAAGGTCTGCGACAGATGCTGACGGCGGCGGCGGATCGGCATCCCGAACTGATCCTTGGCGACTGGCGGTTGTACCGTCGGCGGCGGGCGCTCTGGCTCGAAAAAACCCGGAGAAGCCAGGCAACATTGAGCTAAAATAATACGTTATTTCGTTTCTTTAACCTTGTTTGGAGTAAAGCATGGCTGTTGAACGCACTCTTTCCATCATCAAACCCGATGCCGTTGCAAAGAATGTCATTGGCAAGATTTATTCGCGCTTTGAAGACAATGGCCTGAAAATCATTGCTTCGCGCATGATTCATTTGTCACGCCAGGAGGCAGAGGGCTTCTATGCTGTGCACCGTGAGCGGCCCTTTTTCAAGGATCTGGTTGAATTCATGATTTCCGGCCCCGTCATGGTTCAGGTGCTGGAAGGCGAAGGCGCGATACTCAAGAATCGTGAGCTGATGGGCGCGACCAATCCCAAGGACGCTGCGCCGGGCACCATCCGTGCAGACTTCGCCGAAAGTATCGATGCCAACGCAGTGCACGGTTCCGATGCACCTGAAACAGCCGTTGTCGAAATCGCCTACTTCTTTCCGTCGCTGAACATTTATTCACGCTGAGCCGTCCAACACCAGCGGGGCTTGCGGTGCGAGCGGCATTGGGGCGCATGAAGATGAGGATTGGCAACATGCTCCCCGTTTGCCCGAGTTTGTGTTTTACCGGCTTATCTTCGCGGTGCTGTGCCGAAAGTGCACAGCACCGTCGCGTGTTCATTGCGTATTCTTATCCTGTATCCGTTGCATGAACCAAGGCAAGATCAATCTTCTCGACCTTGATGCGGCCGGACTGGCGGCATTCTTTTCCCAGCTGGGTGAATCCCCTGGCCGGGAGCGGATGCGCGCCCGCCAGCTGATGCGCTGGATTCACCAAGGCGGCGTCGATGATTTTGCCTTGATGACGGATGTTGCCAAGGTCTTGCGTGCAAAACTTGCCGAACAGGCCTGTGTGCAAGCGCCGGCATTGGTGCGTGACAGCACTTCGGATGACGGGACGCGCAAGTTCCTGTTTGATGTCGGTAGCCGCAATGCAATCGAGACGGTGTTCATTCCGGAAGATCGACGCGGCACATTGTGCATTTCCAGCCAGGCGGGTTGTGCGCTGGATTGCGCATTCTGCTCGACCGGCAAGCAAGGCTTCAACCGCAATCTGACGGTGGCTGAAATCATTGGCCAGTTGTGGCAGGCCAACCGATTGCTGGGTGAAGACTTGCTGCAGCGGAACAGCAGTGAGCGCATCATCAGCAATGTCGTCATGATGGGCATGGGCGAGCCGCTGGCCAATCTGGAAAATGTCATTACCGCCCTGCGGCTGATGCTGGACGATCATGCCTATGGTTTGTCGCGCCGGCGAGTGACGGTTTCCACTTCGGGCATCGTGCCCGGCATGGATAGATTGCGTGAAGAGTGCCCTGTGGCCCTGGCGGTTTCATTGCACGCGCCGAATGATGCCTTGCGCGATCAACTGGTGCCGATCAACCGCAAGTATCCGCTGGTGCAGTTGATGGCGGCGTGTCGTCGTTATCTTGAACGGGCGCCACGTGACTTCATCACCTTTGAATATGTCATGCTTGATGGCATCAATGATCGTGACAGGGATGCCCGTGAATTGCTCGCGCTGACGCATGATGTCCCTTGCAAGTTCAACCTGATTCCGTTCAATCCGTTTCCAAATTCCGGTTTCCGACGCTCGTCTGCGGAACGAATCCGTCGCTTCGCGGATGTGTTGTTGGCCGCTGGCGTCGTCACGACGACACGCAAGACACGTGGCGATGATATCGATGCGGCCTGTGGTCAATTGGCCGGCCAGGTTCGTGATAAAACGCGACGTACGCAGTCTGCGCAGCAGGTGGCTGCGATCGGCGACCAACAGGCGATCACGATTCGGGAGCAACGAGAGGAGGGTATATGGCGTCATTGAAACAGCTTGCAGGCAGCAGTCTGGCGGTCGTTATCCTGAGTTTGTATGGATGTGCCACTGATCTGTCCGGGGCCGACTATTCAGCCGAGCAACCGGTTTCCCAGCAGGCGGCAACGACTGATGCGCAACAGCGGGCCAAGGTACATACCGAACTGGGGGCGTTGTATCTGCAGAACAGCAATCTGGCCGTTGCGCTGGATGAGGCGCGTTTTGCGCTTTCGGCAGATTCAAACTATGCGCCCGCTTATAGTCTGATGGGACTGACGTACATGCAGATGCGGGAAAACGCGTCTGCTGAAAAAAGTTTTGAGCAGGCCATGCGGATTGCACCGAATGATCCGGAAGTCAATAACAATTTCGGCTGGTTTCTCTGCCAGACCGGACGCGAACAACGCGCGTTTCCTTATTTTGAAGCGGCTTTCAAAAGCCCTTTGTATGCAACGCCTGCCATGCCGTTGACCAATGCCGGAGTGTGTTCGCTACGCCTGAAAGACGACAGGGCGGCTGAAGAATATTTCATGCGCGCCCTGAAGTTTGATCCGGAAAACATTCGGGCAATTTTTCTGCTGGCGGATATCTGTTATCGTCAGGACCGTTTGGCCGCCGCCCGCCTGCATCTGTCAGAGTTGCACAAGCTGATTGAACCGTCGGCCGAATCGCTTTGGCTGGCCTTGCGCATTGAACGCAAGGCAGGAAATCGGCCAAGTGAAATGCGTTATACCAACCAACTGCGGCAGGATTTCGTTGGTACGCCAGAACATCTCAAGCTGCTGCAGGGACAGTACGAATGAACGACCTGCTTGATTCGGCAAACGCCGCAGAGCCTGAATCTCCCGACGGGACGGGCGGCTTCGTGCAGACAACGGTGAGCGAGTCGGTTCCACTGGCAGCTACGCTGGGGCAGTCCTTGCAGGCGGCGCGTCAGGCGCGGGGGCTGTCCATCGATGATGTTGCCCGGGTCATCAAGTTCGGGGCGCGCCAGATTGCAGCGGTCGAACGGGATGATTTCAGCAAACTGCCCGGCACGACTGTGGTACGCGGTTTTATCCGCAGTTATGCCAAATTGCTGCAGGTTGATTCGGCGACCCTGCTGGCGCTTTATGATCAGCAGGTGCCGGCATTTCTTGCAGCCACCACCGTGTTGCCTGATGAGACAGCGCCCTTGCCGCAGTTTGGTGGGCGGGATCATCCGCTGCGCAGATTCTGGCTGCCTGTCTGTGGAATAGTCATTCTTCTGGCGGCCATTGCGGCCTATTTTTTCTGGCAGCCACTGCCTTTGTCCATTCCCTCTATGGCCGTTGACTCTGCAGCGGAGCCGCTTGCCGAAGTCCAGCCATCTGAGGCTGCCTCGGTGGCCAATGAGAAAGCTGTTGATGCGACTCCAGCAGTGGTTGCGGCAACGACGGCTGCTTCATCACCCGCAGAGGCTGCAGAGGCACCATTCACACCGGGAACAGTGTTGCAGGATGTATCTCCTGTGATGGATATGCAGGAGTCGCATCAACTGGTCTTCGATTTTGATGCCACTGCCTGGGTCGAAGTCAAGGATGCCACGACAAAAGTGATTTTCGCCCAGAACAATCCACCCGGAACCCGGCAGGTTGTCAGTGGACAGCCACCGTTTGCCGTGGTTGTGGGCAATGCCTCGCGTGTGCGTTTGCGTTATGGAGACAGGCCGGTAGATCTGCAACCTTACACCAAGGTTGATGTTGCGCGGTTGAATCTGGAATGACGAGTGTGGAGAATCTGACGACGGAAGTCCGTCTGCCGCGTCGTCGCACACGTTGTGTGATGGTGGGCAACGTTGCGGTTGGCGGCGCTGCGCCAATCGTCGTGCAGTCGATGACCAATACCGATACGGCAGATCACGTGGCCACGGCCGTGCAGGTCGCGCAGTTGGCGCGGGCCGGCTCGGAACTGGTGCGGGTCACGGTGAATACGCGCGAAGCGGCACAGGCCGTGCCCAGAGTGCGCGAACAATTGCTGAAAATGAATGTCGATGTGCCGCTGATCGGTGATTTTCATTTCAACGGTCATAAATTGCTGGAAGAGGTGCCCGAATGCGCCGCCGCTCTCGACAAGCTGCGCATCAATCCTGGCAATGTCGGCAAGGGCAAGAGCCGCGACGAGCAATTTGCCCGCCTGATCGAAATCGCCTGCAGATACGACAAGCCGATCCGCATCGGCGTGAATTGGGGCAGTCTTGATCAGGCGCTGCTGGCGCGCATCATGGATGAAAACGCAGCGCGTGCCGAACCGCGTGGCGCGGTGGCCATCATGCGTGAAGCGATGGTGGCTTCGGCCCTGGAAAGTGCCTGCAAGGCAGAAGAGCTGGGACTGCCCGGTGAGCGCATCATTCTTTCCTGCAAGGTTTCCGCCGTGCAGGACTTGATTGCCATCTATCGCGATCTGGCGTCGCGTTGCGATTATCCTCTGCATCTGGGGCTGACCGAAGCCGGCATGGGCTCGAAAGGTATTGTCGCCTCGACGGCAGCACTGGCCGTGCTGTTGCAGGAAGGCATCGGCGATACCATCCGCGTTTCATTGACGCCCGAACCCAATGGCGAGCGCACGCGTGAAGTGGTCGTCGCCCAGGAAATCCTGCAGACCATGGGCCTGCGTGCATTTACGCCGCTGGTGGCCGCCTGTCCGGGTTGTGGCCGTACCACCAGCACGGTGTTCCAGGAGCTGGCCCAGGATATTCAGGATTATGTGCGTGGCCGTATGCCCGAGTGGCGTGAGCAGCGCGTGGGGGTCGAGAACATGACGCTGGCCGTGATGGGCTGCGTGGTGAATGGGCCGGGCGAAAGCAAGCATGCCAATATCGGCATCAGCCTGCCGGGCACGGGTGAAGCGCCAGTGGCGCCTGTCTATGTCGATGGTGAGCGCACGGTGACCTTGAAAGGCAAGCATATCACTGCCGAGTTTCGCGCCATCATCGATGACTATGTATTGCGCAAATATCCGGCCCGGCTTTGAGCGGGCGGGATGCGGAAAATAACGGAACATCATGAGTCAAACCTTGCAAGCCATACGCGGGATGAATGACATCCTGCCCGATGAAGCCGAGCTGTGGGAGCAATTCGAGGAAACGGTTCGCTCCTGGTTGCACAGTTATGGTTATCGGCCGATCCGTATGCCGCTGGTCGAGCCGACACCGCTGTTTGCCCGCGCCATTGGTGCGGTGACCGACATCGTCGAAAAGGAAATGTATTCCTTCACCGACAGCCTGAATGGCGAGCAACTGACCTTGCGCCCCGAAGGCACGGCCGGCTGTGTGCGCGCCGTGATGCAGCACAACCTGCTCTACGACGGCCCCAAACGCCTGTGGTACCAGGGGCCGATGTTCCGTCATGAGCGCCCGCAGAAAGGGCGTTATCGCCAGTTCCACCAGATTGGCGTCGAGGCGCTGGGTCTGGTCGGGCCGGATATCGATGCCGAACAGATCGCAATGTGCCAGCGTCTGTGGGACGACCTGGGTTTGCAGGACATCCGACTGGAACTCAATTCGCTGGGGCAGGTCGAAGAACGTCAGCAGCACCGCAGCGCGCTGATCGCTCATTTCGAGAAACATGCCGACCAGCTCGATGCCGACGCCCAGCGCCGCTTGCACAGCAATCCGCTGCGCATCCTCGACAGCAAGAATCCGGCCATGCAGGAAATCGTCGAAGCAGCGCCCAGATTGATCGACTATCTCGGTGAACAATCCCTGCAACATTTTGCCGGTGTACAGAGCTTGCTCAAGGAACTGAACATTCCCTATCGCATCAACCCGCGCCTGGTGCGCGGCCTGGATTATTACAACCTGACGGTGTTCGAATGGGTAACCGACAGCCTCGGTGCGCAGGGTACGGTATGTGCCGGTGGACGCTATGATGGTCTGATCGCCCAATTGGGCGGCAAGCCGGCGCCGGCCTGTGGCTTTGCCATGGGCGTGGAACGCCTGCTGGCACTCTGGCAGGCCCAGGGCGGACAGCTGGAAACCGTGGGGCTGGATGTCTATCTGGTGCAGCAGGGCGCAGCGGCGCAATCACTGGCTTTCCGGGTGGCCGAGGGGTTGCGGGACAATGGCTATGCAGTGCAACTGCATTGCGGTGGCGGCAGCTTCAAATCGCAGATGAAGCGCGCCGATGCTTCGGGCGCAAGTTTTGCCGTCATCATTGGCGATGACGAAGCGGCAGCGGGCGAGGTCAGTCTGAAACCGCTGCGCAGTGCGGGGGAGCAGCAACGGATCAGCGTTGATGAATTGGCCGATGAACTCGGCGAACGGTTGTTTGCATGGGAAGAAGAAAATGGCAGTCTATGATCACGAAGAACAGGAACAGCTGGACGAACTGAAAGTCTGGTGGAAGCAATACGGCAACTTGGTGACCGGGGTGCTGCTGGTCGTAGCGCTCGCCATGGCGGGCTGGCAGGGCTGGAACTGGTGGCAGCGCGAGCAGTCATTGCAGGCCAGCGCACTGTATACATTGGTTGAACGCGCCGTTGAAGCGCATGATGCAAAAAGAGTGCGCGAAGCTGCAGGTGAGTTGATCGATAAGCATGGCCGCACCCGTTATGCGCTCATGGCTGCCATGCTTTCCGCGCGCATACAGCTTGAGACTGGCGATATCAAATCGGCAAAAACCCAGCTTGAATGGGCGCAGCAGCATGCTGCGGGCAGCGATCTGCATGATCTGGTCAATCTGCGCCTGGCGGAAGTGATGCTCGAAGAAAAATCTTACGACGCAGCCTTGCAGGCCTTGACTGCGGCGCCGGCAGCAGCCTTTGCGCCACGCTATGCTGAAGTCAGAGGCGATATCCTGGCCGCGCAAGGCAAGCTTGTCGAAGCTGGCAAAGCCTATCAGCAAGCGCTCGACAAGATTGACGAATCGCAAAAGAGCATGGATCAGCCTCAACAGCAGACAGCTTATCGCGACATGCTGCAAATCAAGCTGGAGTCACTGGCCCTGGCGGGAGACAAACAATCATGAAATCAGGTAATTCCGTGAAGCTGGGCCTTTGCTGCACGCTTGCGGCGGCCAGTGTGCTGCTGACCAGTTGCGCGTCGTGGAATCCCTTCGCCAGCAAACCCAAGTACAAGCCGGCAGAGTTGACGACATTGACGGCAACGGCTGACATTCGCAGTGAGTGGCAGGCCAACGTGGGTAGCAGTGGAGAATATACGTTTACCCCACTGGTTGTCGGCAACACTGTCTATGCAGCGGCCAGGGATGGCACGCTGGCGCGCTACGACAACGGGCAGCAGGTATGGCGTATCCGTGCTGACCAGGCGATTTCCGCCGGCGTGGGAGGTAACGGCAAGGTGGTAGCCGTTGGTTCCCCCAAAGGTGCCGTGCTGGTATTTGATGCGGCGAATGGTCAGTTGCTCTGGAAAGCCCAGGTCAGTTCGGAAGTGCTGGCCGCGCCAGCGGTCAATGAACAGCTGGTGGTGGTACGTAGTGGTGATGCGCGGATTTTTGCCTTTGATGCCACGACCGGCAAGCGACTGTGGGTCTATCAGCGCAGCACGCCAACGCTGTCCTTGCGTACGCCGGTGGGCGTGGTATTGGCGGGTGGGCGTGGCATCCTGGCCGGTTTTCCCGGTGGTAAATTACTGCTTCTGAATCCGGCCAATGGTGCGCCGATGTGGGAAAGTACGGTTGCCATCCCGAAAGGA
The DNA here is from genome assembly GCA_019105045.1 of Sterolibacterium sp. Taxonomy (GTDB): domain Bacteria; phylum Pseudomonadota; class Gammaproteobacteria; order Burkholderiales; family Rhodocyclaceae; genus Sterolibacterium. The sequence goes on from JAHRWT010000005.1 coordinate 9,709, forward strand.
ACAACTGAACTGGAGCGCATTGCCGACCTGACCAGTGCGCCGGTGGTCTTCGGTAATTCGGTCTGTGCGGCCGCGTTTCAGGGACGGGTGGCCTGCTTTGATCTGGGCAATGGCAATTTGAGTTGGTCGCGCGATATCTCCAGCATCAGCGGGCTGGCGGCCGATCTCAAAGGGGTTTATGTGAGTGATGAGAATGGCCAGGTGCAGGCTTATGATCGCAGCAACGGAGCCAGCCTTTGGAAACAGGACAAGCTGCGTTATCGCGGGCTGTCCAGACCGGTCATCGTTGGCCGCCATGTTGCAGTTGGTGACAAGTTTGGCGTGGTGCATGTCATGCGTCCGGACAATGGCGAGTTTGTTGCCCGCTTCACGACCGATGGCAGCGCCTTGGCTGCAGACCCGCAGAATTATCGTGACGGTTTTGTCGTACAGACGCGCAACGGTCTGCTGCACGCGCTGTTCGTGAAATGATGCGCCGCAGTGTTTGCGGATTGCAGAACCAACGACAAGATAACTGACCTGACTATCCCATGAAACCTACGCTGGTCATTGTTGGCCGCCCCAATGTCGGCAAATCGACGCTTTTCAATCGTCTGACACGGAGTCGGGACGCCCTGGTTGCCGATCAGCCCGGTCTGACGCGGGACCGGCACTATGGTCATGGGCGGTTGGGTGATCGCGAATATCTGGTGGTTGATACCGGCGGTTTCGAACCATCGGTCAAGACCGGCATTGTTCACGAAATGGCGCGTCAGGCCGAAGCGGCCATTGCCGAAGCCGACATGCTGCTGTTTGTGGTGGATGGCCGCAGCGGTTTGACAGCACAGGATCAGAGCATTGCCGAACGTCTGCGGCGCAGCGGTCGCCCCATGCTGCTGGTGGTGAACAAGGCCGAAGGCATGAACCGTCCCGTGGTTGCTGCCGAGTTTCACGAGCTGGGTTGCGGTACGCCGCTGGTGATTTCCGCGGCCCATGGTGATGGCGTCCGGGAACTGGTTGAAGAAGCGCTGGTGAGTTTCCCTGAAGGCGTTTCTGATGTACAAACCCATGCCGGGCCTCGCGTTGCCATTGCCGGCCGGCCCAACGTCGGCAAGAGCACTTTCGTCAATTCTCTGCTGGGTGAAGAACGGGTGATTGCATTTGACATGCCCGGTACGACGCGCGATGCGATTGAAGTGCCGTTCACTCGCGAGGGGCGTGATTATGTCCTGATCGATACTGCAGGCCTGCGCCGGCGGGGCAAGGTTTTTGAAGCAATCGAGAAGTTTTCGGTCATCAAGACATTGCAGGCCATCGAGCAGAGCAATGTCGTCGTGTTGCTGGTGGATGCCAGCCAGGATATTTCGGATCAGGATGCCCATATCGCGGGATTTACCCTGGAAGCCGGGCGGGCGTTGGTGGTTGTGGTGAATAAATGGGACGCGGTTGATCGCTATCGTCGCCTGCAGATCAAGCAGGACATCGAGCGCAAGCTGAACTTTCTCGGGTTTGCCAAGGTTCACTATATTTCGGCGCTGCATGGTGAAGGTGTTTCCGCGGTCATGACATCGGTGGACAAGGCCTGGCAGGCGGCCATGGCGAAGCTGACCACGCCTCGCCTGACGCGGGCGCTGGAGTCTGCGGTCAACAAGCAGGCGCCGCCACGTCATGGCCTGTTCCGGCCGAAGATGCGCTACGCCCATCAAGGAGGGCAGAATCCGCCGGTCATCGTGATCCATGGCAATGCACTTGAACATGTGCCGGATTCCTATCGACGCTACCTTGAACATCATTTCATGGTGGCCTTCAAATTGCAGGGGACGCCGCTGCGGGTGCAGTTCAAGAGCACGGACAATCCGTTTTCTGACAAACCGCCGGCAACGCGGGCCAAACCAGCCGCTGGCCGCAGTCGTAAATCAGGCGTGGCAGCGGGGGCTGCAACGGCTTCTGCGACAACGGCCAGAACGCAAAAAAAAGTGGCCGGCACCCACAGGTCGGCAGCGTCCGGAACGGGGAAAACCACCCGGCCAGCGCGCCGTCCGACAAAGCCGGCAACGAAGTAGCCCGGGTGGCAAAAATACCGTAAATTAGCGAAATAATTCCTATAAGAAGGACTCATCATGAGTAACAAAGGACAAATGCTGCAGGATCCGTTTCTCAACACACTGCGCAAGGAACATGTTGCCGTTTCGATTTATCTGGTCAATGGCATCAAGCTGCAAGGGCAGATTGAGTCTTTTGATCAGTATGTCGTTTTGCTCAAGAATACGGTAACGCAAATGGTTTATAAGCACGCCATTTCAACCATCGTGCCGGGACGGCCGGTCACCATCAGCCAGGACGCCAGCGACTGATGCACCATGCCTCTTGTGGAATACAGGTGCGCGGCGCGGGATTTTCTGGATGCGCGATGCGTACGATGCGTACGAGGCGTGTCGGCTATGCTGACATCCCTTGGGGCGGTGGCACTGGGCCGTTCGGATTGTTCTCATCATTGACGCACGCCAGCTGATGTCAGACAGGCTCGTGCAGGACAACCGCATGATCAAGGCGGTTTTGGTTCAGCTCGATTTTGGCGCAGGCAGCCATGATGAACAGCTTGCGGAATTTGGCTTGCTGGTGGGCAGTGCCGGCGCGCAAGCGCGGGCGGTGATCTGCGGCAAGCGCCAGGCACCGGATGCGGCCACTTTCGTTGGCAAGGGCAAGGCAGAAGAAATCGCCTCGGCAGTGCGCCTTCACGAAGCCGATATCGTGATTTTCAATCACGAACTGAGCGCCGGCCAGCAGCGCAACTTGGAAAAAATTGTTGCCTGCCGGGTGGTTGATCGCAACGCATTGATCCTTGATATTTTCGCCCTGCGAGCCAAAAGTCATGAAGGCAAACTGCAGGTCGAACTGGCCCAGCTGCAGCATCTGGCCACCCGTCTGGTGCGCGGCTGGACTCACTTGGAACGCCAGAAAGGCGGCATCGGTCTGCGTGGCCCCGGCGAAACTCAACTGGAAACCGACCGGCGATTACTGGGCAAACGGGTTGCCCTGCTCAAGGATCGTTTGAAACTGCTTGAGCGCCAGCGCGCCGTGCGTCGCCGTGCGCGCAGTCGGCGTGATGTGCTGAGTGTTTCGCTGGTCGGCTATACCAATGCCGGCAAATCCACCTTGTTCAATACCTTGACCAAGGCAGGGGCTTATGCGGCCGACCAGCTTTTTGCCACGCTGGATACCACGACCCGCCGGCTGTTTCTGCCGGAAGTCGGGCAGATCGTGATTTCCGATACGGTGGGTTTCATCCGCGATCTGCCTCATGCGCTGGTGGCTGCTTTCCATGCCACTCTGGAAGAAACGGCAAATTCGGATTTGCTGCTGCATGTCGTGGATTCCGCCAGCCCCGACCGTGACCAGCAGATCGCCGCGGTCAACCAGGTATTGCGCGAAATTGGTGCAGCAGAGGTGCCGCAGATCGTCGTCTGGAACAAGATCGATGCAACCCACGCCGAAGCGGGCGTCGATCGGGATGAATGTGCTAGAATTTCGCGCGTTCGTTTGAGTGCGCGCAGCGGCGAAGGGCTTGATCTGTTGCGTGCGGCATTGGCGGAATTTGCTCTTGAGCATCGTGATCAAGCCATGGGGCAGACCGATCCGGAACAAGGCGTGATATCCCCGCCAGCAGCATCCTGATGATGCTCCTTGAGCAGCGTTCATTGCAGAGTCCAGTCATTCGGCAAATGCCGCATTTTTATTTTTCCTTTTACCTGACAACGGGTTATCCAATTGATTGCAGCAATTTTCATGTCCATGAATGATCATGGCTGGGGCAACCGGCCGGATCCCGGTGGCAACAGGGGCGGGCCGGGTGACGGGCCGCCGGATCTCGAAGAACTCTGGCGCGATTTCAATCGTCGCCTTTCTGCCATGTTTGGCAAAAAGGGCGGTGGTTTCGGTGGTCAGGATAGCCGGCCACCCCTCAACACGCGACAAATGGGTGGTGGCATCGCCATGATGCTGGTGCTGGTGCTGGTGATGTGGCTGGCCAGCGGCATCTATATCGTTGATGAAGGGCAGCGTGGCGTCGTGTTGCGTTTTGGCAGCTTCGATCGCATCACCACTTCGGGGCCGAACATGCGTCTGCCGTGGCCGATCGAGACGCATGAAATCGTTGAGCTGTCGCGGGTGCGCACGATAGAAGTGGGTTATCGCGGCAACAACAGCGTACCCAAGGAGGCACTGATGCTGACCGATGACGAAAACATCGTCATGGTGCAGTTTGCTGTGCAGTACCGCCTCAAGGATCCGCAGAACTTTCTTTTCAAGAACCGCTATCCGGATGAGGCCGTGATGGGGGCAGCCGAAACGGCGATTCGCGAAATCGTTGGCAAGAGCCAGATGGACTTCGTGCTTTATGAAGGCCGCGAACAGATTGCAGCCAATACCAGCAAGCTGATTCAGGACATCCTCGATCGTTATGAAACCGGCGTGTTGGTCACTGCCGTGACCCTGCAAAGCACCCAGCCGCCTGAGCAAGTGCAGGCCGCGTTTGATGATGCAGTCAAGGCCGGACAGGATCGCGAGCGGCAGAAGAACGAAGGCCAGGCTTATGCCAACGATGTCATTCCACGTGCCCGTGGTACGGCATCTCGGCTGTTGCAGGAAGCTGAAGGTTACAAGCAGAGCGTGATCGCCAATGCCGAAGGTGAGGCCAGTTGCTTCAAACAGATCCTCACCGAATACAGCAAGGCGTCGGAAGTGACGCGTAATCGCATGTATCTGGAAACCATGCAGCAGGTGATGGCCAGCACCAGCAAGGTGATGGTGGATTCACGCAGCAACAACAATCTGCTGTATCTGCCGCTCGACAAGCTGATGCAGACAGCCGGTGCTGCTGTTGCAGCGGGTGCTGCGGCGCATGAAACGGCCACTGCACCGCTTCAGGGAACGGCTTCTCCGGGAGAGTTGTCCGCGCAATCCGGGCAGGATGGTGGTCTGTCGCGCCTGCGGGACAGCTTGCGCTCGCGTGAGCGGGGAGAACGATGATGTTGCGTAATCTACAGACTGTTGCGGTTGCCCTGTTTGTTTCTCTGGTCACCTTGTCGATGTGCGTGTTTACTGTCGATCAGCGTTACTACGCCATTGTCTTTCAGCTGGGTGAAGTCGTCGAAGTCATCGAGCAGCCGGGGCTGCACTGGAAATGGCCACTGATCCAGAATGTCCGCAGCTTCGACAAGCGTATCCTGACCATGGAAACTCCTGAGCCGGAGCGTTATCTGACGGCAGAGAAAAAGCCGGTTCAGGTCGATTCCTTCGTCAAGTGGCGAATCGGTGATGTCAAGCAGTACTACATCAGTGTGGGGGGCGACGAATTCGTGGCCAAGACCCGTCTGGCGCAGACGGTCAATGCCGGCTTGCGCGAGGCTTTTGGCCGGCGCTCTGTACATGATGTGGTGTCCGGCGAGCGCGACATGATCATGGCTGAAGTGCAGCGCAAGGCAGATGCTGAAGCGCGTTCGCTGGGTGTGGAAATCATCGATGTGCGTCTGAAGCGCGTTGATTTCACGCCGGAGGTTTCTGATTCCGTCTATCGACGCATGGAAACCGAGCGCAAGCGGGTGGCCAATGAGTTGCGTTCACAAGGCGCGGCCGAAGCCGAGAAAATCAAGGCCGATGCTGACCGGCAGCGTGAAATCATCGTTGCCGAAGCCTATCGCGATGCGCAGAAGCTCAAAGGTGAGGGCGATGCCCAGGCAACGGCGATTTATGCCGAATCTTTCGGGCGGAATCCGGAGTTCTATCGCTTCTATCGCAGTCTGGAAGCCTATCGCCAGAGTTTCAGGAACAAGAACGATCTGCTGGTGATCGATCCAAGCTCGGATTTCTTCAAATACCTGAAGAGCAGCGGCAGCAACAAGAACTGAGCGTCATTGTGACAGGATCGACTCTTTTGCTGGCGCTTGCGCTGATGCTGGTCATTGAAGGACTGCTGCCGTTTCTCGCTCCCAAAATCTGGCGGGAGGGCTTTCGCCGTGTGACTGAACTGGCCGATGGCCAGATTCGCTTTCTCGGTCTGGGTTCCATGCTGGTAGGCCTGGTCATGCTGGCCTTGTTCAAATAGGTTGTTACATGCGCCGCTGGCTCCTTCCTGAAGCGATCGAAGATACACTGCCTGCTGAAGCTTGGCAGGTCGAAACCCTGCGTCGCAATCTGCTTGATGAGTTTCGTCGTCATGGTTATGAATATGTCATCCCGCCCCTGCTGGAGTATGTTGAATCCCTGTTGACCGGCAGCGGGCGCGATCTCGATCTGCGCACTTTCAAACTGGTCGATCAGCTTTCGGGACGCACCATGGGTGTGCGCGCCGACATTGCGCCACAGGTTGCGCGTATCGATGCGCATCAGCTGAATCGCAAGGGAGTGACCCGCCTCTGTTATTGCGGCAGCGTACTGCATACCTTGCCGGCGAGTCTCACGGCTACGCGCCAGCCGCTGCAGATCGGTGCCGAACTATATGGCCATGCCGGTGGCGAGGCCGATGCCGAAATCCTGCGTTTGTTGGCGCGCGCCCTGCAACTGACGGGAATCACTGCGTCACGGATCGATCTTGGCCATATCGGTGTTTTCCGCGCGCTGGTTGCTGCAGCCGGGATTGCCGGCGAACGTCTGGATGAACTGTTTGCGACACTGCAAACCAAGGATCTGCCTGGTCTGCGCGAGTTGCTGGTGGATGTTGCCGAGCCATTTCGCGCGGCTCTGCTGGCCTTGCCCGAGCTTTATGGTGATGCGGCCGTGCTTGAACTTGCCGCTGCCCGACTGCCCGCATTGCCGGAGATCACCACGGCGTTGAATGAACTGCGCGCGCTGGCGGCGGCCCTGGGTGATCTGCCGGTCAGTTTCGATCTGGGCGATTTGCGCGGTCTGCACTATCACAGCGGCATTGTGTTTGCTGCATATTGTGCAGGCTATCCTGGTGCGATTGCACTGGGCGGACGCTATGACAAGGTTGGCAAGGCTTTTGGGCGTGATCGTGCCGCCACTGGCTTCAGTCTTGATCTACGGGAACTTGTGCAACTGGTGTCGGCTGCGCCGCTGCGACAGGCCATCGTGGCACCATCGGTGGCGACAGACAGCGCAACGGCAGCTTTGCAACAGACCGTGGCCGGCTTGCGCGCCCGTGGTGAAGTCGTCATCAATGCGTTACCCGGCGAAACACTTGCGGACTGGCGTGAAGCCGGTTGCAATCGCCAATTGGTCTTCTGTGATGGCCTCTGGCAGATCAGTGAATTGAAGTGAACCAGGCCGGTTTGGCCGACAGGATTAATCAGGAAAGATGGAAACAATGGCAAAGAATGTCGTAGTCATTGGCACCCAGTGGGGTGATGAAGGCAAGGGCAAGATCGTCGACTGGCTGACGGATCATTCCCAGGGCGTGGTGCGTTTCCAGGGTGGCCACAATGCCGGTCATACACTGGTCATCAACGGCCAGAAAACCGTGTTGCATCTGGTGCCGTCCGGCATTCTGCGTGATGGCGTGACCTGCTACATCGGCAATGGCGTCGTGCTGTCACCCTCTGCGCTGATCAAGGAGCTTGACGAACTGCGGATTGCCGGGCTGGATGCCGAGGCGCGCCTGCGGATTTCCGAAGCCTGCCCGTTGATCCTGCCTTATCACCAGGCCATCGACATTGCCCGCGAACAGGCTCGGGGCAGCAACAAGATCGGTACAACCGGCCGTGGCATCGGTCCTTGCTATGAGGACAAGGTGGCGCGTCGTGCCATACGCCTGCAGGATCTGATGCGTCCGAAACGCTTTGCCGAGAAGCTGGCCGAAGTGCTCGACTATCACAACTACATGTTGCAGCATTATCATCGCGCGCAGCCGGTGGATTTTCAGCAGGTGCTGGAAAGCACGCTGGCCATGGCGCCGCGTCTGGAAAAAATGGTTGCCGATGTGCCGCGCGCCCTGTATGACGCGCACAATGCCGGGGCCAACCTGCTCTTCGAAGGTGCCCAGGGCACGCTGCTCGACATCGATCATGGCACTTATCCCTTCGTCACTTCCAGCAACTGCGTGGCAGGTGCGGCATCGGCCGGAGCGGGCGTGGGGCCGAACATGCTGCACTACGTACTGGGCATTACCAAGGCCTACACCACCCGTGTGGGCAGCGGTCCTTTTCCGACCGAACTGTACGATGCCGTGGATAAACTTGATCCAGTGGGCAAACATCTGGCGACCAAAGGCCATGAGTTCGGCGCCACCACCGGTCGGGCGCGCCGTTGCGGCTGGTTTGATGCGGCTGCGTTGAAGCGCTCGATCCAGATCAATGGCGTTTCCGGGCTGTGTGTGACCAAGCTGGATGTGCTCGATGGCGTTGAAGAGCTCAAGCTGTGTACTGGCTACCGGCTGGAAGGTGGCATGACCGATATCCTGCCGGTGGGTGCCGAGGAGCTTTCGCGTTGCGAGCCGGTGTATGAAACCCTGCCGGGCTGGAAGGAAAGCACGGTCGGGGTCAAGACGCTGGAAAATCTGCCAGCCGCAGCGCGCGCCTACCTCAAGCGTATCGAGGAAGTCTGTGCGGTGCCGGTGGATATGATTTCAACCGGGCCGGATCGCGAAGAAACCATTGTGCTGCGCCATCCGTTCAAATAAAGGCATCGGTAGCGCATTCACGCATTCACACATTCACACGTTCACGATTCGTGCATTAGCGCATTGCTGTCCCGGTCAGTTGCGGCGGCCAGCGCGCCGTTTCAGTGCGCGCATGACCATGCGCGCGCGTTGGCCCAAGGGCAGTCGGGCAAAGTTGGTTTTCAGGATGCCGATGGTAAAGGCCGTGCGCTTTGAATAGTCGATGGCAACATCGACGATCACGGGCCGGCCCGTGGCAGCCAGTTCGTTCGCCCGGGCAATGGCAGAGACGGTCTGCGCATCATTGGTCAGCGACACATAGGCCGCACCGGTAGCCTGGGCCACTGCAGACAGATCAACCGGCGGCAGTTGCGTGCAGGGCTTGCGGTTGTAGGGCAGATCCTGGGCCTGGCTGATCTGCGCCAGCGCGCCATCACGAAAAACATAAATGATCAGTGGCATCCTGCGGGCACTGGCATGGGCCAGTTCCATGCAGCTCATCAGGAAGGCGCCATCGCCGACGATGGCGAACACTTCTCGGTGCGGATTGGCCAGTCGGGCGCCCATGGCCGCCGGTATGGCATAGCCCATGGCGTTGAAATCGGTGGGAACCAGCAATTGTCCGCCACGCTGGATGGGAAACAGTTCGGCAGTCAGGTACGTGTGATTGCCATCATCGACAACAGTAATGGCATCGTTCTTTGACTGCTGGCGCAATGCGGCAAAAAATCGCGCTGGATTGACGCGCCCCTTGCTGTCGTGCGCCAGCCAGCTCTGCTGATAAGCCTGTTTGTCGCGGGCAATGGCCAGGGCGACAGAACCGTTGGTCGGGTTGCCGGCAGCAGACCGGACAGTGCTGGGTGCCTGTGCGTGTAGTGTGTCCAGCAGCGCCTGCAAGGCCTGGCTGGCATCGGCGGTGATTTTGACCTGCGCCGGATAATTGGCATCGAATACCTGCGGGTTGATGTCGATGTGTATCAACTGTCGGGGAACCTTGATGCCGTAGCTACCGGTTGCCACTTCGGCAAAGCGCACGCCGACAGCCAGCAGACAGTCGCATTGCTGAAAGGCGTTGCGGGCGGCCGGTACGGCTGCCGCGCCGAAGCCGAAACCGGCGTGCAAGGGATGATCGGCAGGAAAAGACGCCAGACCTTGCAAGGTGGTGGCAACCGGCATCTGCAGCCGTTCGGCCAGCTGTATGCTGCAGTCGATTGCCTGTCGCGCGCCCCAGCCCACATACAGCGCGGGCTTTTTGGCTGCCTGCAGCAGTCTGGCGGCTTGCTCGATGGCTGTTTGATCTGGCGTTGGCGCCAGCGGCGGCGCTGGTCGCTCGGGAAGTGTGCCGACTTCGCCGGCCAGCAGTTGCAGATTGACGGGCAGTTCGACCAGCACCGGGCCAGGCTCGCCGCTGGTGGCGATCTGATGTGCCTTGAACAGCGTCGGCACGATGTCTTCGTGACGCAGCACACGAAATGCGGCCTTGGTCAATTCGGCGGCCAGCGCCAGTTGGTCGATGTCGTGCAGCTGGTAGCGCTTGTCCAGATCGGTGCGGATGCCGCCTGTCAGAATCAGCATTGGAATTCCGGCCAGTCGTGCTTCGCCGATGCCGCTGGCGGCATGGGTCAGGCCGGCGGCGGGTACCAGCAGAAGGACGCCGATCGTTTCGTTGGAGGTGCGGCTGACCGCATCAGCCATGAAGGCGGCACAACCTTCGTGCGTCACCAGCAGCGGCGTGATGTGTGCAGACTGATCCAGGGCATCATACAGCTCGGTGGTGTGTACGCCGGGAATGCCGAAAGTCCAGCGTATGCCCAATTGTTCGAGGGCATGGGTGAGCAGCTCTGCACCGGTTTTTTTCATTGTCACACTCCTTGTGCAATAGCGCGTGCTGTACGGCGGGCGCTGTAGATGCAGCCCCCAAGAAAACTCCCTTCGAGCGCGCGCAGGCCGTGCATGCCGCCACCGCCGAAACCAGCTGCTTCGCCGATGGCATAGAGGCCCTGCAGCGGCTGGTCGGCAGCGTTGAGAACACGACCGTCCAGATCGGTGCGGATACCGCCCAGGGTTTTGCGACTGATGATGAATTCGCGAATGGCCATCAGGGGCAGGGCCTTGTGGTCGATGATTTTCTGTCTGCGGCAGGTGCGCTGCCGTTCTGGTCGCCAACGGCGCAGCTCGGCAAGTTGCCGCAATTGCGGGTCATGATTTTCGGGATCGTCCTGGTCGAGGGCAGCGTCGTAGGCGCGGACGGTCGTGTCGAGGCGCTCGAAGTCGACCGCATCATCACCTTGCAGTGCGTTCATGCGGGCAACCAGTTCGGGCAAGGTATCGGCGATGACAACATCCGGGCAGGCACGGATCAATTCGTCAAGCATGTGCCGATTGCCGAAAGCCAGTTCGCGCATGAAGGCAAGCACGCGCCGGTTGCGGATGGCGTGATTGAATTCTGCGCCGGAAATGGCCAGTTCCCTGAGCGCAATGCGCCGGTTCAGCAGTTGCCAGGAATAGGCGCGCTGTTCGTGGCAGATGCGGGCAACCAGATCACGCGTATCGAAACCGCTGACCAGGGGCGGCTGAAAGCGTTCGCCGCGCCAGTTCAGCCATAGTGCCGAGCGCGGCGGTACCAGCGACAGGCCATGATGGGGCACGCGTGGCCGCCAGTGATGGACACCCGCCGCGTAATTCCACATACGTTCCAGGTGCGTGACGCAGCCGGTGGCGGCTACGACAGCATCGTGCAGGCGGCCGTCGGCGTAGCGATGGCCGCCGTTGAGCAGCAGGTCCGGTGGTTGCCCCCAATCGCCGTGCCAGTGGCGGCGGACGCGCGCCAGATCGCCGTTGATACCGCCGCTGGCAATGACGATGGTTTCACCGCGCGCCTCGAAGCCATGGCCCGTGCTCTCGTGTTGACCGTGACAACCGACAATGCGTCCGGCGTCCGTGATCAGACCGTCGATGCGGTGATTGAATTTGAGGCGCAGCGCCGTCTGGTGCGGTTGGTCGCTTAGTCTGCTCAGTCCGCTCAATTCGTTCAGTTCGGCCAGCAGGCGGGTGATCAGATATTGTCCGGTTCCCCAGATGACATGGAAACGCGGCACGGTATTGCCCGGTCGCTGCAGGCCGCGTTCCACCCAGCCGGGCAGCGGCAGAAAGCGGATGCCACGTGCTTTCAACCAGCGATAGACCTCGGCATGGCTGTCATGCACGAAGGCTTTTGCCCAGCGCTGCGGCCAGTCATCTTCTTCCTTGAATTCGGCAAAACTGCACCAGTCCTGCCATGCCTGTTCGGGACTATCTTTTACACCAGCGCGACGTTGTTCATCACTGCCGACCGCAAAAATGCCGCCGAAACTTTCTTTTGCCTGACCACCGAAGTTTTCTTCTTGGTCGCGATCAAGCAAGGTGACCCGACGCCCGGCGGCGAGTAGCTCAATGCTCGCGACAATACCGGCAATCCCGCCGCCGATGATGATCACATCATCCTGGATGCGTTCCATGTTCGCCCTTGCCACACTGGCCCGTCGAATTGAAACGCCAGTTTAAACGCTGGCAGGAAAAGAGAGGAAAGAGCTGAAAAAAACAAAGGGCCAGACTTGTGATCTGGCCCTTTGACTTTTTGGCGCGCCCGGAGCGATTCGAACGCCCGACCCCTTGGTTCGTAGCCAAGTACTCTATCCAACTGAGCTACGGGCGCAAAAAAGTGAGAAAGCGAATTCTACAGATGAATTTTGTTTTTCTCAATACATGGCGCAATGTTTTGTTCAAGCGTGGGGGGTTGAGCCCTCTTTTTGCGGCGCGGGCGGCCTGCGCCGGAAGGTGGAAAAACTGCCGTCAGCAGAAAATGCTGTGTTAGAGTCTTTGTTCCTGGAGAACAAGGCAGGCGCAACAGTCTGGCTTCGCGCTTTGCGCGTGGCATGTGGCCAAGCCCTTCTTCACGGCGCGACAAGGACGGATGGCCGGAAGCAGAAACAGATAACGAACGGCCTTTCGGTACAGATGGCGTGGCTTTGAACCGTAACAGACGGCATTGAAAAGGAGACGGAACCATGGATATACAAGCACTCTGGGGAACCTTGCAGACGACTCTGGGGGGGCAGATTCCCCAGCTGTTGGGTGCCTTGCTTATTTTTGTCATTGGTTGGGTCGTTGCTGTCGTCTTGCGGGCGGGGGTACGTCATGGCCTGTCGAGTGCGGGTCTGAACAAGCATTTTTCTGGCCTGACCGGACAAACGATCAATCTTGAAGGCGTGTTTTCTCTGGCGGTATTCTGGGTTGTGCTGTTTCTGACCCTGATCGCCGTTTTCAATTCATTGGATCTGACGGTGGTTTCCGGGCCTTTCTCGGCACTGACGACGGAAATTTTTCAATATGCGCCGCGTCTGTTGAGTGCGTTGCTACTCTCGCTGGCGGCTTGGCTGTTGGCCAGTATCGTGCGTATGTCGGTGATCAAGGGGTTGAACAAGACGACCCTGGATGAGAAGCTGGCCGAGCACGCGCAGATGGCACCGATCGCCGACAGCCTGGCGCAGGCCCTGTTCTGGCTGGTGATTCTGCTGTTCCTGCCGGCCATCCTCGGCGCCCTGCACATGGAAGGCTTGCTGGATCCTCTGCGTAACATGGTTGGCAAGGTGCTCGACATGCTGCCCAACGTCTTTGCCGCGCTCATCATCGGTGGCGTTGGTTGGATCGTTGCCGTCGTACTGCGCAATATCGTCAGCAACTTGACGCATACCGCCGGTCTGGATGCCTTCGGTGCGCAGGCCGGGTTGGATAAAAATATGCGCTTGTCACGTGTTGCCGGTCTGCTGGCTTTCATCGTGATCTTCCTGCCTTCGCTGATTTCCGCACTCGATGCGCTCAAGCTCGAAGCGATTTCGGGGCCGGCGACCAACATGCTGTCGGTGATGCTGCAGGCGATTCCCAACATCATTGCGGCGGCTTTGATTCTCGTCATCACCTGGCTGGTGGCCAGCTTTGCCAGCAAGTTGCTGGCGGGTCTGCTGGCCACCCTGGGTTTTGACAAGCTGCCCGAGCGCATCAGCCTGGCACATGCCTTTGAAAAAACCCAGGCCTCGACTTTCGTGGGGCGGCTGGCATTCTTTTTCGCCATGCTGTTCGCCACGGTTGAAGCGGCTGCCCAGCTGGGCTTTGCGCAAGTCAGCGATATCGTGGAAAGTTTCATCCATTTCGGTGCGGACATCCTGCTCGGTGCAACCATTTTCGTGGTCGGTTTCTGGCTGGCCAACATCGCCTATGCTGCCATCGACAAGGCCAGTGGTGAATACACCAAGGGCCTGGCCCGTGTTGCCCGCTATGCCATTTTGGCCCTGGTCACGGCCATGGGTCTGCGCGCCATGGGGATTGCCGACGACATCGTCAACCTGGCCTTTGGTCTGACGCTGGGTGCCATTGCCGTGGCTGTGGCCCTGTCCTTTGGTCTGGGTGGTCGCGAGGCTGCCGGCAAGCTGATGGATCACTGGCTGGGCAAACTGCGTCGTGATGAATGATGCACGCATGAGTCATTCTTGATTTCTGCTTGCAGTCCCTGCATTGATCGGCCCGTCGGCTTTTTCTGGCGGGCCGATTCTTTTTGGGCGAGCCAAGGGGTGGCCAAGGTTTGGACCTGGGCTGGGGTAAAATTCACCCATGAATGACATCCTGATTTATTGGCTTGTTGCAGCGGTAACAGCGCTGCTGGCGGTGCTGCTGGCCATGTGGCGCATTCGGGAAGTGCGGCGCCAGGGGCAGCTGGAAACGGAAGCCGCGCTGAGTGGCATCAAGGAACGCCTGCAGGCACGCGATGAAGAGCTGGGTCGCGTGCGTGAACAGCTGGCGGAAAGTCACGGTCTTGGTGAAGGGCTGCGCCAGCAGCTGACCGATCTGCGTGCGCGTGAGGCGGAATTGAGTACGCAGCTCAACGAAGAGCGCCGTACCGCCGAAGAAAAACTGGCTTTGATCGAAGCCGCTCGCCAGCAACTGGCGGATCAATTCAAGGCCTTGTCCGCCGATGCGCTGAGCCGCAACAATCAGAGCTTTCTGGAGCTGGCGCGCAGCACGCTGGAGAAATACCAGGAAGGTGCCAAAGGCGAGCTGGATAAGCGCCAGCAGGCGATTGCCGAGCTGGTCACACCCGTCAAAACGACTTTGGAAAAATTCGAGCAGCAGGTACAGGCGGTGGAAAAAAACCGTGTTGAAGCCTATGCCACGCTGACCGAACAAGTGAAATCACTGGCGCAATCACAAGGTCAGCTGAAGCAGGAAACCGCCAATCTGGTAAAAGCCCTGCGCGCACCGCAAACCCGTGGGCGCTGGGGTGAACTGCAGCTGAAGCGGGTGGTCGAGATGGCCGGTATGCTCGATCACTGCGATTTTTTCGAGCAGGAAAGCGTGGCCACGGAAGAAGGACAGCTGCGCCCGGACATGATCATTCGCCTGCCCGGCGGCAAGAATATCGTGGTCGATGCCAAGGCGCCGCTGGCTGGATATCTGGATGCTCTGGAAGCCCAGGACGATGAAACCCGCCGCCAGAAACTGCAGGACCATGCTCGGCATGTGCGCGATCATCTGGTCAAGCTGGGACGTAAATCCTATTGGGAACAGTTCCAGCCGTCACCCGATCTGGTGGTGCTGTTCTTGCCTGGCGAAATGTTCTACAGCGCGGCACTGGAAGTCGAGCCTGGCCTGATCGAAGCGGGGGTGGAGCAGAAAGTCATTCTCGCCACACCAACCACGCTGATTGCCTTGCTGCGCGCTGTGGCCTATGGCTGGAAGCAGGAAGCACTGGCCGACAATGCCCGTGAGATCAGTGTGCTGGGTAAGGAATTGTACGAGCGCTTGGCGGTGCTGGCCGATCATTGGGGCGATGTGGGCAAACATCTGGGCAATGCCGTGGGCGCCTACAACAAATCGCTGGCCTCACTGGAATCCCGCGTGCTGGTTTCGGCCCGCAAGTTTCGTGATCTCAAGGCCGCACCAGATCGTGAGCTGCGGGAATTGGCTGCCTTGGATGTCACACCGCGCAACGTCCAGGCGCCTGAGTTACTGATGCTGTCCGCAGCGGATGCGGCCCATGCCGAGGCAGACCGCTCGCCAACCTCGTCAGCCTTGGCAAGGCCGGCAAAAGACGCACAGCAAGACGCACAGCAAGGCGCACAGTAAATAACCCGCATTGGTAAGGGATGGATGTGAGGGGTGAATCTAAGCCGGAATACTGGCGCTGGGAAGAAAATATCTGGATCGATGAAGCGCGCGATTGGCGCAATGGCCAGATCATTACTGCCGGCGTCGATGTCGGCTCGGTCAGTTCGCAGGCGGTGGTTTGCGTTGATGGCGAAATCTACGGCTACAACAGCACACGCACTGGCAACAACAGCCCCGACTCCGCCCAGCGTGCCATCGATGGCGTATTGCAGCGCAGCGGGCTGCAACTGAGTGATTTGCGCTATGTGATCGGCACCGGCTATGGCCGGGTGAATGTGCCCTTTGCCCACAAGGCGCTGACGGAAATCGCCTGCCATGCACGTGGTGCCAACTACATGACCGGGCCGAATGTCCGCACCCTGCTTGATATGGGCGGCCAGGATTGCAAGGCGATCCGCTGCGATGAGCGTGGCAAGGTGACGCAGTTTCTGATGAACGACAAATGCGCGGCCGGCACCGGGCGCGGCATGGAAGTCATTGCGGATCTGATGCAGATTCCCATCGGCGAGCTGGGCGGGCGATCTTTTGAGGTTGATGAAGAACCACCGGCGGTATCGTCGATCTGCGTGGTTTTCGCCAAATCCGAGGCCCTGGGCATGTTGAAAGCCGGCTATACCAAGAACAAGGTGATTGCCGCCTACTGCCAGGCCATGGCCGAGCGCGTCGTTGCCCTGATCGAACGGGTCGGCGTGGAAGGTGATTTTTTCATCACCGGTGGCATCGCCAAGAATATCGGCGTGGTCAAGCGCATTGAACGCCTGCTGGGTGTGACGGCAGTACGCTCGCAATACGATAGCCAGATTGCCGGCGCTTTGGGGGCGGCGCTGTTCGCCCATACCTTGATGGTCAAACAGGCGGCCAAGGCGGGGTAGTCATGGCCTCATGACTGCGCAGCAAACTGAAAATGGCAAGGAATAAGTAGTAAGCAACAAGCAACAAGCAAGGATCTCACCATGTTGGCAAATTATGGTTATCAGGATGGCTCCGGCACCTATTACATCCGCATCGACACCGATGCCTGCGTGACGTGCACCCACCATGCCTGTCTGGCGGCCTGTCCGGCGCAATTGTTCGGTTTGATCACGGATGATTACGACGATGACGTGGTGGAGGTTCTTGTCAACCAGCGCCAGCAGCTGAAAGAGGCTTGCGCCGGGTGCAAACCGTCGGCGGGTTACCAACACTTGCCGTGCACCACCGCCTGTACGGCGGGGGTCATCGAGCATAGCTGGTAGGTGGGGCAATGGCGCGATGAGCCGAGCGGAGCAGGAATTACTGGCGGCAGGCTGGCAGCGGCAGACGACGATGGACGAGCCGCGTTTGAGTGAGCTGGCGGAGACCTACCGCAGTCTGGGGTATGCCGTGCATATCGAACGTGACGCTGTCACGGATGGCTGTGGCGAATGCTACCAGCAGCGCCAGGGCTGCACGCTGGGCACACTCTATATTCGGCCGGATGAGCAGGCTGGGCCGGGCGGTGATGAAGATGAGTGGTTTTGATGAATGAGGCGGAGACAAATTCGGCGATTTTCCCCATTCGCCTGATACGCAAGAGCCGCCGCGCCAGGCAGCCGTTGGAAAACATTGAACAGGTTCCGCCGCATCACGACTCGACCGGGATCCGCTTGATGTTGGATGGTCAATCGGTGACCGTGCCGGCCGGCAGCAGCCTGCTGGATGCCGCGCGGGTGGCCGGGGTGTTCATTCCAGCACTTTGCGCGCATCCGGAATTGCCACCGGCCTGTGGCGGTGAGGGAGCTGCAGCCTGGGCTGGCTGCGGTCTGTGTCTGGTGGCGATCGAAGGCGAGGCCGATTTGCAGCATGCCTGCCGTCAGCCAGCCACCGCCGGCATGGTGGTCAGCAGCCAGCATCCGCAAATCCAGCCGGCTCGCCAGCAGGCTTTGGCGCAGACGCTGGCTCACCATCCACATGTCTGCCTGACTTGTCCGCAACGCGACGGCTGCTCCCGGGTGACGTGTAGCTTCGGCCATCCGCTTGCGGCGCGCTGTTGTGACATTTTCAATCACTGCGAGTTGCGCCAGCTGGCCGACCAGGTGGGGATTCCCGGCCATACGCCGGATTACCGCCCGCAGCAGTACACCCAGCCTTTGCCGGTGGTGAAGGATGAGCCTTTTTATGATCGCGATTACAACCTGTGCATAGACTGCCGGCGCTGTCTGGTGGCCTGTAACGAAGTGCGTGGCGTGGGCTGTCTGGAGATCAAGACTGAAGCCGATGGCCGCCGTTGGGTGGGCACGATTGCCGCAACACTGGTTGAATCGGGTTGCATGTTCTGCAATGCCTGCGTGGAGGTCTGCCTGACCGGGGCCTTGCTTGATCGTACCCAGCCAGCCCAGAAGGCAAAAAAAGTGACGCAGCAACAGGTGGCTGCGCCCTGCACCAACGCCTGCCCGGCGGGTATCGACGTGCCGCGCTACGTGCAGCTGGCCGGTCTGGGGCAGTTTGCCGAAGCGAATGCCGTGGTGCGCGAGAAACTGCCTTTTCCCGGCATCCTGGGGCGGGCCTGTTACGCGCCCTGCGAGACGGATTGTCGGCGCGGTCATCTGGATGATCCATTGTCCATCCGCAGTCTCAAACGCATCGCCCATGAGCATGATGATGGCCGCTGGCGTGAATTGCAGCGGCGGCTGCCGGGCACCCACAAGCGGGTGGCAGTGATCGGCGCCGGGCCGGCCGGCTTGACGGCGGCATTTTATCTGGCCAAGCAAGGTCACGCCGTAACGATCTTTGAGGCCCAGGCCGAGGCGGGCGGCATGGCGCGCTATGGCATTCCGGCCTATCGCCTGCCGCGCCACATCATCGCTGATGAGGTGGCAGAAGTCGCCGCGGTGGGGGTGGCCTTGCGTTTCAATACCCGTATCGACAGCTTGCAGGCGGCCGAATTGCAGCAGGTCGATGCGGTCTTCATCGCCATTGGGGCGCAGGCCGGCAAGGCGCTGGCTACAGTCGATGGCGTGAATGACATGGACGGCATGAATGGTGTGGATTTCCTGCGTGATGTCGCCAGCGGTCAGCTCAGCCATGTGGCCGCACAGGTCACCGTCATCGGTGGTGGTGATGTGGCCTGCGATGCCGCGCGCAGCGCCTTGCGATTGGGCGCCCGGCAGGTGGATATGGTTTATCGCCAGGGTCGGGCGCAGCTCAAGGCCCATCCGTCCGAGCTGGCCGATGCCCTGGCCGAAGGCGTGCATCTGCACCTGCATGGCCGGCTGCAGCAGATGACACCCATGTCACCAAGGCCTTTGCTTGATGGCGACGCTGCCCGCTGGCAGTTGCACTGGCAGAGTACGGATGATCGTGAATCGCAGCCGCCGTTGCCAGCCACGACCGGTCAGCTGATCACTGCCATTGGCCAACAGGTGGTGGCGCTGGAGGGCCTGGCCTTGTCGGCGGCGGGGGTGATTGCCGTGGATGAGACTGGTCGCCTGCCGGGCATGAACAAAATATTTGCCGGTGGTGACGCAGTCACCGGGCCAAGCAGCCTGATTGAAGCTGTTGCGCAAGGTCGCCAGGCGGCGAGTGCGATCGACCGTTTTCTGGGCGGCGATGGCCAGATCGACGAAGTGCTGCTCGATGCCCCTTGGCGCGATTGGCAGACGCCGGATAATATCCATCAGTCGGCCACCGGCAACAGCAGGCTGGCTGACATACCCGCTTTCAACCAGCGAAAAAATATTGCAGCACCCAAGCGGAAATGGCCTGTCGGTCAGCATCAAGGCTGGCAGGAAATTGAACAATGTTACGCCGTGACGGATGCCTGTGGCGAAGCTCTGCGCTGCCTCAAATGCAATCTGATGCATGAAATGGTGGCAGCGGAACTGCCGCCAGATCATCGTCAGCCGCTGACAACCGAGCAGGTACGGCAAGTTCCCGTTGCCGCCGGGGTGTATTTCATTTTTGCTGCGGATCAGCGTTTGCTGGTCATCAAGGGGGTGGCCGATTTGCAGCAGGGCTTGCAGGAAGCGCTGGACCGGCTGCTGGCCTCGGGCGAGCAGGGGGAACAGGCGAAAGAAGCGATAGAAGCGGGAGGCGCGAATAGTCACAGCTTTCACTTCGAGCTGGCACATTTTTACAGCCAGCGTGAAAACGAGCTGTTGCAAGCCTATAGCGAGCAGCACGGCCGCTTGCCACCCGGACTGGGAGATGATGAGCTGGAGGATTTGTTTTGATTTGCAACCCCCATGAAAACGCAGGATGAACCACGGATGAGTGCGCCAGATACGCAAGAGGGTCTGTTGCAGCTACGGCAAGACGACGGCCTGCTCACGATCCGCCTGAACCGGCCCCCGCTCAATGTATTGAATACTGCTTTGCTGCAAGCCCTTGCCGACGTGCTTGAGCAGGCGGCGGCAGATCAGCGGGTGCGGGTGCTGCTGCTGACCGGGCAAGGGACGCGCTGTTTTTCCGCCGGGGTGGAGGTGGCCGAACACGGGGCGACGCAGGTGGCGACCATGTTGTCGGCTTTTCATCGGGTGGCGCGGCTGTTGCATGATTTTCCTCTGCCCACCATCGCCGCCTTGAATGGCTCGGCGCTGGGGGGCGGGCTGGAACTGGCGCTGGCTTGTGACATGCGTTTGGCGGTGGCGGCAGCGCAATTGGGCCAGCCGGAAATCCGTTTGGCTGTCTTTGCGCCGGTGGCGGCGATTTTGCTGCCACGCTTGCTGCCGCCGGGCCTGGCTAATGAAATGCTGTTGGGCGGGCGTTTGCTGACGGCAGCGGAGGCTTTGACATACGGGCTGGTGAATCGGGTATTCGCCCCGGCGGCATTTGCGGATGGCGTGGCTGATTTTCTTGCGCCCTATCTGCAGCTGTCGCGTGCTGCGCAGTGGCACAACAAGCGGGCGCTGCGGACGGCGCAAAGACAAACCAAGCAAGCCAAGCAACCATTGGCGGCCGACTTTGCTGCCGTGCTGGAGCGTTTGGAGCGCCAATATCTGGATGAATTGATGGCCACCCACGATGCCTCTGAAGGCATTGCGGCTTTTCTGGCCAAGCGGCCGCCGCAGTGGCGACATGAATAAGAACAGTATGGGTTATTTGTCATGAGTCATTTGCCATGAGCCCTTTGCCATGAATCCTCTACCGAACGAGATTCAAGCCTGGCAGATGGTGGCGGTGGGCGAGCTGCGCCAAGTGGCCTTGCCGCTGCCCGCGCTGGCTGCTGGTGAAGTGTTGGTGGAGATCCACGGCTGTGGCGTCTGCCATACCGATTTGTCGTATTTCTATGATGGTGTGCCGACTCGCCAGGCACCGCCGCTGATCCTGGGGCATGAGATCGTCGGCGTGGTGGTGGCTGTGGCTGAGGCGGCCAGTGGGCGTGATGCCGCTTTGCTGGGCCGCGCCGTCATCGTCCCGGCTGTGCTGCCTTGCCATGATTGCGCGTTGTGTCGCAGCGGGCGGGAAAATCGCTGTCTGCAGCAGCGTATGCCGGGCAATTCACTGGGGATTTACGGCGGCTTTGCCAGCCATATCCCCGTGCCGGCAGGTGATTTGTGCCTTATCCCCGAGGGCGTGGCCGATTCTGCGCTGCCGCATCTGGCCGTGGTGGCCGATGCCGTCACCACGCCCTATCAGGCCGCTTTGCGGGCGCAGCTGGAGCCGGGTGATCGGCTTGTCGTCATCGGCGCTGGCGGCGGCGTGGGCGGCTACTTGGTACAGCTGGCCAAAGTGCTGGGCGCGGCTCAGGTGGTGGGCTTCGACCTCGACATGGCGCGTCTGGCCGCCTTGCAGAATCATGGGCTGGACCATGCCATCGATGCGGCCGGGCAGTCCGTCAGCCAGTTGAAAGAGGCTTTCAAAACACATTGCCAGGCGCAGGGCTTGCCGGCCAATGTCGGCTGGAAAATCTTTGAATGCAGCGGCAGCCAGGCCGGGCAGGAATTGGCCTTGGCCTTGCTGGGCTTTGTTGGCAAGCTGATGGTGGTTGGCTATGGTCGCCATGAGGTTCACTACAATATTTCGCGCCTGATGGCGTTTGATGCCGAAATCATTGGCAGCTGGGGCTGCGCGCCCCGGCATTATCCGGCGGTGCTGCAGCTGTGCCTGGATGGACGAATTGCGCTGGAACCTTTCGTTGAGCTGCGGCCAATGAGCGCCATTCGTGAGGTGTTCGCGGCTGCGCGGCGTCATGAACTTCAGCGCCGCGTGGTGCTGACGCCGGATTTTTGAACAGCGCAAACCCGACTGATTTTTACAAGGAGTTTCCATGTCTTTGGATTGGCTGCCCCGTGACCACACTTTGAAGAATCATGCTCTGTTCGACGAAGGGCATTTTTCCGAGCAGGCGCCGGGGGTGATTTTTGAAAAGCGCCCGCTGCTCGATGCGGCGGGCGAGCCGGTGGCCGGGCTGTATTCGGCCTGGATCTGGCTCAACAATCCGGCTCAGTACAACGCCTATACCACCGAGATGGTGAAAGGTGTGATTGCTGGTTTTCAGCGGGCATCCAGCGACCGTTCGGTCGTGGCGGCGGTGTTCGCTGCCAAGGGTGACAAGGCCTGGAGCAGTGGCGGCAATACCAAGGAATACGCTGAATATTACAGCCGGCGGCCGCATGAATACGGTGATTACATTGATCTGTTCAACCGCATGGTCGATGCCGTGCTGGAGTGCAAGAAGCCGGTGATTTGCCGAGCCAGCGGCATGCGCGTGGCCGGCGGCCAGGAAATCGGGCTGGCGGCGGATTTGACGGTTTCATCCGATCTGGCCATGTACGGTCAGGCCGGGCCGCGCCATGGTTCGGCGCCGGTGGGGGGCGTGACGGATTTTCTGCCCTGGTTTCTGACCATTGAGGATGCGATTTACAACTGCGTATCCTGCGAGCTGTGGTCGGCTTACAAGATGAAACACAAGGGCATGATCAGCAAAGTCGTGCCGGTGCTGAAGCAAGACGGCCAGTGGCTGCGCAACCCGCTGGTGAGAACGGATACCTGGCTGGAAGACGGCGAAATTGTCTATGGCGAGTTGGTAGCAGAAAGCCAGCAAGCCGCCGCGCGGGAATTGATCGCCCGCTGCCAGCTGGACTTCAGCCGACTCGATAAGGAAATCCACGCGCTGATCTGGAATTTTGCCCATTTGTTTCCCAATTGCCTGCAGACTTCGCTGGACAGCCTGCGTGCCAAGAAACGCTATTTCTGGGATGCCGCCAAGCACATGAACCGCCACTGGCTGCAGGCCAACATGAACAACGAAGCCTGGCTGGGCTTCCATGCTTTCAATACGCGCAAACTCACCGGCTATGACACCATTGATTTCATCAAACTGCGCCAGCGCCTGGCCGAGGGCGCGGCGTTGGATGAGGATTTGATGGCGGAAGTGCTGGCCCAACCCCTGCCCCAACTCCTGCGCAAAACCGATCAATCCTGATTATTGACAAGGAAGAGGAAGGCCCCATGAAAAACCAGATTCTGCACAACCCCATGTGCTCCAAAAGCCGGGCCACACTGGAAATGTTGATGGTCCGCGATGTCGATGTGGCGGTGATGGATTACCAGAAAACACCTCCCAGCAAGGAAGAGCTGCGCGAAATTCTGAAACTGTTGGGCAAGCAGCCGCTGGACATCATACGCATCAAGGACAGCCTGTTCACCGAGCTGGGGCTGGCCACCGATAACGGTTATAGCGATGAGCAATGGCTGGAGGTGCTGGTCGCTCATCCCAAACTGCTGGAGCGCCCCATCGTTGTCTACAACGGCAAGGCGGCAATCGGCCGACCGATAGAAAATGTGCTGGCAATACTGTAAAAGTTTTTTGGCAGGTGACTGACATGCCATCGATCACCTTGATCACCTTGATCAATCCCCCATGCTGCGGATCAGCCGGCCCTGCCGTTTGGTGGGGCGGCCTTTGAGATCGGCGCCGGGTACGGGGGCTAGTTTTCTCAATTCCTGCTCACGCTGCCGGCGGGCCAGGCTGTCCTCGGTTTCCTGATACAGCAGCCGCGCTTCAGAAGCCGGGCGGCGTTGGGCGGCCATGCCCAGCACATTGACGACAAACCGCGTCTGGCCCAGGCTGATGTCCAGCTGATCGCCCACTTTCAGCTCGCGGGCGGGTTTGACGTGCTCGCCGTTGATCTTGACCTTGCGGCTGGCAATCGCTTCTGCCGCCAAGCTGCGCGTCTTGAAAAATCGTGCCACCCACAGCCATTTGTCGATGCGCATACGCGGGTTGTCATTCATGGGCGGGCCGCTTGGCGCAATGGCTCAAGCAAGGAGCGCAGGCCGTTGTGATCCATCTCCTGCAGCAAGGCCAACAAGCGGCCCAGTTCGCCTTGGGGAAAGCCTGTGCGGGCAAACCAGTTCAGATAATTGCCAGGCAGATCGGCCAGCAGCCGGCCTTGGTATTTGCCAAAAGGCATGGTGCGGCTGACCAGTAATTCCAGATCCTGTTCTTGCATGAGGCGCCTCAAAAAATGCCCAGTGCCAGCCCGGCAGCCAGGGCTGCCCCCAGTTCTTCGGCCTGGTGCAGGTCATCTGCCGTGATTTTCTGGCGCACGATCAGGGCTTCAGCCACCGCCTTCCAGCCATAGCCGGTAGCGATGCGCTCGATCTGCGTCACCGCGCCCCGGCCGTCGTTGCCGGCGGAAACGAAAATGGCATAAGGCAGGGCAACCGTCTTGCCTTCGGCTGGGTAGTAGGTGCGGTCAAAAAAATCCTTGATGGCGCCGGACATGTAGCCGAAGTTTTCCGGTGTGCCGATCAGTAAAGCCTGGCAGTTGAGCAAATCCTCCAGCGTGGCCTCGAAAGCGCGCTTGATCACCGTCGTCACGCCGGCTTCCGTTTGCGCGCCGCGCAGCACGGCCTCGGCCAGCTGGCCGGTGTTGCCGCTTTGTGTGTGATAGACGATCAGCAGCCGGGGGCGGGCGGATTCAGAAATGTTCGTCATCACGCAGATAACGCCATTGTCCAACCGGCAGATCACCCAGCCGCACCCGGCCGATGCGTACCCGCTTGAGGCCAACCACTTTCAGGCCGACCAGCTCGCACATGCGACGAATCTGGCGCTTCTTGCCTTCGCGCAGCACGAAGTGCAGTTGGTCATCGTTCTGCCAGCGCACCTGCGCCCGCTTGAGCGGTTTGCCATCCAGGCTCAGACCAAAATTCAGCCGCGCCAGATCGGCCTCACTGAGCTGGCCTTCGACACGCACCAGATATTCCTTGTCCGTGGTCGAATGCTCGCCGATCAACTGCTTGGCGATGCGGCCATCCTGAGTCAGCACCAGCAGCCCGGTCGAGTCGATATCCAGCCGGCCTGCTGGCGCCAGGCCTTTGAGTTGTTTGGGGGAAAAACGCTGTGGATGAGGGTCGGCCGCATGGCGAGTGGCGGCAGAAATCAGCTCCACCGCCGGCGGATAGCCATGTTCAGCCTGGCCGGAAACATAGCCAATCGGCTTGTGCAGCAAGATGGTGACGCGGGCCTGCTGGCTGCGCTGGGCTGCCTGGTTGAGGGTAATCTTTTGCGTGGGCAAGGCTTTGGCCCCCAGCGCGTTCACTTGCTGGCCATCCACATACACCCAGCCACGTTCGATGTAGCTGTCGGCTTCGCGGCGCGAGCACAGCCCTTGTTGGGCGAGTAGTTTTGAAATACGGACGGGTTCCATGAGGTACAAGAATGAATGCAAGTGAGTGGCTATTTTCTCAAATTCTTGTGCGCATGAATCATCCTATGGCTGTTGTGCTTCCCTGGATGCCCATGGATATCAAACTGGGGCGGTGAGGCATTCTGAGGCATTCGCATGAGTTCAAAGACCCTGCAGAAACGATTTCCCGAAGAATTCAAGATTGGGGCGGATGCCAGATAACGAAACGCAGCGCGACTGTTTTTGGGGAGATCAGGATCGAAGACTCCACCGACAGCGCTCGGGCAGAAATAAAAACGCCCCCGCAGGTGTTAGCCGTTGGGAGCGTAGATGTGTTTGGTTGCGGGGGCAGGATTTGAACCTACGACCTTCGGGTTATGAGCCCGACGAGCTGCCAGACTGCTCCACCCCGCGTCTGAAGAAAGCAATTATAGGGAAAGCGCTTGCGAAGATCAAGCGTTTTATTGGTTTTTGTTGGTTTTGCTGCAAGTTTCAGGCGGTTTCGCGCAGGGCCACCATGGCGGGACTGCGCAGTTTGCTGACGGTTCCTGACCAGCCGGCGGCGGCGATGCCGAGGCTGCCGATCAGCAGACCAAGCAACGGCATGTTCAAGGTGGGCAGGTAGTCAAGTTGCAGTGCGAAATGAGCCACCGACCAGCTGATGGCGCTGGCACCCAGACCGGCGAGCAGACCTGCCACGCCACCGAGCAGGGCGAATTCAACCAGCAGGGCGCTGCGCAGTTGGCGATGACGGGCACCCAGAGCACGCAGCAGGGCGAGTTCATAACGGCGCTGATCCTGGCTGGCCTGCAGGGCCGCATAGAGTACGACCAGGCCCGCCAGCAGGGCGAAACTGAAGACCAGCTCGATGGCGCGGGCGAGTTGATCCACTGTATTTTGCAATTGGCGTGCCAGAGTGCTGACATCGATCACCGTCAGATTGGGGAAGGCATGTACCAGTTGGTTGATGAAGCCCCGTTGCTCGCTGGGCAGATGAAAGCTGGTGATGTCGCTGGCCGGGTAGTTTTCGAGTATGCCGGGCGGTGCGATGATGAAAAAATTGACGCGCATCGAATCCCAGTTGAGCTGCCGTAATGAAGTGATGCGGCCGGTCAGTTGCTGGCCGGCGATGTCATAGCTGAGACGATCACCCAGCTTCAGTTCCAGTGTTCTGGCCAGCCCTTGCTCGACGGAAAATTCGGTTTCCTCGTTATCCGTATTTTTGTTGGATCGTGGCTGGCCTTCGCCATGCCAGCGCCCGGCCTTGATGCGGTTGCCAGTGGGCAGTTCGCTGGTCCAGGAAAGATTGAATTCGCGGTTGGCCAGATGCTGGGCACGTTCATCGGCATAGCGGTCGGCCATGACCGGCGTATCGTTGATGGCCGTCAGCCGGCCACGAATCATCGGCTCCAGATGGGGTGCTGGCAGGCCGGCGGCAGTGAAGAAGTCACGCAGTTCCTGGCGCTGCTCGGGCTGGATGTTGATGACAAAGCGGTTCGGCGCATCAGGTGGCATGCGGTTCTGCCAGCTGGCCAGCAGGTCATCACGCGCCACACCGAGCAGCAGCAGCGTGGTCAGCCCCAATGCCAGTGAGGCGGCCTGCAACACACTGGCCAGCGTATGGCGACGTAGACTGGCCAGGCCCAGGCGCAAGCTGGGATAGCGGCCAAGTACGTTGTGGTTGCGTGTCAGACCGGCCAGCAGCAAACGAGCGAGCAGGGCATACAGGCCAAAAGCCAGGGCAAAGCCAGCAATGACGATGGTGCCCAGCTGCAATTCACCGGCAATCCACAGCATCAGTCCCATCAGGGCCAGCAGTCCGGGAACATAGTTCAGCCAGCGTGGCAGGCGGCGCGCTGCATCATCCCATTCACGCCGCAGCACCCGCAGTGTTGCGACATTGCTCAGGCGCAGCAATGGCGGCACGGCAAAACCACCCACCAGCACCAGACCGACCAGCAAACCATGCAGCCAAGGGCGTGCCGAAGGGGGCGGCAGATAGGCACTGAACAGGCCGGCCAACAGGCTTTGCAAGCCCAGCTGCATGGCATAGCCGAGCAGACAGCCGGCCAGGGTGGCAAACAGGCCAAACAGCACGAATTCGCCGACATGGATCAGCAGTAATTGCGACTGACTGGCACCCAGGCAGCGCATCACGGCGCAGCCATCGAGGTGGCGGCGAATATAGCGATCCGTGGCAAAGCCGACGGCAATGGCGGCCAGCACCACGGCCAGCAGGGCTGCCAGACGCAGGAAACGCTCGGCGCGATCAAGCACGGTGCGCATTTCCGGGCGTGCGTTGGTCATGTCCTCAAGCCGTTCACCGCGTTCCAGACGCGGCTGCAGCCAATTGGAAAATGCCGCGACAGCCGCCGCCTCTCCAGAAAACTGCAAGCGGTAACTGATGCGGCTGGCCGGGCGCACCAGGCCGGTGGCGGCCAGGTCATCCAGATTCATCAGCAGGCGAGGAGCGAAGCCGAACATGCCCATGCCGCGATCGGGCTCTTGGGTGAGGATGGCGGAAACCGTCAGCTGACTGGCGCCCAGTCGTATCGAATCATTCGGCTGGACGGCGAGCGCTGTGCTCAGGCGCTCATCAAGCCAGACGGTACCGGGGGCGGGCGTTTGGCGTGTTGGCCGGCTGTTGTCGGCTGCTGCTGCATCCTGGCTGTCGGCAATGCGCAATTCCCCACGCAGGGGATAACCCGCGCTGACCGCCTTGATATCCGCCAGCTGGGCCGTTTCGGTTGTGCGCGCCATGCTCGGAAAAATCAGCAGGTCAGCTTGTTGCAGGCCACGCTGCGCGGCTTCCTGGCGAATGTCATCGGCAATGGGATGATCCGCGCTCAATAACAGATCGCCGCCCAGCAGTTGACGTGCTTCCAGCGCCATGCCCTGCGCCACGCGATCGGTGAGAAAGCCAACACTGGTCAGGCTGGCAATGGCGACCAGCAGCGCTGCGCCAAGCACCGTCAATTCACCGGCTCGCCAGTCACGGTGCAGCACGCGCCACATCAGACGCAAGGTGGCAAGGGTATTCAAGAGAACAGGCAAAGGACAGGGCACATCGGGCGATTCTATCAAGCGTGGCGCGCGGTGCGTGGCGTGCGGCGTGCGGCGTATGTTGCGCCGCCGGCCAGGTGTCGGCAATCTTCCGGGGTTGAAGCAAGAGCTGCGCTACTTTAATTCCGCCGAGGATTTGCCGAGTAGCCGGCGGGCGATGATCAATTGCTGGATTTGCTGCGTACCTTCGAAAATATCGAGGATTTTCGAGTCGCGCGCCCATTTTTCCAGCAGATCGTCTTCGCCGTAGGCAGAGCACAGCTCGACGCATTTCAGGGTGATTTCGGTGGCGGTGCGACCGGCCTTGGCTTTGGCGATGGAAGCGTCCTTAGAGTTGGGCAGGCGGTTATCACCCATCCAGGCGGCTTTCAGCGTCAGCAGATAGGCGGCTTCCCACTCGGCTTCGAGCCGGTAGAGCGTGGCCGCGGCCTGGCTGTTGTTGAGCGCGGGCGTGGCGTAGTCAAGTTCACAATGTGGGGCGAGCAGCTCGCGGGCGCGGTCGAGGGCGGCGCGGGCCACGCCAACGGCCATGGCAGCGACCAGTGGCCGGGTGTTGTCAAAAGTTTCCATGACGCCGGCAAAGCCTTTGTGCACATCGATTTCCGGCGAGCCAAGCAGGTTTTCCTTGGGTACGCGGCAATCGACGAAGCTGATCGCCGCGGTGTCGGAAGATTTGATACCGAGCTTCTTTTCCAGGCGGGTGACCGTCATGCCCGGCGTGCCTTTTTCGACGACGAAGGATTTGATCGCCGCCCGGCCCAGTGATTTGTCCAGCGTGGCCCAGACCACCACGCAATCGCAACGATCACCGGCGGTGACAAAAATCTTTTCGCCATTGAGCAGATAATGGTCGCCGTCCTTTTTTGCCGTGGTGCGGATGGCTGCAGAATCCGAACCGCAGGTCGGCTCGGTAATGGCCATGGCGGCCCAGCGCCCGGCCAAGCGCTGTTTCTGTTCCGGCGTGGCCACGGCGGCGATGGCGGCATTGCCCAGTCCCTGGCGCGGCATGGAAAGCAGCAGACCAACGTCGCCCCGGCACAATTCCATGATGCTCCAGGCGGTGGACAGATTGCCGCCATTCTTCACGCCACCGGCGTCCTGCGTACCGCTCTTGCTGGCGCTGTTGGCCCCGGCCGCACTGCCGGGATTGCCATCATTCAGGCCATCCACGGCAGCGGCCACCATGTCGAGTTCGACCGGGTAGGCGTGCTCGGCTTGATCATATTTGCGCGAAATATTGCGAAAAACGTGATCAGCCATCTGTGCGGCTTGCTCTTTGAGTCCCCGGATTTTTTTCGGTACTTCCAGATACATGGCGCGTTCCTCTGGTTTTTCGTTGCGGGTGATGGGTAGGGTCTGCAATGACTGGCGCAGCGTTTGCTTACAGATGCAGCCCGCCGTGCAGCACGGCCACGGCGCGCAGATCGCGATACCAGCGTTCGACAGGATGTTCCTTGGTGAAACCGTGACCGCCCAGCAGTTGCACGCCGTTGCTGCCGATTTCCATGGCTTTTTCCTGGGCCAGCGTACGTGCCAGGAAAGCTTCACGGTGCCAGGGCAGGCCCAGATCAGCACGATTGGCCGCACGGTAGGTCAGCATCCGCATACTTTCCAGTTCGATGGCGATGTTGGCCACCATGAAAGCCACCGCTTGCCGATGCGAGATCGGCTCGCCGAAAGCCTCGCGTTCGTTGCAATAGGGAATCACGTAATCCAGCACCGCTTCAGCACAACCGATGGCCAGCGCACACCAGCCCAGCGTGCCGCAGTCAATGAATTCGCTGAACTGCGTGTCGTTGAAATTCTCGCCACCCAGCAAGGCGGAGGCGGGCAGGGCGACCTCGGCGAATTGCAAATCCCCCAGCTCGGCCGCATGCAGGCCCATGTTGCCGGTGTTGCGTACGCTGATGCCGGGTGTGCCGGCTTCGACGATGAAAATGCGTGGGCCGTTGGGCGTCTGGGCGCTGACCAGCCAGAGATCAGCGCGCGCGGCCAGCGGGACTTGCGTCTTGATACCGGTAAGCAGCCAGCCTGTATCGGTAGGCGTGGCCGTGAGCGCAGGTTGCAGTGGATTGAACAAGGGCCGCGCTTCATTCATGGCGATGCTGGCCAGCACCGGCTCATCCGCGGCAAAAGGCGGCAGATAGGTGGCCTGCTGCTCGGCGCTGCCCCAATGGGCAAGCGCATTGGCGACCGACAGCGGTGCCAGCAGAGCCAGCGCCTGGCCCATGTCGCCCTTGCCCAGTGCTTCAGCGACTAGAACGTTGGTCAGCAAGCAGCGTTCGGCCGCATCACCGCCCTGGGCTTCGGGCACGGCAAACAGCATCAGGCCGAGTTCTTGCGCGCGGCTGTGCAGATCCGTCGGGCAGGCGCTGCTTTCATCCGCAGCCGCCGCCTGCGGGCGCAATACTTCAGCGGCAAATTGCGCCACGCTGTCTTGCATCATCTGCTGTTCTTCCGTGATGTTGCAGTCAAACAGCTCGGTCGTGTGACCGGGTCGGGCCAGCCGACTGGCCGCCCCCTGCGCTTTGGTCGGCTTGAACAGCTTGCGGGCCTGGTTGATGGCTTGAAAGCCGGTGCGAGTGCTCAGATACACCGCTTTTTCGGCCGTCTTGTTCAGTTTGTGCCGGCGCATGAAAGCAGAATCGGCCAGGCGGCTCAACAGACCGAGCGCGGCACCGACAGCATTGGGTTGATTGGCCATGCAGCCTCCGAAGTCAAACGGTTGTTTGAAGTTTTTGAGTATGCGGAAGTTTTTGTGACGAGGCAAGAGGAAGCCTTGTCCAACGATGTATGAGCCTGAACGCAAAACGGCTGAGCGCCTCCCAGATTACCGGGCTTCTTTGCTCGGCCTATCTCCTCGGGGGTAAATGCGATTGCCCTGATTACAGATCAATTGTGATTGTTTGATTATTTGCGATAATGCCGCATTGCCACTCTTCACCCATTTGAACATGCCCCGATTTGAAGTCCGCCAATCCGCGAAGCTGAATCTGACCTCCTACTCTGGCCTGGCGTTGATCGGGCAGTGCTGCGAAGCGGCGCAAGTGGATGTGGTCATCGATCCGCGCCTGCCGGTGTCGCAAGGCA
>JAHRWT010000009.1 GCA_019105045.1 Sterolibacterium sp.
CAGGACCGTGAAACACCTCCGCGCCAATGATATTGCCCACCCCGGGTGAGAAAGTAGGTCAGCGCCAGACCCCCATACAGCAGCCCTCTTGCGAAACAGCAAGAGGGCTGCGTCGTTTACAAACACACAATACACAACACACAGCACAGACCAACTCCCAGCAAAAAACAACAGAACCCAAACAAGGAAGACAATGGACTGTCTGCTAGAATTCCCTGTTCTGATCAAGCCGTGAAGCTGCCGGATGCAGCCGGGAAAACATGAAACCTGTTGTTGATGATGTCCGCATCAAGGAAATCAAGACGCTGGCCGCGCCTGCGCAGATACTTAAGGAATATCCCGGCAGCGAGGTGGCAGCGCGAACGACCGAAGCGGCGCGGCGGGCCATTCACCGGATTTTGCATGGTGCGGATGATCGCTTGCTGGTCATTGCGGGCCCCTGCTCGATTCATGAGCCGGCCAGCGCGCTGGAGTACGCCGGGCGGCTCAAGGTGGCTGCTGATCGGCTGCAGAACGACCTGCTTGTCGTCATGCGGGTGTATTTCGAGAAACCGCGTACCACCGTGGGCTGGAAAGGCTTGATCAACGATCCGGGACTGGATGGTAGCTTCAGGATCAATGACGGTCTGCGCCAGGCACGACACTTATTGTTGCAGATCAATGAATTGAGTCTGCCTTGCGGCACGGAGTTTCTTGATGCGATCAGTCCGCAATATACGGCCGACCTGGTCAGCTGGGGCGCGATTGGTGCGCGCACTACCGAATCGCAAGTGCATCGCGAACTGGCCTCCGGCCTATCCTGTCCGGTCGGTTTCAAGAATGGCACGGATGGCAATGTAGGCATTGCCATTGATGCGATACGTGCGGCAGCCAGCCCGCATCATTTTCTTTCCGTCACCAAGGATGGGCGTTCGGCGATTGTCGCCACACTCGGTAACGAAGACTGCCATCTCATACTGCGTGGTGGCAAGCAGAGCAATTACGATGCTGCCAGCATTGATGCTGCCTGCAAGGCGCTGGGTGCGGCAGGACTGGCCGCGCGGGTGATGATCGATTTTTCACACGCCAATAGCCGCAAGCAGCACCAGCAACAGTGTGTCGTTGCCCAGGACGTTGGTGAACAGATTGCCGCCGGCGATGAGCGCATCTTTGGCGTCATGATCGAGTCGCATCTCAAGGCGGGCCGGCAGGACATCATTCCCGGGCAACCGCTGGAATACGGGCTTTCGGTCACTGATGCCTGTATTGGCTGGGAAGACAGTCTGGTACTGTTCGAGCAATTGGCGGATGCCGTGCGCCGTCGCCGGCGGGTTCTGGCCGAGCGATGAGTCGGCTTCGCCTGGCCCGGATCTAGGGCAAATCATCGCAGGAGACATGTCCGTGACCATGACCTACCCGCGTTTTCTGGTGATTTTTGGCGCCACGTTGCTGTTCCGCGCCTGGCTGGCCGTCACCCTGCCGATCACGGGCGATGAGGCGTATTTCATCTGGTGGGGGCAGATACCTGATTGGGGATTTTATGATCACCCGCCGATGATCGGTTGGTGGCTGGCAGCCTTGCTGCAGGTATCCGACGCGGCGTGGTGGCTGCGTCTGCCGGCACTGTTGCTGCCCGCCATCATGGCGTTTGCCTTGGCTCATCACTTTCGCGCGCAAGGCGAGCATGTCGCCTGGGGTATGGCCACTTTGGCGTTGCTGACGCCGTTGAATCTCTGGAATGTGATCATCACCACCGATACGGCGCTGGTGTTTTTTTCCTTTTTGTCCGGTCTGGCTTTTTTACGGGCGGCCCGGGATGATGACTGGCGATATTATCTGCTGGCGGGCGTGCTGCTGGCCGGCGGCGTGCTTTCCAAGTACTTCGTGGCCTTGCTGGGATTTGCCTATTTGTTGCACGCCCTGATCCGGCCTAATCCGCGCAAATGGCGAGGCTTGTTGCTGTGCTATGCCATGGTGCTGCCTGCCTTGCTGTTGATGGCCTGGTGGAATGCCGGGCACTGCTGGCCGAATTACATGTTTAACTTCGTCAATCGTCATGAGAACGCAACGGGATTGTCATGGTCCTATCCGCTGACCTATGTGGCAATGCTGCTGTATGTGTTGACGCCGCCCGTGATGCTGCATCTGTTTCGCCAGCGCAGCGCCTTGCGCGCGTTCTGGCAACGGCCGGATGGTCAGCTGTTGCTGCTGATTGCGCTGGTTCCCTTGCTGCTGTTTGCCGGTCTCTCTTTGGTCAAGCGGATTGGTCTGCACTGGGTGCTTTCCTTCGTGCCGTTTGTGCTGATGCTGTTGCCCAATCTGCTGAATGCGAACCGTCTTGCCAGGTTGATCAGGTTCTTTGTCGGCTTCGCCGTACTGCACGTACTCATTTTTGGGGTTGTTGCCCAACTACCGCTGGAAACCTGGAAAAACACCCGGTTATACAATGGTCTGGTATTGACTGTTGACGCACGGCAACTGCTTGACAAGTTACAACCCTATGAAAACGAATATGTTTTTGCCAGTGACGGCTATTCCAATGCCGTCACCCTGGGGTACAACGCCAGGCGTTACTTCATGGTTTTTGGTCTTGCATCCAGCCATGCGCGACACGACGATATTCTGACCGACGTGCGGGCGCTGGATGGGCGCAATATCCTGATCGTGAGAAAAACGCCTCCACCGCTTGAAGAGTACGCGCCATACTTTGCAGAAGTCGAGGTACGCAAGCTGACAATACGCGGTGCGGATTTCCATCTGGTGTTTGGTCGTGGTTTCAAGTATGCAAGCTATCGTGATGGCGTTCTGACACAGATACGTCAAAGATATTATGCTGTGCCAGATTGGTTGCCACAGACAGCCTGTTACTTCTGCGACCGCTACTTTCCTGGAACGGCATGTCACAAATAAAGCAGATCATCCGTTTGCTGCGGCCACATCAGTGGCTGAAAAACGGTTTTGTCCTGGTGGGCGTGCTGTTCGGTCACGCCTGGCATGACGTTGCCCTGCTGGCTCAGGCGGCCCTGGCCTTTGCCGCATTTTCCTTGCTGGCATCCGGCGTGTATGTGATGAATGACCTGGTCGACCGCGAACAGGATCGTCTGCACCCGGTCAAGTCGCGGCGGCCACTGGCCAGCGGTGCATTGTCTACAGCCCAGGCATGGCTGCTGATGGCGCTGTGCCTAGGTGCCGGCTTCAGCCTGGTTGCCCTCAGTGAAACCCGTGCCGCCTGGGTGTTTGTGGTGTATGTCGTGCTGAACGTGGCGTATACGCTGGGGCTCAAGCATGTTGTGGTGCTTGATGTGTTTCTGATCGCTGCCGGCTTCATGCTGCGCATTCTGGCCGGAACCACGGGGCTGGGCATAGCCCCTTCCTACTGGCTGTTGCTGTGCAGCCTGATGCTGACTCTGTTTCTCGGCTTTGCCAAGCGGCAGGCCGAGTTCATGGCGCTGGATGCGGGTGATGCGGCTGCGCATCGACGAGTGCTGGAAGACTACACGCCGACCATGCTCGATCAGTTCATGATGATTGCCGGGGCGGCGACCATCATTTCCTACAGCCTCTATACGGTGAGTCATGAAACGGTGGCGCTGCATGGCACCACTCAGTTGATATTCACCGTGCCGCTGGTGATCTACGGCATGTTCCGCTATCTGTTCCTGTTGCATGGGCGCGGTGGTGGCGGTGATCCGGCGCGTCTGCTGCTGACCGACCGCCATTTGGTGGTCACCGGTGGTTGCTGGCTGTTGCTGGTGGTGCTGATACTGCAAGGCTGGCTATAAGTCGCGTTTTTCCAGTGATGCGCAGCAGCGCGTGGCTGTGTGAATTTTGTCCTGCAGCATGTGAAATTCTTCATCGGCAACATAAAAAATCCATAACTATGTATAGAATCAGGCCGTTGCGGTAGAGAACGCATACTGCGCACATTCCTCCCCTCAGACTGGGCTTCAGAAGGAAACTCATGAAGCAGATACGCAACTCGATCCTGTTGTTGCCCTTGCTGGTATTCCTGCTGTTTTTCATCGTCGCCTGCTTTTCCCTTTTTTATGGCGACTGGCTGGAACGTAAACGGCTGATTTCGGAAACCAGCCTGCAGGCACTGGATGAAGCAAGCCGCCTGGCACGACAGGCCAGCCATTTATCGCATGGCGACACGGGGGTTCTGGAGCAGGAAGTGCTGCAATTGAGAACCAATAGTCTGGTGTCCCAGGCATTGATTCTCGATGAGACAGGTCGAGTGATCGTATCCCAGAGACCGGAGTGGAAAGGGCTCAAAGCATCCGGCGTGATCGGCGGCTGGAGTCCGGCATATTTCAACCGCATAGTACAAGGCAGTCTTGCGGATATCCGGATCGATGCCGAAAACATGCGGGTCAGCGTACTGACGCCGTATGAAAACCTGGCAACTGTGGGACAAGGCGAAGGCGCCCGCCGGGGGGGCGTTTATCTGATGCACGACCTGTCTGCCGTGCTCGATCGCCAACGTGAAAGAAACTTCATCCAGCGTTTGCCCGACCTGGGACTGGTATTGCTGTTCGCCATCGGCTTGGCGTTCTGGATTTATCGAAGCGTGGTCGCGCCCTTGCGCAGCATCACCGAAGCCAGCCGGCGCATAGGCAAAGGTGATCTGTCCGTCAGGGCGCCGATTTCCGATAGTGGCGAAGTGGCCGAGCTGGGCAATCACTTCAACAGCATGGCCGATGCGCTGGAACACGAACTGAAAGCGCGCACTGAGCTATCCGATCAACTGCAGCAAAGTTATTCGCGACTGACTCGGCTGACCGCGCACCTGCCTGGCGTGGTCTATCAATTTCTGTTGACGCCGGATGGCCGTTTCAGTATGCCTTTTGCCAGCGAAGGGTTGCGGCTGAAATATGGCGTTGCGCCGGAGCAGCTGACGCAGGATGCCGCCCCCTTGCTGGATCGGGTTGAGCTGGCAGATCGCGAAGCCTTCAATGTCTCCATTCTTGAGTCGGCACGTACCATGCAACCCTGGCATCATGAGTTTCGGGTGCTTCTGGCCAACGGAAAATCTGTCTGGCATGCCGGGGCGTCACGTCCAGAAAAACTGGCAGACGGCAGCATTCAATGGCACGGTTTTTTCATGGATATTGCCGACCGCAAGCGTTCCGAAGAATCCCTGCGGCTGAGTACCAGTGTGTTTGAAACCACAGGCGAAGCCATCATGGTGACCGATGCGCAAGGCCTGATCGTCATGGTCAATCCGGCATTCTGCCGCATCACGGGATATACCGAAGACGAGGTGCTGGGCAAGGAACAGCGTATGCTCAGTTCGGGTCGGCATGACCCGGAGTTCTATCGCGCGGTGAGAGAAGCCTTGCAGACCAACGGTAACTGGTTTGGTGAAATCTGGAGTCGGCGCAAGAATGGCGAACAATATCCCGAGTGGCAGAACATCAGCATCGTGCGTGACAATGCAGGCAATATCACGCACTACGTCACGGTATTTTCCGACCTGACCGAAATTCGCAAGGCGCAGGAGGAAGCGGAAAATCTTTCCTGGCGGGACCCCTTGACCAGTTTGTCGAACCGCGCCCTGTTCTTGCGACAGACCGATCAAGTGCTGGCCGGTGCCCAGCGTGATGGCGGCTACGCCTCTGTTTTGCTGATCGATATCGATCGTTTCAAGGATATCAACGAAGCGCGTGGTCTGGCGGTGGGAGATGCCCTGCTCAAGGCGATAGCCGATCGGTTGACCCGTGGCTTGCGTTCGGATGATGTGCTGGCGCGCCTCAATGCCGACGAGTTTGCGCTGGTCTTGCCACGTTTTTCGGCCACGCAGGAAGAAGCCGGCCGTGAGGCCCTGGCCGTTGCCGAAAAGCTGCGCACGATTCTGTTCGAGAGCATCGAGATTGAAGGCGAAACCTTTCACCTCGACGCCAGCATCGGGATTGCCGTGTTGCCGGAAAGCCCTGAAGAAACCTCTTCGGATGCCTTGCGTCGTGCCGACATGGCGATGCACGAGGCGAAAACCGAAGGCGGTGCCCGCGTGGTCTTCTTTGAGGCGGCCATGGGCGATGCGGTGCGCGAGCGCTTCCTGCTTGAGCGCGAGCTGCGTCTGGCGATCAGCGAAAACCAGCTGCGTCTTTATCTGCAGCCCCAGGTGGATGCCGCAGGGGTGCAAGTGGGGTGCGAGGCGCTGGTGCGCTGGCAGCATCCTGAGCGGGGGCTGGTGCCGCCGGCCATGTTCATTCAGCTGGCCGAATCTTCTGAACTCATTGTTTCCCTCGATCGCTGGATGCTGGCCGAGGTTTGCCGCCTGCTGGCGCAGCTCAAGCGCGAAGGCCGCCCGTTGCGGATATCGGTCAATATCAGCCCGCGGCATTTCCGCAGGGAAGACTTCGTCGATGAAGTCAAGCGCCTGTTGGCGGCCAGCGGCGCCGATGCCACTTACCTGGTGCTTGAAGTGACCGAAGGCATGGTGATCGGCGACATCAATGATGTGATCGCCAAGATGAACAAACTGATGGAAATGGGCATCCAGTTTTCGATGGATGATTTCGGTACCGGCTACTCCAGTCTGGCCTATCTGAAGCGCTTGCCGATACACGAACTGAAAATCGACAAGGCGTTCATCCAGGATTCGACGTCGGATTCCAACGATGCGGCCTTGGTGGAGACCATTCTTTCTGTGGCGCAACACATGGATTTGCAGGTGGTTGCAGAAGGTGTGGAAACTCAGGCGCAGGCAGATTTTCTCAACGCACGGGCAACAGTGATTCATCAAGGCTATTTCTTTGGCCGGCCTGAGCCGGTCGAATCCTGGCTGGCGAAGCACTGCACCTGAGATTTTGCAAACCTCGGCCAGCAGGTGGATCAAAGGTAGAATATGCCGATCACATCAAGGCAGCCAGTTCCGTGCAGATGCCACTTGAAACGCAACGCCTGATTTTCTGAATCTGCATCAATGAAACAAACTCTGACGTCACAAAAAAATTCCAGGATAAAAATATTCCGTCGGGGAGAACGGCTGGGTTGGGCCGTGCTGGCCGTGTTGGTGGCAATCACCCTGGGTTATTGGTATTTCGGGGTTGCCGAGCTGATGCATGGCCCCTCAAAAGCCAAGGCGCTGGTGCTGTCTGCGGGAATACTCATCAGCGTCCTGGTGTTTGGACTGACCCTGGCCTTGCTGCATATCCGCGAAATTGCCCAGAGTCTGCTGGCGGAGATGCATGCTTCCCTGAAGGAAAGTGAAGAGCGCTGGAATCTGGCACTGCAAGGTGTCAAAGCAGGGATTGTGGATTGGGATATTGCCGCCGATTTTGTTCAGTACTCAAAAGGCTGGTATGAGCTGACCGGCTTTACCGAAGGGGAGCTGGGCCATCGGTCGGCTGGCTGGATGCAGCTGATTCATCCAGATGACATGCTGGTGCTGAGAGTACGCATGCAGAAGATGCGTGACGGCGAGCGAGATCATGACAAATATGAATTTCGCTTGATAACCAAGGAGGGTGGCCTGATATGGCTGCTGGGCCAGGCCATCATCACGCAGCGCGATGCAGCAGGCAATCCCTTGCGCCTGATTGGCGTGAATCAGGATATTACCGAGCGCAAACAGCTGGCAATTCAATTACAGGAAAGTCATGATCTGCTGGTCAAGATTTCCGACAATGTGCCCGGGGTGATTTTTCAATTTCGCATGGCGCCAGATGGCAGCACGTCTTATCCGTTCATCAGTGCCAGCGTAGAAGGTCTGTATGGTCTGTCAGCTGCGCAAATTCAGGCAGACGCCAATGCCGTGACGCCTTTTCTGCATCCAGAAGATGCAGATGCCGTGACGAGTTCATTTTTAAATTCAGCACAAACCTTGGAATCATGGCACCTGGAATATCGCCTGGTACGCCTCGGGAAAGACATACGCTGGGTATTGACCGAAGCCCGGCCGGAAAAGCTGCCAGATGGCTGCATCGTCTGGTATGGCATCACGACCGACATCACGGACATCAAGGCCATGCAGGAAGCCTTGCACAACAGCGAGGAGCGTTTTCGCAGCCTGACCCAGATGAGCGCGGACTGGTATTGGGAGCAGGATGAAAATTATCATTTCACGGAGATTGCCGGTGGAGCGGCCTATCAGCCGGTGAAGAGTATTTCCGAACAGACCATAGGCAAGACGCGTTGGGAAATCCTTGCCAATCACGATGATCCTGAAGCCATGGCCGCGCATCGTGCGTGTCTTGAGCAGCGCAAGCCTTTCCGCAACTTCGAGTTTTCCACTCCGGACGAAGAGGGTGTCTTGCGCACCATCAGCATCAGCGGTGATCCCCATTTCGACAATGAAGGACGCTTTCTTGGTTACCGAGGCGTGGGCAGTGATGTGACCGCGCGCAAACGTACCGAAGAGGAGTTGCGGCTGTCGGCGCTGGTTTATGAAAGCAGCAGCGAAGCCATGTCGGTGACGGATGCGACGGGCAAGGTCATCACCATCAACCCGGCCTTCACCAACATTACCGGCTGGTCGGCTGAGGATGTGGTCGGTCGGCGCGTAAGAATCTTCAATATTGATGCGGAAAAGTTCAAGGCGATCAAGAGCGCAATTGATACCGTCGGCTACTGGCATGGTGAGCTTTGCAATCATCGCAAAAATGGCGAAGCCTATCCGGCACAGATCAGCATCAACACCATTTTCGACAAACACGGCCAGCCTGCCCGCTATGTGTCGCTGTTCTCCGACATCACCAGCCGCAAGCAGACCGAGAAGCTGATCTGGCGTCAGGCCAACTTCGATACCTTGACCCAGTTGCCCAACCGCAGCATGTTCCACGAACGTGTTGGCCATGAAATCAAGAAGGCGCGGCGTGCCGGCACGCAGCTGGCCTTGTTGTTCATCGACCTGGATCGTTTCAAGGAAGTCAATGACACGCTGGGACACGACATGGGCGACCAGCTGCTGCTGGAAGCCGCGCAACGCATTCTTGCCTGCGTGCGCGAAACCGATGCCGTGGCCCGTCTCGGTGGCGATGAGTTCACTGTCTTGCTGGCCGACCTTGCGCCGGGCGACAGCGTCATCATCGAACGCATTGCCCGTGCCATTCTCGACACCCTGGTCGCGCCATTCATGCTGGGAGATGAGGAAATCTATGTTTCGGCCAGTATCGGCATCACCCTTTATCCTGACGATGCCGACAATATCGACGAAATGTTCCGCAATGCCGACCAGGCGATGTATCTGTCGAAAGGCCTGGGCCGCAATCGTTACAGCTATTTCACGTCAGAGTTGCAGGCTTCGGCGCAGAACAGGCTGCGCCTGATCACCGATCTGCGCGGCGCCATTGCGGGTGAGCAGTTCCGGGTGTATTTCCAGCCAGTGATCGAACTGGCGACGGGGCGCATCGTCAAGGCCGAGGCGTTGCTGCGCTGGCAGCATCCGCAACGGGGCATGGTTCTGCCCGATCAATTCATTCCCATCATTGAAGAAACCGGCATGATTCATGAGGTGGGGGAATGGGTCTTCAGGGAGTCGGTGCGCTGGGCCAAGCGCTGGAGAAACGGCGCGTATCGTGATTTTCAGATCAATGTAAACAAGTCGCCGGTACAGTTTCACAAGAAGCCAGATGGCCATCTCGAATGGCTGGATCATCTGCAGCAGCAAGGCTTGCCAGGCAATACGATTTCCATAGAAATCACTGAAGGTCTGCTGCTTGACGCCGATCCGGCCATTGTCGACGCCCTGCTCGGCTGTCGTGATGTTGGCATACAGGTTGCCTTGGACGATTTTGGTACGGGCTATTCGTCCCTGGCGTATCTGAACAAGTTCGATATCGATTATCTGAAAATCGACAAATCCTTCATCGGCAATCTTGCCGAAAGCCCCGGCGATATGGCCCTGTCCGAGGCGATCATCGTCATGGCGCACAAGCTGGGTCTGAAAGTGGTTGCCGAGGGGGTTGAAACCGCCGCCCAGCGTGATCTGCTGGTGTCGGTCGGTTGCGATTATGCGCAGGGCTACCTGTTCGCCAAGCCGCTACCGGCGGAAGAATTCGAGCAACTACTGCTGGCAGACAGGCGGTTTCTTTGACCCTGTGCGCGGTTCAGGTGTTCTTGCCCTTTTGCCAGAGAACATCGCCACAGCCGGCCTGCTGATTGACGTGGCGAGCGAGGACGAAGAGCAGGTCGGACAGGCGATTGAGGTACTGACGGCCGTTGTCCGAGATGGTTTCGGTTTGTCCCAGAGCGACAATGGCGCGTTCGGCACGCCGGCAGATGGCGCGCGCCTGGTGCGCCAGCGCCGCAGTGCGGGTGCCGCCGGGCAGGATGAATTCCTTGAGCGGGGCCAGTGTGGCGTTGTAGTGATCGATCGCCGCTTCAAGGCGGCCAGGCTGGTTGGCGCCCAGCAGCGCCGAGCCGGGAATCGCCAGCTCGCCCCCCAGGTCGAACAGATCGTGCTGGATGCCGATGAGCAGCTCGCGCAGATCGGGCGACAGCGTTTCGCAGAGCAGCAGACCGACTACGGTATTGGTTTCATCGATGTCACCAATGGCGGTGATGCGCAGACTGTTCTTGCTGGTGCGACTGCCATCGCCCAGTCCGGTTGTGCCGGTATCCCCTGTGCGGGTGTATATCTTGGAAAGTCGGTGTCCCATGGCGTGTTCCGTTGCAAAGGAGAAAAGGCGGATTATAGGCGGCCCGGCAGGTGCCGCCTGATAGAATCGAAGGTTTGTCCGGCAGCATTTTTCAGCAACATTCTTTCCAGCAACATTCTCGACCTGGAAACATTAGGAGGTTTGCATGCAGTCC
Organism: Sterolibacterium sp.; assembly: GCA_019105045.1. Taxonomy (GTDB): domain Bacteria; phylum Pseudomonadota; class Gammaproteobacteria; order Burkholderiales; family Rhodocyclaceae; genus Sterolibacterium. The sequence continues at coordinate 10,738 of JAHRWT010000009.1, forward strand.
CTGCTTTCTCAACTGGATGATTACCCGGTTCATCAGATTGCCGATGTGGTGCGCCACACCGGTACCAGCGATCGCAATTTCTACGATCGTTACTACTTCAACCTGTTCAACAAGGCGGGCGATATTTTCGTCGTCTTCGGCATGGGCCAGTATCCCAACCTGGGTGTGCAGGACGCTTTCCTGATGGTGCGTGAAGGCGATGTGCAGGACGTGCTGCGCGCTTCTCGTCCGCTGACCGATCGCGCCGATATTTCCGTCGGGCCGATGAAGATCGAAGTGATCGAAGGTCTGCAAAAGCTGCGTCTGACGGTTGAACCGAATGAATCCGGCATCGAGCTGGATGTCACCTGGCAGGGCGAACACCCCGCTTTTCAGGAACCGCGCCACTACATCCGCAAGCATGGCCGCGTGCTGTTCGACACCATGCGCTTTGCCCAGCTGGGCAACTGGACGGGTACGCTGAAATACAAGGACAAGACCTACCCCATCACGCCGGATGAATGGCTGGGCAGCCGTGACCGTTCCTGGGGCGTGCGCCCGGTGGGTGAGGAAGAACCCAAGGGCATCCACCTGGGCACGCCGTCGATGGAAGGCATGTGGAATTACTTCCCCATGCTGTTCAAGGATTTTGCCCTGATGTATCTGGTCAACGAAACCGCCGATGGCCAGCGCAGCATTGAAGAAGCCGTGCGCATCTGGAAAGATCCGACGCGCGAGCTGGAATGGCTGGGTCGCCCCGAGCATGACCACGAATTCAATTCAGCCATGCAGTACATGGCCGACATGAAGGAAGGCGTGGTGCGCTTCCCCGACGCGCCCGGCGGCCCGCTGGAGCTGCGCGGCACACCGTTGTTGCAGACCTATCTGACCATGGGTACGGGCTATGGCCTGGAGCAGGACTGGCGCCACGGCATGTATCAAGGGCCGGAACTGGTGATCCAGCAAGCGCATTACAACTATCAGGACGACATGATGCTGGGCCTGATCGAAACGCCGGCGCGCTTCACTCTCAACGGTGAAGTCGGCTACGGCATGATGGAATTCGCTTTCTTCAGCGAGCTGCCGAAATATACGGGCTGAGTTTCCGGGGCGGCATGTTCGGTCTGGCGTGCAAATGGGCGCACTGAAGGACGCACTGAAGCCACGCTGCCACGCCGCCATGTTGCATCGCGGCTCACGGGCGTTGCAGCAACACCATGTTGTCGCGATGGATCAGTTCGGTTTCGTCCTGATAGCCGAGCAGCGTGGCGATTTCCTGGCTGGCATGGCCGGCGATGCGACGGGTTTCCGCGCTGGAATAATTGATCAGGCCGCGGGCGATTTCCTGTTCATCTGCCGTCCGGCAGGCGACGACCGCGCCACGCACGAATTCGCCTGACACCTGGGTCACGCCGACGGGCAGCAGACTCTTGCCGCTGCGCAGCGCATGGCTTGCGCCGGCATCCAGATAGACGCTGCCGGCCAGCTGCAAATGGTCGGCCAGCCATTGCTTGCGTGCCGCCAGCGGTGAGGCCGTGGCCACCAGCAAGGTACCCAGTTTTTCGCCTTGCTGCAGGCGCAGCAAGACATCTGGCTCATGGCCGCTGGCAATCACGGTATCCGTACCGCTGCGGGCAGCCCGCTGGGCCGCACGGATCTTGGTGATCATGCCGCCTTTGCTGATGCCCGTGCCCGCACCACCCGCCATGGTTTCATAACGTGGATCATCGGCCAGCCCTTCGCCAATCAGGGTGGCCGTTGGATCCTGACGGGGATCGGCACTGTAAAGCCCTTTTTGGTCAGTCAGAATGACCAGCGCATCGGCTTCGACCAAGTTGGCGACCAGAGCTGCCAGTGTGTCATTGTCGCCAAACTTGATTTCATCGGTGACGACGGTGTCGTTCTCGTTGATGATGGGTACGACGCCGAGTTCGAGCAGGGTGAGCAAGGTCGAGCGGGCGTTGAGGTAGCGCGTGCGATCAGCCAGGTCGGCGTGGGTCAGCAGGATTTGCGCGGTTTTCAGGCCGAATTCGGCAAAGCGGGTTTCATAGGTCTGCGCCAGGCTCATCTGGCCGACGGCCGCCGCGGCCTGCAGTTCGTGCACGGCATGTGGCCTCTGTTGCCAGCCCAGGCGCTGCATACCGGCGGCAATGGCGCCGGAGGAGACCAGCACCACCTGCCGGCCATCGGCCAGCAAGGCAGCGATTTGTCGCGCCCATTCGGCCATGGCTGCCAGCGCCAGGCCGGTGCCATTGTTGGTGACCAGCGCGCTGCCGACCTTGACGACCAGGCGGCGGGAGTCAGTCAGGCGCTTGCGCATCGTCTTCGCTTTCTTCTTCTGTCTGGGGCTGCGTGCGTTTGTGCTGTTCGAGGTGCGCCATGATGGCGAAGATCAGTTCCTGGCAACCGGCTCCATTGATGGCGGAAAGTGCGAAGTGACGATCGACCGGACCGTAGCCGGCCACCAGTTCGGCGATGCGTGCGGCGCGGCTTTCCTCGGGCAGCAGGTCAATCTTGTTGATGATCAGCCAGCGTGGTTTTTCGTACAGTGACGGATCGTATTTGCGCAGTTCATCGACGATGGCCTGCGCATCGCGGATCGGATCAGCCTCGGGATCGAATGGACTGGCATCGACCAGATGCAGCAGCAGACGTGTGCGCTGCAGGTGACGCAGGAAGCGGTGCCCCAGCCCTGCGCCTTCGGCTGCGCCTTCGATCAGGCCGGGAATGTCGGCAATGACGAAGCTGCGCTGATGGTCGACACGCACCACGCCGAGGTTGGGCTGCAAGGTGGTGAAGGGATAATCGGCGACCTTGGGGCGGGCTGCGGAGACGGCACGAATCAGCGTGGATTTGCCGGCATTCGGCAAACCGAGCAGACCGACATCGGCCATCACCTTGAGTTCGAGTTGCAGTTCGCGCCGTTCACCCAGCTCTCCGGGTGTGAATTGGCGCGGCGCCCGGTTCACGCTGGACTTGAAATGCAGATTGCCCAACCCCCCCTGGCCACCTTTGGCAAGCAGTGCGCGCTTGCCATCGTGATCGAGATCAACGAGCACTTCGCCGGTATGGAGATCACTGAAGACGGTGCCGACCGGTACGCGCAGCAGCATGTCTTCGCCACCTTTGCCGTAGCAGTCCTTGCCCCGGCCGTTTTCGCCATGCTGGGCGCGAAAGATGCGGGTGTAGCGAAAGTCGATGAGCGTGTTCAGATTGCTGTCGGCGATGGCCCAGATGCTGCCGCCACGGCCGCCATCGCCACCATCGGGGCCGCCGCGCGGGATGTATTTTTCGCGGCGAAAGGAGGCCGAGCCATTGCCACCGTTGCCGGCAATGACCTCGATCCGTGCTTCATCAAAAAACTTCACTGCGCCTCCTTGATTCTGTCAGCCAGCCAGCCTGTCCCTGGTCTGTCTTTGCCTTGCGCACAAACACAAAAGCCCTATCGCTGTGATAGGGCTTTTGCCGTTGCAAGGCCAGGCAGATCAGGCAGCGGGGACGATGCTGACCGTCTTGCGCTTGAGGGGGCCCTTGACTGCAAACTGAATCGCGCCCGTGACTTTGGCAAACAGGGTGTGATCCTTGCCGATGCCGACATTGTCACCGGGGTGAAACTGCGTGCCACGCTGGCGCACGATGATGCTGCCGGCCGGCACCACCTCGCCGCCGTAGCGCTTGACGCCAAGGCGTTGGGCCTGTGAGTCGCGACCGTTGCGGGAACTGCCGCCTGCTTTTTTGTGTGCCATGGTTCAGGCTCCTTCAACAATTTAACCAGCGATGCCGCTGATCTGGATTTCAGTGTAGTTCTGGCGATGGCCCTGACGCTTCTGATAATGCTTGCGGCGGCGCATCTTGAAAATCTTGACCTTGGGGTGGCGACCGTGCGCAACCACTGTGGCAGTCACCTTGGCGCCGGCGAGAACGGGCGTGCCGATCTTGACACTTTCGCCTTCGCCAACCATGAGGACTTGATCCAGAGTGATTTCTGCGCCCACATCAGCCGGTATCTGTTCTATTTTGAGTTTTTCGCCAGCGGTGACGCGATACTGCTTGCCGCCGGTTTTTATGACCGCATACATGATGGACTCCAGTTGAAAAGTTGCTGCTAAGGGCCGGCCATTATACATGCACCGCGTTTGCCGTCAAAGCGGAAAACCTGAAAATTTTTTTCTTTTCAGGAGGCTAGCTCGCAAGAGCATGGTATCCAGCCGGGGGCCGGTTTGGTAAGATCGCGCTTTTCAAGCCTGCGGAGCCCTTGATGAAGCCCCACTTTGTTCGTTTTGCCCGTGCTGCCAGTGTCATCAGCGTGTTTCTGTGGGTGTCCTCGCCTGCCGCTCATGCGCTGGAACTGGCAGGCAGCATGTATTTTGTTGCGGCGTATGGCAGCACCCGGGTGGCGGATCAGCCGATGATCGACAGCACCGACAACATCATCCGGACAGCCTTGCCGAATCTGAGCCAGATCGATTCTGGCGTGAGCTCTGCGGGACATGGCTACAAGCTGCAACTGGGCTATGAATTCACTCCGAATTTTGCCGTTGAAGGCGGCTTTGTCGATCTTGGCCGGCTGACCTACACCACTTCGTATTCCACACTGACACCGTCTCCCTGGCCAGGGGTTCTCGGTGACATTACGACGACTTACGAGCCCGCCCGCCGTGAAGCGCGTGGCAAGGGCTGGAACATCGCCGGCGTGGGCATTCTGCCGCTGGATGATGAATGGTCGCTGTTTGGCAAGGTGGGCATGATGCAGGCAAAGCTGCAAACCAATGACAGCTACGAGCGCCTGCCGTTCAATATTAAGCACAATCCATTTGGTGCGGCCAGGAACAGCACGGCAACCAAATGGTCGCCCAACCTTGGTGTGGGCGCCAGTTATCGCCTGAATGAAACGCTGGGCATGCGCTTTGAGGCCGAACGTTTCAGCAAGGTCGGCAAGGCGGATACGACAGGCCGCACCGATATCGATCTGGTGACTCTGGGGCTTTCAGCCCGCTTCTGAGTCTGCGTATGCCGCTGAAGCTCCGGCTGATCCCGAGCCACGGGCTGCACGTTGCAAGCGGTCATTGATCGCTTGCCAGCTCTCGTCATCCGGCAGCGCTTCCACCAGGATGAGATCCAGCAGGCCGGTCGTGTCCTGGGTGCCGTGGGTGTCGTCCGCGGTGCGGGCCTCGTCGCAGCGCCGCAAGGTGGCATACAGCGTCTGGGCGTAATCTGCTGACTGCTCGGGCATCTGCAGCCAGCGGCAGTTGTCGGGTAGCGGCGCCGGTGCAGGAGTCTGTCGGGCCAGTACGCCGCAACGCTGACCGGCCAGCGTTGCTTCCGCCAGTGCAGCGGGCAATTCGGTTGAGTGAACCAGGCGCAGCGGTGTGCGCGGCGCGTAGTGGGCGGCCAGCGAGCCGGAAACCCGTGGGGTGCTGGCGGATGTTGTCGCCGTTTCCGTCAGTGCTTGTCCCAGCACTTGTTCCAGTGCCTGGCGTGTGATGGCGCCGGGGCGCAGGATGCGTGGCTGGGTGCCGGACAGATCGACGATGGTGGATTCGATGCCTACCGGGCATGGCCCGCCATCCAGAATGCGTTTGATCTGTTCGCCCAGTTCTGCCCGCACATGGGCGGCCGTGGTCGGGCTGATGCGACCGAAGCGATTGGCCGACGGCGCCGCCAGCCCGGTGCCAACATTGCCCTGGGCATCGTCGAAGGCACGCAGCAGCGCCAGTGCCAGCCGGTGATCCGGTACCCGCAGGCCCACGGTATCCTGGCCCCCGGTCACGGCATCGGCAACATGCGGCTGGCGCTTGAGAATGAGGGTGAGTGGCCCAGGCCAGAAAGCCGTTGCCAATTGCCAGGCCGCGGGTGGAATGTCGCGCGCCCAGTGAATCATGGCATCGACACCGGGCAGGTGGACGATCAAGGGGTGATCGGCGGGGCGGCCCTTGGCGGCAAAGATTTTGGCGACGGCGGCGGGATTGCGGGCATCCGCACCCAGGCCGTACACCGTCTCGGTCGGAAAGACGACCAGCTCGCCGGCTTGCAGGGCCGCAACGGCAGCTTCCAGATTGCGGCCCAGGGACATCACGGCAAGTCTACGGTCTTGGCCAGTACCTTGGCTTTCTGGCGGGCGCGGAAGTCGGCCAGTTTTTCTGCCGTTCTGGCGTCATTCAGCGCCAGGATGGACACCGCAAACAGCGCCGCATTGGTCGCGCCGGCCTTGCCGATGGCAAACGTGGCAACCGGGATGCCGCCGGGCATCTGCACCATGGAGAGCAGCGAATCCAGTCCCTGCAGTGCCGAATCCATCGGCACGGCAAGTACCGGCAGGGTGGTCTTGGCGGCCAGCACACCGGCCAGGTGGGCCGCGCCACCGGCCGCACCGATCAGGACCTGAATGCCGCGCCCGGTCGCTGTCGCCGCATAGTCGAGTGCTTCGTCCGGCGTGCGATGGGCAGACAGCACGCGCGCTTCATAGGGAATGCCGAATTCCTTGAGTGTTTCGCCGGCTGCGCGCAGTACCGGCCAGTCACTGTCCGAGCCCATGAGAATGCCGACCAGAGGTTGAGTATCCATTACCTATCCTTGTTTGTATTTCAGGAAATCAAAGATCAAAGACTGCGCTCGGCCGCTTCGATGGTGTTGGCCAGCAACATGGTGATGGTCATCGGTCCGACGCCACCGGGCACCGGTGTGATGAAACCGGCGACCTGGCTGGCGCTGGCAAAATCCACATCACCGCATAGCTTGCCGCCTTCGGCGGCCGGCAGACGATTGATGCCCACGTCGATCACCGTCGCACCCGGTTTGATCATTTCGCCGGTAATCATGCGTGGCCGGCCCACGGCGGCGACGAGGATGTCGGCGCGCCGGGTATGAAAAGCCAGATCGCGCGTTTGCGAATGACAGACGGTGACCGTGCAGCCGGCCGCCAGCAGCAGCATGGCCATCGGCTTGCCGACGATGTTGCTGCGGCCGACGATCACCGCTTCCGCGCCTTTCAGTGGCACACCGGCGGCGTCCAGCATTTTCATCACACCATAGGGCGTGCAGGGAATGAAGCGCGGCATACCCTGCATCAGGGCGCCGACGTTTTCGGCATGAAAACCATCGACGTCCTTGGCCGGTGCAATCGCTTCCAGCACGGCATCGCTGTCGAACTGGGGCGGCAAGGGGAGCTGCACCAGGATGCCATGGACCGACGGATCGGCGTTCAGTTCGGCGATGCGGCGCATCACCGTGGCCGGATCGACGTCCGCCGCATAGACATCCTTCAGCGAGCGGATGTCGGCCTTTTCGCAGGCCTGCACCTTGTTGCGCACATACACGGCGGAAGCAGGGTCTTCACCCACCAAAATCACGGCCAGGCAGGGAGAGACCCCCTGTTGTCGGAGTTTTGCAGCATGTTCGGCAAGTTGCTCGCGGACGGTGGCGGCAAGGGCATTGCCGTCGATGATATGGGCAGTAGTCATGGGGCAGATGATCGATATCAGGGAGGCGGGCATGGCCGGTCTGCAGGGCAGGGCACAGACCACGGCGGATCAAAAGTCGGATTTTACCTTGGGAAGCGGCGCGCGAATCGTTCCGCTGCGGTGGTCTGTTGTGTGCTCGATTCAATAACCCAGCGCGTATTCCTCGAATTCATCGATGGGCAGCGGGCGGCCAAAGTAATAGCCCTGGTAGGCGTGACAATGCAGTTCGGCAAGAAAGTCGAGCTGTGCCTGGTTTTCCACGCCTTCGGCAATCACGCCCAGACCGAGGCTTTGCGCCAGGGTGACGATGGTACGGGCAATGGTGGCATCGTTGGTGTCATCCAGAATATCGCGCACGAATGAGCGATCGATTTTCATCTGGTCGAAAGGCAGGTGCTTGAGGTAGTACAGCGACGAATAACCCGTGCCGAAGTCATCCAGGGCGAAGCCCACGCCGATGGTTTTCAGGGCGCGCATTTTTTCGATGACTTCCTCGACATCTTCTACCAGCAGACTTTCTGTCAGTTCGAGTTTGAGGCGTTTCGGATTGGCGCCGGTCAGTGACAGGATGTTGCTGACCTGTTCAACGAAATCAGGCTTGCGAAATTGTCGGGCGCTGACATTCACGGCAATGCTCAAGTGGTTCATTTCCGGATTTTTTGCCCATTGCACCAGCTGCTTGCAGGCCGTTTCCAGCACCCAGTTGCCCAGTGGCAGGATCAGTCCGGTTTCTTCGGCCAGAGGGATGAACTCATCCGGCGGAATCAGGCCGCGATGGGGATGCAACCAGCGCACCAGGGCTTCCGAGCCGACCAGCACGCCACCACTCATCTGGGCCTGATAGTGCAGCTGGAATTGCTGTTTTTCCAGCGCCTGATGCAGATCATTTTCCAGCTGGACGCGGTTGAGCGTTTCGGCTTCCATTTCCGGATCGAAGAAATGCAGCGTGTTGCGACCGTTCGCCTTGGCTCGGTACATGGCCAGATCGGCCTGCTTGAGCAAGGTGTCGATATGGTTGTTTTTTTGCCCAAAGACCGTAATGCCGATACTCGCCGTGCTGTAGAAGATCGTGCCGTCAAGCAGGTAGTGGCGGTTGAGTTCAGCGAGGATCTTTTCACCGATGACTTCGGCGTGGTGCGCGGCATCCTGCGTCTTGCTGCTCAGATTGGTCAGCATGATGATGAATTCATCGCCGCCCAGGCGCGCCACTGTATCGCATCCGCGCACGCAGGCGGCCAGACGCTGGGCTGCCTGCTGGAGCAGCAGGTCGCCTTTGTCGTGGCCGAGGCTGTCGTTGAGCGCCTTGAACTTGTCCAGATCGATGAACAGCAGTGCGCCCAGCTCCTGGCTGCGCGCCGCACCGGCGATGGCCTGGCGGAGCCGGTCGAGCAGCAGGGTGCGGTTGGGCAGCCCGGTCAGCTGGTCGAAGTAAGCCAGTTGATGGATGCGTTCTTCGGCGTATTTGCGGTCACTGATGTCTTGTTGCGCGCCAACATAATGGGTGACGGTGCCTTGGGCATCCTTGACGGCGGTGATGGTCAACCAGCTTGGATAGTCATGCCCTTGCTTGTTGCGGTGCCAGACTTCGCCTTCCCAGCTGCCGGTGGTATGGACGCTCTGCCAGACCGTGTCGTAGAACTCATCGCTGTGCCGTGACGAGCGCACCAGGTGGGGCGTTTGGCCAATGGCTTCGTCGACACTGTAGCCGGTGATCCGTGTGAAGGCCGGATTGACGCGCTGGATGATCCATTGTGCATCGGTCACGACAATGCCCAGTTGTGATTCAAAGGCGGCGGCGGCAATGCGCAGTTCGGTTTCAGCCTGTTTTTGGGCAGTGATGTCCTGCACGGTGCCAAGGGTGCGCAGGGCGTTGCCGTCGGCATCGAATTCGGCCAGGCCGTGTTCGCGCACCCATTTGATGCGGCCATCCGGCAGCAGCAGACGGTGGTCCAGTTCAAAAATCGTGCGTTCCTGGATGGCCTGGAAATAAGCCATTTCCAGTTTCTCGCGGTCTTCGGGGTGTATCACGCAGGTGAATTCTGCGTAAGTGGGATGCGGGTTTTGCGGGTCCAGTCCAAAAATATGAGAGGCTTCCTCGGTCCAGTCCAGACGCCCGGTGGCCGTGTCGTATGCCCAGCTGCCGATATGGGAAATCCGTTGCGCCTCCTTGAGTCGGGCGTTGCTGGCATACAGTTCGGTTTCCCTTTCGCCCAGCGTATGCAGCAACTGATTGAAGCCGCCAATCAGTTGGCCGATTTCATCGTTGCGGCTGGCAGACAGGGGCTGCATCAAGGTGGCGCGATCGGGGTTTCTGGACAGGGTCGTCAGGGTTTGCAGGGTGTCGAAGATCGGCGAGAGCTGGCGACGCAGCATCCACCAGGTCAGCCCGCTGGCCAGCAGACTGAGCAGCAGGGCGGAGATCAGCATACGCCGTTGCAACTCGTGGATAGGCGCAAATGCTTCACTGGTCGGCAGGGCGACGGCGACATACCAGCCGGCGACAGGCACGCGCCGCACTGATTGCAGGACTTCGACCCCGCGCGGATTGGTGAATATGGCCGAGCCTTCCTCGCCGGCAAGGAAGCGGGCGATTTCCGGAAACTGCTCTGCAGGCGGGCTGGGCTCCATGGTGCGCCGTTTGTCTGTGGCGGCCAAGATGCGCCGGTGTGCCGGGTCGACCAGCAGATAGTCATCGCCCTTGCCCGGATGACCATGGCTGATCTGGTCGAGAAAATTGGTTGTGGCCAGGTGGATGATGCCCCCCACGGCGCCGATGACGTGTCCCTCGGCATCGCGTATCGGGACGGCCATGTGGAGGCTGGGGTCGTCCAGCTGTTCATTCAGGATGGGTGCGCTGATATGGGGCTGACCACTGGCCAGCACCTGGGCGATGATATCGCTGTCGCCGGTGTCTGCAAGCAGGGGGCTGTGGCCGGCATCCACCTGAGCGATGATCGTTTTGTCTGCGGTGGCAATAAAAACGCCGCCGTTGAACTGACGTCGCAGGATTTTCATGTTATCCAGCTGTTGCTGGATGGCGGCGACATCGTCTGCCTGCAGGTGCGTGATGAGCGCGGCGGTGATGCGCAAATCCTCCAACCGGTTGCTCATTTGCTGGTTGACGGTATTGGCAAGAATGGAAGCAACCGACAATTGCTGCTCGCTGAGGAAATGCGTCATATCCTCGCGCAAGGCCCGGCTGGCATGAAGAGTCAGCGTCCAGATGACGATGAGGAAGATCGTCAGGGTAAACAGGGTCACCCGGGTTTTGATGGATTTGTACCAGGGCAGCTGTTGATTTTGTCCAGCAGATTGCTGAAGGTTGGTGGCATTCACGTCAACAGTAGCGGGCGCGGGATTGCGGGGTGATTTCATTCAAAGCGAAGCAGATTCGTTGATGTGCAGACGGCCCCGCACTCTACCACTAAAGTTGAATTTCGTTTGATGCAAATGGAATGGCCTTGCAAGCCGGTCAGTGGTCGGCTTGAAGTGATTGTTACGGCACATCATCACATAACTTTATCGCGCATCATGGATTGTTTTTCCATGATGCGATATATTGATTGCCGGCCCGCAATTTGCGAGACAATCACTTTCGCTATTGCCGGCAGGCAGGGTAATCGGACTAAACTGTTCCTGTCTGTTGCTGCAATATCGATCCTTGCGGAAGTTCTGCACGAATCGGGCCGGTCAGCAGACGCTGCGGGTGGGTGTGGGATGCAAGGTGCAAAGTTGCCGCAAGGTGGCGTTTTTGCGAAACCGGGCAACGTCGCAGACCACGTCAAATTCGCAGGTGGATGCGGCGGAGCGATCCGTGCAGAGCTTCCTTACATAATGAGGAGTCGCAATGTCCATGACCATTGAGCCACAAGATCACAATGGCCTGCCTGTTGATGCTGATGCGACGGAAACCCGGGAATGGCTGGATGCCCTGAGTGCCGTCATCGAACGCGAAGGCCCGCAGCGGGCCCACTTTCTGATCGAGCAGATGATTGGCCAGGCGCGTCGGGCGGGCATCAACATTCCCTACAGCGCCAATACCGATTACATCAACACCATTCCGGTGGACAAGCAGATCGCCGCGCCCGGTGATTACGCCATCGAAGCGCGCATCCGCAGCTATATCCGCTGGAATGCTCTTGCCATGGTGATGCGTGCCAACCGGCGCGCGCCAGGCATCGGCGGTCATATCGCCAGCTTCGCTTCCGCCGCCACCTTGTTCGATGTTGGCTTCAATCATTTCTGGCATGCGCCCACCGATACGCATGGCGGCGATCTGGTGTATTTTCAGGGCCATTCCTCGCCGGGTCTGTACGCTCGCGCTTTTTTGCTGGGGCAGCTATCTGAAGAACAGCTCGATCACTTCCGCCACGATGTCAGCGGCAAGGGAATGCCGTCGTACCCTCACCCCTGGCTGATGCCGGAATTCTGGAAATTTCCCACGGTGTCGATGGGGCTGGGCCCCTTGCAGGCGATTTATCAGGCGCGTTTCCTGAAATACATGATGTGTCGCGGCCATCTCGATCCGGCCGTGCATGGTCAGCGCAAGGTCTGGGCTTTCATGGGTGATGGCGAAATGGACGAGCCGGAATCCATGGGCGAAATCAGCATGGCCGCGCGTGAAAATCTCGACAACCTGATTTTCGTGGTGAATTGCAATCTGCAACGCCTCGACGGCCCGGTGCGCGGCAATGGCAAGATCATCCAGGAGCTGGAGGCCGACTTCCGTGGGGCCGGCTGGAATGTCATCAAGCTCGTCTGGGGCAGCTATTGGGATGAGCTCCTGGCGCAGGACAAAACCGGTCTTTTGCGCCATCGCATGATGGAATGCGTCGATGGCGACTACCAGACCTTCA
>JAHRWT010000096.1 GCA_019105045.1 Sterolibacterium sp.
CACGAGGACAAGATCACTTTCCGTGACATCCAGGCCCAGCCGCGCAAGATCATCACCGCGCCGACCTGGTCGGGTCTCGAGTCGGAAACCGTCTCCTACACCGCTGGCTACACCAATATCCACGAACACATTCCTTTCCGCACGCTGACCGGCCGGGCCCAGTTCTATCAGGACCATGAATGGATGCTGGATTTCGGCGAAGGCTTCTGCGCCTTCCGGCCGGGGCTGGACATGAAGGCCATCGAAGCTGCGCCGGCGGCCGTCAAGGCCAAGCCGCATTTGGTGCTCAACTGGATCACGCCGCACTCGAAGTGGGGCATCCACTCGACCTATCAGGACAACCTGCGCATGTTGAATCTGTTCCGTGGCGGTCCTTACTTCTGGATTGCCGAGGACGACGCCAAGAGCATCGGCCTGGAAGACAACGACTGGGTGGAGGCCGTCAATGGCAATGGCGCGACGGTCGCCCGCGTGGTGGTGTCGCAACGTGTGCCGCGTGGCATGGCGCTGATGTATCACGCCCAGGAAAAAATCGTGAATGTGCCTGGCTCGCCATCGACCGGCAAGCGCGGCGGCATTCTCAACTCGGTCACCCGGGTGGTGGTCAAGCCGACCAACATGATCGGCGGCTATGCCCAGTTGGCTTACGGCTTCAACTACTACGGCACGGTGGGCACCCAGCGCGATGAATTCGTGGTGGTGCACAAGATCGAGAACAAGGATGTCGATTGGCTGGAGCGGCCCTTGACCGCCAAGCGCGAAGGCGAACGCAACCCACCGGGCATCGGCCCACGCTGAGTTGCTCGGCACAACCTATGAGCGGGGAGCCGCAGCACAGCAAGCGCGGCTTCCCTACATTGAACACTGCATACGGCATACGTATTCCGCAAGGAGAAACACATGAAAGTTCGCGCACAATTCGCGCTGGTCTTCAACCTCGACAAGTGCATCGGCTGCCATACCTGCTCGGTGACCTGCAAGAATGTCTGGACCAACCGCAAGGGCGTTGAATACGCCTGGTTCAACAACGTCGAATCCAAGCCCGGCATTGGCTATCCGAAGAACTGGGAAAACCAGGAGATCTGGAAAGGCGGCTGGGAGCTGGTCAATGGCAAGCTGCAACTGCGCTCGGGCAGCAAGCTGTCGCGACTGGCCAATATCTTCAGCAACCCGGACATGCCGGAAATCGACGACTACTACGAGCCGTTCACGTTCGACTACGCCCGTCTGCAGAATGCGCCGCTGTCCGAAGCCGCGCCCACGGCCCGTCCCGTCTCGCAGATCACCGGCGAGAAAATGGACAAGATCGAGTGGGGCCCCAACTGGGAAGACGACCTGGCCGGCGAGTACGACAAGCGCGCCAAGGATGTGAACATGCAAGGGCTGCAAAAGCAGATCTATTCGCAGTTCGAAAATACTTTCCACATGTATCTGCCGCGCATGTGCAACCACTGCCTCAACCCGGCCTGCGTGGCGGCCTGCCCCTCTGGTTCGATCTACAAGCGCGAGGAAGATGGCATTGTGCTGGTCGATCAGGACAAATGCCGTGGCTGGCGGCAGTGCATTTCCTCCTGCCCCTACAAGAAGGTGTACTACAACTGGGAATCGGGCAAGGCCGAAAAATGTATCGGCTGCTATCCGCGTGTTGAATCCGGTATGCCCACCGTCTGCTCGGAATCCTGCGTTGGCCGTATTCGTTACAACGGCATCATGCTGTATGACGCTGACCGCATCGAAGAACTGGCCTCGATGGAAAACGTGCAGGATCTTTACGAAGCCCATCGCAGCATCTTCCTCGATCCCAATGATCCGGAAGTGATCAAGGCCGCCCGCCGTGATGGTGTGCCGGAGGACTGGATCGATGCTGCCCGCCGTTCGCCGATCTGGAAAATGGCGATGGAGTGGAAAATCGCTTTCCCCATGCACCCTGAGTTCCGCACCCTGCCCATGGTCTGGTATGTGCCGCCGCTCTCGCCCGTACAATCGGCCATCGACCAGGGCCAGCTGCCCACCGAGCCGGACGGTGTGATTCCGCGCGCCGATGCGCTGCGTCTGCCGCTGCAATATCTGGCCAATCTGCTCACCGCCGGCCAGGAACAGCCGATTTTCGATGCGATTGCCAAGATGATGGCGATGCGTTCCTACCAGCGCTCGATCCACGTTGAAGGCGAAGCCGATACCCGGGCCTTGCAGAAAGTTGGCCTGACGGCCCAGCAGGCGCAGGACATGTATCAGCTGCTGGCGATTGCCAACTACGAAGACCGCTTCGTCATCCCCACCGGCCATGCCGAACTGACGGAGGAGGATTACCACGGCTTCCAGGGTCAGAATGGTTTCAGTTTCGGCAATAACGCATCGGAAGGGGTCAGCAAGATCACGCTGTTCCCGCGTCGCCGCAAGGAATCCATGGAACCACGCGAGCCGGCGCCGCTGGCCGATGAACGTTGATCGCCAAGGAGAACGCCATGATGTTCTATCGTATCGTTTCATCCCTGCTCGAATACCCGAATGCCGAGCTGCGCGCCGCCCTGCCGGAAATCCGTGCCGCCGTTGTCGGCGCTGACGACATCAGCCCGGAAGAGCGCAGCGCACTGGCCGCTCTGCTCGATCAGTTCGACGCCCAGTGCCTGCAGCAACCGCTGGCACTGGAAGAAGAATATGTGCGCACTTTCGACATGGTGCCCGAGCACAGCCTGCACCTGACCCATCATTTGATCGGCGAGGACAAGAACCGTGGCCCGGCGCTGATCGACCTGGGCGAGTACTACAAGGAATTCGGCCTCAACATCAGCGAGGATGCCAAGGAAATCCCGGATTACCTGCCGCTGATGATGGAATTCGTCAGCCTGCTGGATGCTGACGAAGCCCGCCTGTTTCTGTCGGGCTGGACCAAGGTGCTGCGCCAGTTGCGCGTCAATCTGCAAGAAGCGGGCAGCCGCTATGCCGTGCTGATCGAGCTGATCGAAGCGCGCAGCCAGTTGCTGGCCGCCTCGGCTGAACAGGTCGATCCGACGCCGGACATCAAAACCGACCCTCTGCTCGACGACGGCGATTTCGATCCTCCGGTGGATTGGAGCAGCCCTCCCGCCCTCAATCGCCCATGCTCGGCTTGAATTCGCTACCGAAGCCAGGCTCAACACTCAATATGCCTCACGTATCACGGAGAATTCCATGGACAATTATTTGCACAACCTCGTTTTCGGCGTTTATCCCTACCTCGCCCTGACTGTCTTTCTGCTGGGTAGCTGGCTGCGCTTCGATTACGCCCAATACACCTGGAAAAGCGATTCCAGCCAGCTGCTGTCCAAAGGCGGCATGCGCGTGGCCAGCAACCTTTTCCACTACGGCGTGCTGGGCCTGTTCGGCGGCCATCTGGTCGGCCTGCTCACGCCACATGCCGTTTTCACCGGCATCGGCCTGTCGGATCTGGCTCACCAATGGATCGCCATCCTCGCCGGCAGTGTCTTTGGCGGGCTGTGCGTGATCGGTGCCGCGATGCTGTTCATGCGCCGCCTGACCAACCCCCGCGTGCGCATCACATCACGGCGCAGCGATACCTGGATCATCGGCTGGCTGCTGCTGACCGTGGCAATTGGCCTGCTGACCATTCCCACTTCGATCAGCCATGCCAACCACGGTGATGCCGAAGTGATGATCAAACTGGCCGACTGGGTGCAAAGCATCGTCTATCTGCATCCCCAGCCCGAATTGCTGCTGGGTGTGGATGGCGTCTATAAGCTGCACATCTTCCTCGGCATGTCGGTCTTTCTGTTCTTCCCCTTCACCCGTCTGGTGCATGTCTGGAGCGCTCCCATCAGCTATCTTGGCCGCGCTTACCAGATCGTGCGCACCAAGCGCCGGCCGGCCTGACCGCCACAGGCAACACAGGCAACCGCCTGGCCGGCGGCCAGGCGGAGTAGGATAGGACAGCTCTTGCTCGATCCTGTCCGTTTCATTGCGCCGCCATGTTCCAAAAACTGAGCACCCGCATCATCGGCATCCTGGTGGCCTTTTTTCTGGTCGCCCTGATTGCCATTGGCCTGACGCTCTATCTTTCCTGGCAGCTGGAAGGCAATGCGGCGGCGATCAATGACGCCGGCAGCCAGCGCATGCGCACTTACCGCATCGTCTTCCTGCTGTCGCGCTCGCCTATCACGGCGCAGGAAGAAGAAGCCCTGAAAGCCAGCGTCACCAAGGAAGTGGTGACTTTCGAACATGTCATGCGCGATCTCGAACAGGGCAATCCGGCGCGGCCACTGTTCCTGCCCAGAGAAGCCGGGATCCAGCAACTGGTGCGGCAGATGCGCAGCGAATGGGATCAGGAAATGCGGCCGCGCATTGAAAGCATGTTGCAGCTGTCCCAGGACCAGCGCGCCGTGCATCTGCTGCACTACCGCGCTTCGGTCGAACAATTTGTTTCTCACGTCAATCAGCTGGTAGCGGCGGTCGAAGTCAGCGGCACGCGCAGCGCCACCTGGCTGCGGCTGCTGCAGATCGGCCTGATCGTGCTGGCGATGATCGGCACGGCCTTGTTGATCACCTTCTTCTTCGTGATGGTGATCCGCCCGCTGGAAGAAATGCGCGACGGTATCCGCCGCATGAGCGAAGCGGATTTCCGGGTACGCCTGAAAGTGCGCCGCAAGGATGAGTTCGGCGAACTCGGCCAGGGTTTCAACGCCATGGCCGACCGTCTGGAAGACATCTACGGCCAGCTGGAACAGCGGGTCGAGGAAAAAACCCGCGACATCGAAATCAAGCACCGCGAGCTGACCTTGCTCTACGAAGTGGCTGCCTATCTGAGCGTACCGGTGGCGCGCGATGTGGCCTGCCATGAAGTACTCGACAAAGTGATGGCGCTGCTCGATGCCCAGGCCGGACTGGTGCGTTTTGTCGAAGACGGCGGACAGAACATGCGCATCGGCGTGCATCGCAACCTGTCGGAAGATTTTCTGCGCTGCGAAGGCTGTATACCGATTGCCGACTGCCTGTGTGGCGGCGCGGCCAGCAGCGGTCAGCCTGTGTCCTCGATACTGGCCTTGCAGCCGGAACCCGATCGCGGCGTAGCGCTGGCCTGCCGCGACCGTGAAGGTTTTGCCGCCATGGTGGCGATTCCGATCAGCGCCAAGAACCAGACCCTGGGCGTCTTCAACCTGTTTTTTCGCACCTCGCGGACACTGACCGAAAACGAAGTGCGCCTGCTGGAAACCGTCGGCCAGCATCTGGGCGTGGCCATCGAAAACCAGCGTCTGGTTGAGCGCGAAAAGGAAATGGCGGTTTCCGAAGAGCGCAACCTGCTGGCCCAGGAACTGCACGACAGCATTGCCCAGTCACTGGCCTTTCTCAACATCCAGACGCAGATGTTGCAGGATTCGCTGCGCCGCGCCGACATGCAGGAAGCTTTCGACGAACTGGCGAGCATCCGCGAAGGCATTCAGGAGAGCTATGACGATGTGCGCGAACTGCTGGTGCATTTCCGCACCCGGGTAGTTGCCGGCAACGTCGAGACAGCCATCGCCAGCGCCCTCGAAAAATTCGAAGGCCAGACCGGCATCGCCACTGTCCTCGAACGCTCGGGCAATGAACGGGAAATCGCCACCCAGAACGCCATCCAGATTCTCCACATCGTGCAGGAAGCCCTGTCGAACATCCGCAAACATGCCCAGGCCAGCCAGGTCAGGGTCAGCATCGAACGCGGCGACAACCCTGTCATACGTGTCGAAGACAACGGTCGTGGCTTCGATACCAGCCAGCGTCGTGATGATGGCGATCTGCATGTCGGCCTCAAGATCATGCGGGAGCGGGCGCATCGTATCGGTGGCCAGTTCACAATAGAATCGACGCTGGGCAAAGGTACGCGCGTGAGTCTGTACCTGCCGCGAGAAAACCTGTGACCATGAGCGAAACCTCCCGCATCCGCATCCTGCTGATTGACGATCACACCCTGTTCCGCAGTGGCATCAAGGCGCTACTGCAGCGCCAACCGGGCTTTGAAGTCGTCGGTGAAGCCGGCAATGCGCTGGAAGGCATCAAGCGCGCCAAGACGCTGCAGCCGGACGTGGTGCTGCTCGATCTGCACATGCCGGGCATGACCGGTCGCGAAGCGGTCAGCCTGGTGATCGACGAAGCACCGACGGCCCGCGTGCTGATGCTCACCGTTTCCGAAGACGTCGATGATCTGCTGCAAGCCTTGCGCGCCGGTGCCCACGGCTACCTGCTGAAGAACATCGAAACCGATTTTCTGGTGCGGGCCATTCACAGCACACTGGACGGCGATTCGGTGATGTCGCCGCAGATGACCAGCAAACTGATGAAAACCGTCAGCGCGCCACCGAGCGCACCGGCTGCCGCAGACAAGGACAAACTGTCGCCACGCGAGCGCGAAATCCTCGGTTTTCTGGCGCGTGGCGCAAGCAACAAGGAAATCGCCCGCAGCCTGGAACTGGCCGAAAGCACGGTCAAGATCCACGTGCAGAACATCCTCAAGAAACTCAATCTGCTCTCGCGCGTGCAAGCCGCAGTGTATGCAGTCGAGCACGGTCTGGTCAGCCGTGAGGAAAACTGACAGCGCAATCACATGCGCCGGATTTTCCATTCCCCGCAACGCCGCATTCACCCTCTCCACGCACCCCGCCTGACGCGACCACTGCCGTCAGACAGGATGCGCACGAAAGCAGCCCGGTTGCCCCGCTTTCAGCAAATCGTCATGAATCGTTGACATGGATGTAGTGTATGCTGCACGCCTGCCAACAGTTCTGTTGATATATCTTTTGGTATATACAGATTAAAATGGCGTTTCCCTGAGAATCTGTCAGACCATGACTCTTGGCATCGTCCCCGGACCACTGATCGCTGCATATCACCTTTCCGCCGGCTTTGCGGCTTTTGCCGCACTGGTCTGCATCGTGGTTGCTCTTTCCGGTATTCGCATCCGTGGCATCTGGTGGCTGGCGGCAATGTGTGTGGCCTCGGTCGGCAGCCAGCTGGCACACGCCAATTTTCATGTTGCGCCCGATCTGCAGACCGCCACCGACGCGCAGCGCTGGCAAAACGCCTGGTCAACCGGGCAGATGTATGCGCTGATCGGCTTTCTGGTCATCTATACCCGTCTGCGGCATTGGCGGGCTTTTTTGACCATCTCGGGCGTGCTGTTTGCCATCATGATGACCCTGACCATACAGATGCCGCCTGGCGGCCGCTTTGTCGGTGAATACCATTCGGTCATCCTGACGTTTCCATGGGGCGAGCGTTTGCAGATGCTGCGCGGTGAACTCAGCAATTCCTCCCTGATCGGGCGCGCAACTTTCTTTGCCCTGTTTTTCTGGGGGTTTTACCGCGCCGCAATTCCTTATGCCAAGGAAGACCGCACCGGCAGCCTGGTCATCAGCCTGGGTCTGCTAGTCCTGATTCTGTCAACCGCCTTGGGCGGTCTGATCGAAACCGGCACGCTGCGATTCGTCTATTTCGGCAACTACGGTTACATCTTTTTGGTACTGCTGGCACTGTATCTGGTGGTACGCGAAATATTGGCCAGCAACAACCGTCTGAAACTCATGGCTTCCGCATTGCGCAATGAACTGGACAGCCACCGGGAAACCCGCAAGGAAGTACAGCATCTGTCGTTCAATGACAAACTGACCGACCTGCCCAGTCGAGCCGGCCTGTTCAATCTGATCCACAAGCCCATTGCCCGGGCAAAACAGCAGCACAGCCAGTTCGCCATGCTGCACATCGACCTGGATCGCTTCGATGTCATCAACGATACGCTGGGGCCCAGCGTTGGTGACCAACTATTGCGCAGCGTCTCGCAGCGTCTGCAAACCCTGCTTGAAGGCGATGACTTTGCCGCCCGCATGAGCGCGGATGAATTCATCGTCATCGTCAATGACCAGCCAGCAGCAGCCGAAGCGGTGCGCCTTGCCGATGCAGTGCATGAAGTGCTGCGCGAGTCTTTCATCATCGAACAGCACACGCTGCATGTGACCGCCAGCATCGGCATTGCGCTCTATCCCGATGATGCAGACAGCGCCGAAACCCTGCTGGTGGCCGCCGACCTGGCCACGCGCGAAGCCAAGCGCCAGGGGCGCAACTGCACGCGCTTCTTCCGTCGCGAACTGGACGAAGCGATTCGCGAGCGCCTGCATGTTGGCAATGCGCTGCGTACCGCCCTGACCGAGCAGCAGTTCGAGCTGTACTTCCAGCCACAGATCAATGCCCAGGATGGCCGAGTCACCAGCCTGGAAGCCCTGATACGCTGGCATCATCCGGACAGCGGTCTGATCGAGCCGGGACGCTTCATCCCGATTGCCGAAGAAATGCACCTGATCAGCGACGTCGGCGCCTGGGTGATCGACGAATCCTGTCGCCTCCTTGCTGGCTGGCGCGATGCCGGCATTCACGATATTCGCGTGGCGATCAATCTATCCACCCAGCAATTGCACCAGAGTGAACTGCTCACCACGGTCAGCGATGCCCTCAGTCGCCACGGTCTGACAGGCAAGGATCTGGAACTGGAAATCACCGAATCGATGGTGATGGAAGATCCCGACTTCTGCATCGAGCAACTGCGTCAGCTCAGCGCCCTGGGCATCCGGCTGGCGATGGATGATTTTGGTACCGGCTATTCCTCGTTGTCCTATCTGCGTCGGCTGCCCATCGATACGCTGAAAATCGACCGCTCCTTCGTGCGCGACATCGAAATCAACGACAACGACGCGGCCATCTGTGCCACCACCATCAGCATGGCCAACACCCTGGGACTGGATACGGTCGCCGAAGGCATAGAAACCGAAGTACAGGCCAGCCGTCTGCGCGAACTGCAGTGTGACCGTTTCCAGGGTTATCTGTATGCCCGGCCGATGCCGGCACCGGCCATCACCGATTTTCTACGCCACCACGGCCAGCTCGCGGGCGTTTGATCCCGCTGCCCAGCCTGTCCTGCACCTTGATCATTCCTCCAGAAAGCACGCCCATGCAGTCAGTTGCCATCAGCGGAAGCGGTCTGTTCGTTCCTCAAGCACGCATCAGCAACGAAGAACTGGTACAGGCATTCAACCAGTATGTGGCCGAGGAAAACCGGCGCAATGCCGACGCCATTGCGGCAGGCAGCAGCGCGCCGCTGCTTGAATCCAGCGTCGAATTCATCGAAAAGGCATCCGGCATCAAATACCGCCATGTCCTCGAAAAATCCGGCATTCTTGATCCACAACGCCTGCGCCCGCGCTTCATCCCGCGCGCCGACGACGAATTGTCACTGATGGCCGAAGTGGCCGTTGCCGCTGCCCGTCAGGCCCTGGCCGCCGCCGGCAAGACAGCCGACGACATCGATATGGTGATCTGCGCCGCATCCAACATGCAGCGCGCCTATCCAGCCATGGCCATCGAAATCCAGCACGCGCTGGGTATTGCCGGCCACGGTTTCGACATGAATGTCGCCTGCTCTTCGGCAACCTTCGGCATGGCGCAGGCCGCCAACGCCATCCTCAGTGGCAACGCCCGCGCCGTGCTGGTGGTGAACCCGGAAATCACGTCAGCCCATCACTGCTGGCACGACCGCGACTGCCATTTCATTTTTGGCGACATCTGCACGGCGGTGGTGCTTGAAACCACGGCCAGCGCCCGCGCCGGCAGCTGGGAAATCCTCGGCAGCAAGCTGGCGACGCAGTTTTCCAACAACATCCGCAACAATGCCGGCTTCATCAACCGCTGCGAAGACAGCGACCCGCAGGCACGCGACAAGCTGTTCATGCAGGAAGGGCGCAAGGTGTTCAAGGAAGTCTGCCCGATGGCCGCTGCACACATCGCCGAACAGCTGGGCCGCCTGGGCATCAGCCCGGCCAGCGGCGTGCGACGTTACTGGCTGCACCAGGCCAACCTGTCGATGAACCAACTGATCGCTCGCAAGCTGCTGGAACGCGAAGCCAGCGCCGACGAAGCGCCGATCATCCTCGACGAATACGCCAACACCGCCTCGGCCGGCTCCATCATCGCCTTCCACCAACACCAGGCCGACCTGGCCGCAGGCGATATCGGCGTCATCTGTTCCTTTGGCGCCGGCTATTCGATCGGCAGCCTGGTGCTGAAGAAAATCTGACCGCACGACCACACTGCCAGGCCCTCACACAGACTCGTTTGTGTGAAAAAATTCCCCTCTTGCCTCTGCAGACACTCCAAAACCCGGCAAAAGCCCATCGAGTCTGGTAACCTACGCGGCTTACCTTGGCGCGATTCAACGAAATGCCAGCAGACGCACGACTCCTGCAGCTTTGCTTCGATGATTATTTCGAAACCACGCCGATCACCCGGGGCCAGAATCTAGCCAATGCCGGGCATGCCAGCATTGACACGCTCAAGTGCGCCCCCGGCAAGCTGCGCATCACTGGCAACTGCCACGGCAGTCGCGGCAAGCAGTACAAACAGGACATCCAGCTGTCCAACGACGGCAAGCGCATCACCCATGTCAGCGGCATGTGTTCCTGCGCGGAAGGCTTCAATTGCGCACATGTGGTGGCGGTACTGGCGCACTGGCAAAGTCAGAAACAACTGAGTGAAATCGTCGCCAGCGCCAGCGACAATACCCAGGCCGCTTCCAGCGAAACCCTGGCCTGGCTGGAAGCCCTCGAACAACCAGCCGGCCAGACCGACACCAGCCGCAGCACAAACATCAGCGGGCCGCAGATCCGCTATGTGCTCAATCCGGCCGCAGGCAGCCTGACCATCTACAAGCTGCGCCAGCTCAAGGACGGCAGCCAGGGCAAGCCCGAACCGCTGCGGCCAGACCTGCATCAACTGACCTGGGGCAATGTGCCGGCCTGGTTCCAGCCTGACGACATGCCGATCCTGCGCCTGTTTCTCGCGCTGCAGGATAACGTCATGTTCGTCTATGAGTCCTCGCAGGAACTCAAGGGCGAAGAAGGCGCGCAGTTGCTGCGCATGGCGCTGCGCACCGGGCGCCTGCACCTGGGCCATGTCGATCAACCGGTATTGCAGGCAGGTGCGACCCTGGCGGCCAATCTGGCCTGGCGGCGCAATGCCGATGGCAACCAGCAGTTGCAGATTGCCTGCTGCGAAGGGGAAGCCGAAGAACTGCAATTGCTGCCCACCTGGCCGCCCTGGTATGTCCATCCACAGCGTCACGAAACCGGACCGATCACACTCGATCTACCCGATGATCTGGCCCGCTGTCTGCTGGCTGCACCGCCCCTCGACGAAATCGATGCCCTGCTGACCCGCTTGCGTCTCGGTGACCTGATTGCCCGGCACAACATCGCGCTGCCGCTGCCCGAAGCCGTTGCTCCTGAACAGCCGGCGGGCCAGCCACGGGTGATTCTCCGTCTGCAGGCAGCGCGCTTTCTGCTGGCGCCACTGCGTACCGAAGAACGCTTTGCAGTGGCCACACCCTGGTTTGAATATCCGGGGCTGGCACGCACCCCCGGCCTGGCCAATCCACCGCCCCTGCTGCGCAGTGAACGCAATGGCCTGGCCGTCACCGTCATGCGCGATCTGGAGGCCGAAGACAGCGCCTGGGCGCTGTTCCGCGCACATGGCCTGGAAAGCCACACGCAACGGCTGCCCAAGGCCGAATGCATCGACAACACCCGCAGCGACTGCCTGCTGCCTGCACTGCAGGGCGCGGACAGCTGGCTGTTGTTTCTCGAACAGACGCGACCTGTCCTCGAACAAGCCGGCATCATCGTCGAAATCGACGACAGTTTTCCCTTCCAGCTGCAAGAAGCGGAAGACTGGTTTGTCGAAGTCCTCGAAGACGAATTCAACGTCAACAACGACTGGTTCGATCTCGATCTGGGCGTGGTGGTCAATGGCCAACGCGTCAGCCTGGTCGAACCGCTGGCCCGGCTGATCGCCCACCGGCCACAGCTGATGGATGAACTGCGCCAGCTGGCCGACGATGAACGCGTGCCGCTGCCGCTGGATGACCGTCATGTGCTGCCCGTACCCTGCAAACGGCTGCGCGCCTGGCTGGCGCCGCTGCTCGAATTTGCCAGTGAGGATGCCGAGCGGCCCCGGCTGTCACGTTTCAATGCCGGCACACTGGCCGAGCTCGAAGCCTTGCCCGGCCAGTGGTATGGCGGTGCGAAACTGCGCGAACTGGGCTACAAGCTGCGCGATTTTTCCGGTATCGAGGAGGTCCTGCCTGCCCCCGGCTTCAAGGCCCGGCTGCGTTCCTATCAGCAGACCGGCCTCAACTGGCTGCAATTCCTGCGCAGCTACGGCATTGCGGGCATCCTGGCCGATGACATGGGCCTGGGCAAGACCATTCAGACCCTGGCCCATCTGCATCTGGAAAAAGCCAGCGGCCGGGCCGACCTGCCGAGCATGATCGTCATGCCAACCAGTCTGATCACCAACTGGTGCAATGAAGCGGCACAATTCGCGCCCGAACTCAAAGTGCTGACGCTGCACGGCCCCGATCGCGCCGCGCATTTCGACGAAATCGCCGCTGCCGATCTCATCTTCACCACCTATCCGCTGCTGGTACGCGACCAGGAAGTGCTGCTGCAGCAGGAATTCCACCTGCTGGTGCTCGACGAAGCGCAGTTCATCAAGAATCCCAAAGCCCATTCGCACCGCGTGGCGCGCCAGCTGAAAGCCCGCCACCGTCTTTCGCTGACCGGCACGCCGCTGGAAAATCATCTGGGTGAATTGTGGGCGCAGTACAACTTCCTGATGCCCGGTCTGCTCGGTGATGTGCGCCGCTTCGCCACGGTGTTCCGCACGCCGATCGAAAAACAGAACGACGCCGAACGCCGCCAGCAGCTGGCCGAGCGCGTGCGCCCCTTCCTCTTGCGACGGACCAAGGAACAGGTGCTGACCGAACTGCCGCCCAAGACCGAAGTGATCCGCTGGGTCGAACTGACCGGCGTGCAGCGCGACATGTATGAGTCCTTGCGTCTGGTCTTCGACAAGAAACTGCGCCAGGTGCTGGCCACCAAGGGCGTGGCGCAAAGCCAGATCATGATTCTCGATGCGCTGCTCAAGCTACGCCAGGTCTGTTGCGACCCGCGCCTGGTCAAGTTGCCGCAGGCCGCAGCAAGACAGCTGCAAACACGGCCGCCTGCCCCGGCCACCCCGGCCACGGAACCCGAAAGCGCGGCGGGCGCAGAGACTGATGCCGCCAATGTGCCACCCGATTCGGCCAAACTGGGCCTGCTGATGGGTATGCTGCCCGAGCTGATCGAAGAAGGCCGGCGAGTGCTGCTGTTCTCGCAATTCACCAGTATGCTGGGACTGATCGAGCAGGCGCTTGCGCATCACGGCATCGACTACGTCAAGCTCACCGGTCAGACCAAGGACAGGGAAACGCCGATCAACCGTTTCCAGAATGGCGAAGTGCCGCTCTTCCTGATCAGTCTCAAGGCCGGCGGCACCGGCCTCAACCTGACCGCTGCCGACAGCGTCATACACTTCGATCCCTGGTGGAATCCCGCAGTGGAAGAACAAGCCTCGTCGCGCGCCTGGCGTATCGGCCAGGACAAACCGGTCTTTGCCTACAAACTGCTGACCAAAGGCACAGTGGAAGAAAAAATCCTCGCCCTGCAAGAACGCAAGCGCAACCTGGCCGACAACCTGCTGGCCGGTGCAGCACCCAGCCAGCATCTGATCACAGCCGAAGATCTTGACGTGCTGTTCCAGCCGCTGGAGCCAACCTGAGCCCTGCCGCCGAAAATCCACGCAGCACTCAACAACCCAGGGCTCAAGCAATCAAGGACTACCGCGCATGACACTCACCGATCTGCGCTACATCGTTGCCCTGGCGCGCGAACGACATTTTGGTCGCGCCGCCGAAAAATGCCGGGTAGCCCAGCCCACGCTGTCGGTCGCCGTCAAAAAACTGGAAGAACAGCTTGGTGTCGCACTCTTCGAGCGCGGCGCCGAAGTCACGCTCACGCCCATCGGCGAGCAGATCGTTGCCCAGGCGCAGCGCGTACTGGCCGAAGCCGGGCGCATTCCAGAACTGGCCGCGCAAGGCCGCGATGCCCTGAGCGGCTCCTTGCGCATCGGCGTGATCTACACCATCGCCCCGTACTTGCTGCCCAGCCTGGTGCCCCTGCTGCGCGAACGCGCACCGCAGATGCCGCTGGTGATCCAGGAAGGCTTCACGGAAAAACTGGTGGCCGCCGTCAAGGCCGGTGATCTTGACGTCGTCATTCTCGCCCTGCCGCTGCACGAAACCGGATTGGTCGCCCAGCCGATATACGAGGAAGCCTTTCGCGTCCTGCTGCCCGCGCAACACGCCTGGGCGCAGCAAACGCAGATCGAAGCCACGGCACTGCTGGATGAATCCCTGCTGCTGCTGGGGGCGGGCAACTGTTTTCGCGACCAGGTGCTGGACCTGTGCGCCCATGCCGCAGCAGCAGAAGCCACCAGCGATGCGCCGCAAGTGCTCGAAGGCAGCTCGCTGGAAACCATCCGCTACATGGTCGCCTCCGGCCTGGGCGTGACAGTCATGCCGGCCTCCGCCGCCGATCTGATCACCGCCGATGACGCGCTGCTGCGCGTGCGTCCTTTTGCCGAACCCACGCCCACACGCACCGTCGGCCTGGTCTGGCGCACCAGCTTCCCGCGTCACAAAGCCATCGACCTGCTGCGCACAGCCCTGCTCGACACCCAGCTGCCCGGCACGCAAGCCCTGGCCGTCACCGCCAACGCGCCCCGCGTGGCGGGATGAAGGTTACGCCGATCATTGCCCGCCGCCATTGACGGGCGCTGCCTTCGATCAACGTACTGCCGCCTGAAAATCAGCCGGCATGGGCAAAGACCAGCCCAGCGCTTCGAGCGTCTGCGCAAAGTTCGCTTCGAGTGGCGCCTCAATACTCAAACTGCAGCCATCGCGCGGATGCTGCAAGACGATTTGTGTGCAGGCCAACAACAGCCGCTGGCAGGCAAAATGCTGCTGAAAAAACCGGTTATGCACACCCTTGCCAAAAGTGGCATCGCCAATAATGGGGTGAGCGATGTGCTTGAGATGGCGACGCAGCTGATGCTGGCGACCCGTCTGCGGCCTGAGTTCGAGCAGGGCATAGCGCGTGTGCGGATAACGGTCGACCGTGATCGGCAATTCCACCGTGGCCAGGCGGCGATAGGCCGTGATTGCCGGCAAGGCCGCCGCCTGGCGCGCAGGACTGTCCGCCGGAAAGCGGCGACCATAGTCATCGAACCGCCGCGCCAGCGCATGATCGATCACCCCCTGTAGCGCCGGCCAGCCCCGCACAACGGCCAGATAACGCCTGCCCACCGTCGCCGCTTCGAACTGCCCTCCCATCCTGCGCGCCGTGTCTGCATCCAGCGCAAACAGCAGCACGCCCGAAGTCCCCTTATCGAGCCGATGCAACGGAAACACCCGCCGACCGATCTGATCCCGCAACAGCTGCACGGCAAAGCGCGTCTCATGACGATCGACATTGCTGCGATGCACCAGCAAGCCCGCCGGCTTGTGGATGGCGACCAGCTGATCGTCGCGATAAAGAATATCGAGCATGGCGGAAGCCGGATTGCGCGGCAATCCTATACCGATGCATAACGTGGAGGTAACCGGCGCTGCGCCGCCTTTTGGCGCTGCGTCCGGTGGACCGCAGGGTTATGCCTCGGTTTGCGTAGTAACGAAAATTCTTGACTTCCTGAATTACTGTTACCACAATAAAGCCACTGAGCACGCACATTCTCTGGGACGAAGCCAAGCGGGAAGCCAACCTTGACAAGCACGGGCTGGATTTTCTCGATGCCGTGATGGTGCTGGAGAGCCCTTACCGCTTGGACGTTTCGAGCGTGCGGAGTGGTGAACAACGGACACAGTCGTTCGCCTATGTGTTTGATGTGCTGGCAGTGCTGACGGTGGTGCATGTAGCGCGGGAAGATGCGTTGCGGATTGTCAGTTTCCGGCCGGCGAGTGACGAGGAAAGGAGCGCTTACCATGGCTGGCTCGAAGATGACTTCAACGGCGACCAATAAGATGCGCGCCGCTCTCAAGCGCGGCGAGAACAAGACCGACGTAGCGAAAGCGCGAGCCAAGACACCATATGTCTGGGATGGCAAGAACGAGGATGAACGCCCGTTAACGCGCGAGGAAATGCAAGCCGGAATCGAGGCATACCGGAGGCAGCGCGGACGCCCGGCGGGGAGCGACAAGGAGTCGACCACCATTCGGTTCGACCGTGACGTTCTCACGGCTTTCCGCGCAGGCGGCCCAGGTTGGCAGACGCGCATGAACGCGGCGCTACGCGAATGGCTCAAAACTCACCCCCCAGCGTAATGTCGGAGGCATAACGAGGCTGTCGAATAACCCCGATGCGAGCCGCCCAAGGCGAAGCCAAGCGCGCATGGAGTTGATTTTCTCGGTGGCCTGATTTTGAGTTGATGGAAGCGCCCAAGTGCGTGTACAGCGCGCCCGCAGGCGCGCATGAACCGCGATATAGCCCGGCACAGGCCGCAGCCTCACCGCACATAAGCACTGCCTCCGATTTTTTCGATGTTGTGCATGATGGCATAGAGCTTGAACTGGCCATCGACCTTGGCCTGGCCGCGCAACGTGAAGCGGTTGAGGCGCTTGTTGTTTGGTAATGCTCGATTGTCTCGGGATCGGAGCGGCGTTGCAAGGTCGTTGAGGGTTATTCGACAACGTCAACGAGGCTGTCGAATAACCCCGATGCTTATGTTCCGGCCAGAGCACATATCCCAGTCGGCTAGAATATTCTTGTCCGAAGAGTGCGACAAGCTAGAGTTCCGGCCAGAGCACATATCCCAGTCGGCTAGAATCTTGCCTGAGATGCCGCCGACCGCCCCTATGTTCCGGCCAGAGCACATATCCCAGTCGGCTAGAATTTTGGCCGACGAAACCACCCCGCCCGCAGGTTCCGGCCAGAGCACATATCCCAGTCGGCTAGAATCCTTGGGGCCCATGTGCCATTGGCCATTACCGTTCCGGCCAGAGCACATATCCCAGTCGGCTAGAATGCGGTGGCCTGCCCGGTAGAGGCCCGCGCCGTTCCGGCCAGAGCACATATCCCAGTCGGCTAGAATCACATCGCCCACCAGCTCGACCACCCAGATGTTCCGGCCAGAGCACATATCCCAGTCGGCTAGAATGCCGCGCCTCGCGTCTCGGGACATCGGTAGGTTCCGGCCAGAGCACATATCCCAGTCGGCTAGAATGGCGACGATCACCACGACGCGTGCCGTCCAGTTCCGGCCAGAGCACATATCCCAGTCGGCTAGAATGGTCTGGCGGTGTACTCGCTCCGAATGGGAGTTCCGGCCAGAGCACATATCCCAGTCGGCTAGAATATTTCCTCGCCCCCACTCAGCCCTTCGCCCGTTCCGGCCAGAGCACATATCCCAGTCGGCTAGAATCGGATCATGATGGCAATCGAGCACGCACCCGTTCCGGCCAGAGCACATATCCCAGTCGGCTAGAATGAAACGGCCGAGGCCCATCGGCCTACTCCTGTTCCGGCCAGAGCACATATCCC
>JAHRWT010000023.1 GCA_019105045.1 Sterolibacterium sp.
TGAATTTGAAGTCCAGCCGCTGTCGCGCATCAAGAAAATTTCCGGCGCCAACCTGGCGCGCAACTGGGCGATGATTCCCCATGTCACCCAGTTCGACAGCGTCGATATCACGGCCCTGGAAGATTTCCGCCAGCAGCTCAACCAGGAAAACAAAAAAGCGGGCGAGGCGACCAAGCTGACCATGCTGGCGTTTTTGATCAAGGCCAGTGTGGCGGCCTTGCAGAAGTTTCCTGAATTCAACGCTTCGCTCGACGGTGGTGAACTCGATAAGTTGGTGTTGAAAAAGTATTTCCACATCGGTTTTGCCGCTGACACGCCCAACGGTTTGGTGGTGCCGGTGATTCGCGATGCCGATCAAAAAGGCGTCAGCGAGATCGCCAACGAAATGGGCGAGCTGGCACAAAAAGCCCGTGACGGCAAGCTCACGCCCGCCGAGATGCAGGGCGGCTGCTTTACCATTTCCAGCCTGGGCGGCATCGGCGGTACGGCCTTCACCCCCATCATCAATGCGCCGGAAGTGGCGATTCTGGGCGTTTCGAAAAGCGAAATCCAGCCGCGCTGGAATGGCGAGGAATTCAAACCGGCCTTGATGCTGCCGCTGTCGCTGTCCTACGACCACCGCGTCATCGACGGGGCGGCCGCCGCCCGCTTCATCACTTATCTGGGTCAATTGCTGGCCGACCTGCGGAGGGTTTTACTGTGAGTCAGCGGATCGAAATCAAAATCCCCGATATCGGCGATTTTCAGGATGTGCCGGTCATCGATGTGCTGGTCAAGGTGGGCGATGTCGTCGCCGCCGATGACAACCTGCTCACCCTGGAATCCGACAAAGCCACCATCGACGTTCCCACGCCCCATGCCGGCACGGTGCGCGAGCTGAAAGTCAACGTGGGCGACAAGGTTTCTCAAGACACGGTGATCGCCGTGCTGGAAGCCGCCGCCGCTGAATCTGTTGCTGAACCCGTTGCCGAATCCGCTGCGCCGGCAGTAGCGGCAACGCCTGCTCTTGCCGCTGCGCCCACGCCAACCGAGTCAGCAGCCAAGCCCGCCGCGCCTGCCGCTGCCGTCAGCCCCGTCACCCATCCTGCCGCTCCTGCCCAAGCCGCCAGCACCGCCCCCGCCGCTGCCGTCGATTTGCTGGTGCTGGGCGCGGGCCCAGGGGGTTATTCCGCCGCCTTTCGCGCGGCGGATCTGGGCCTGAATGTGGTGCTGGTCGAACGCTATCCAACTTTGGGTGGTGTCTGCCTGAACGTGGGCTGCATTCCCTCCAAAGCGCTGCTGCACGTGGCCGCCGTGATCGAAGAAGCCCAGCAGGGACAGGCCTACGGCGTGACTTTCGGCAAACCCAAGATCGCGCTGGACAAGCTGCGCGCCCACAAAGACGGCGTGGTCGGCAAACTGACCCAAGGGCTGGCTGGCATGGCCAAGGCGCGCAAGGTCACCGTGCTGCAAGGCGAAGGGCGCTTCGTTGATGCCCATCACCTGGCGGTCACCAGCGCCCAGGGCGAACAGCGCATCGCCTTCAAGCAGGCCATCATCGCGGCCGGCTCCAGCGCTGTGAAGCTGCCCTTCCTGCCGGATGACCCACGCATCATCGACTCCACTGGCGCCTTGGCCCTGCCGGCCATCCCCGAGCGCATGCTGGTGATCGGTGGCGGCATCATCGGTCTGGAAATGGCCACCGTCTATGCTGCGCTGGGCGCAGAAATCAGCATCGTCGAAATGACCGACAGCCTGATGCCCAGCACCGACCGCGATCTGGTCAAAGTATTCGAAAAATCCAATGCCCAACGCTTCGCCCACGTCATGCTGCAAACCAAAGTCACGGACGCCGTCGTCATGCCGCGCGGCCGGGGCATCGGCGTGAGCTTTGAAGGCGCGCAGGCGCCGGCCGAACCGCAGTCTTACGATCTGGTGCTGGTAGCCACCGGGCGCACACCCAACGGCAAGAAAATCGCCGCCGACGCCGCCGGCGTGCAGGTCGATGAAAAAGGCTATATCCCCGTCGATGGCCAGATGCGCACCAATGTGCCGCACATCTACGCCATCGGTGATATCGTCGGTCAACCCATGCTGGCCCACAAAGCCGTGCATGAAGCCCACGTCGCCGCCGAAACCGCTGCCGGCGAAAAATCCTATTTCGACGCCCGCGTGATTCCCGCCGTGGCCTACACCCAGCCGGAAGTCGCCTGGGTCGGCCTGACCGAAAGCCAGGCGCAAGCCCAGGGCACTAAGGTGAACAAAGGCGTTTTCCCCTGGGCCGCCTCGGGTCGAGCCATCGCCAACGGCGCCGATTATGGCTTCACCAAACTGCTGTTCGATGCCCAGGACGGCCGCATCCTCGGTGGAGCCATCATCGGCCCCAACGCCGGCGACATGATCGGTGAAATTGCCCTGGCGATCGA
Organism: Sterolibacterium sp.; assembly: GCA_019105045.1. GTDB lineage: Bacteria > Pseudomonadota > Gammaproteobacteria > Burkholderiales > Rhodocyclaceae > Sterolibacterium. The sequence goes on from JAHRWT010000023.1 coordinate 2,406, forward strand.
AATGGGTGCGGATGCTATCGACATCGGCAAAACCATCCATCCACACCCGACCCTGGGTGAAAGCATCGGCCTGGCCGCCGAGGCGGCGCTGGGCCATTGCACCGATTTGCCGCCGGCGCGCAAGAAGTAAGGCCGTCAGGAATACGCTGGGGCGCAGGCGGTCCGCGAAGTGGATGGAGTGGCGTTCGATGATCTGGCAGCTGAGGGCATAACGGATGTCGCCGAGGCCGGGCGCTACCATGAGCTCGTGCCACAAGCGGGTTTGCAGGGTGTAGTTGGTCTCGGGCGGGGTTGAAAATAGCGTAATGACAAAGACACTACGCAATGCTATGCTGCAGGTCACGAAGGAGGTTTCCACTCATGACAGCCAGCACATCTGCCGCCAAGCGTGACACGCTCAACCTGCGCATCAAGCCGGAAGTGCGCGGTCTGATTGACCGCGCTGCCAAGGTGCGCGGGAAGAATCGCACCGACTTTATCCTTGACGCCGCGCAGCAAGCCGCAGAAGAAGCGTTGCTTGAGCAGGCGCTGATTCAGGTGAGTCCCGAGGCCTACACCGAGTTCCTGGCGCGTCTGGATCGCCCGGCCGCTCCGAACACTCCGAACACCCGCCTGCAAAAGACCCTGCAAACGCCTGCGCCCTGGGATAGTGCGTGACGCGATCGGCTCCCGAGCCACTGACGGCACATCACGATACCGAAGGCTTTGCCAGCGGTGTCGATAGTCTGGATCGCTGGCTCAAGCAACGGGCGTTGAAGAATCAGGCCACCGGGGCTTCACGCACCTTTGTCGTGTGCGACGGCAACCGTGTGCTGGCCTACTACGCACTGGCGTCCAGCGCAGTGGCTACAGAGATGGCCACCGGACGCTTGCGGCGCAATATGCCCGATCCCATCCCGGTGGTGGTGCTCGGTCGTCTGGCCATTGATCAATCGCTGCAGGGGCAGGGCATCGGGCGGGCACTCGTGCGTGATGCTTGCTTGCGGGTGATGGCGGCTGCCGACGTTATTGGGATACGCGGGATGTTGGTGCATGCCCTCTCGCCAGAAGCGCGGGCGTTTTATGAACACGTCGGCTTTGAGCCCTCGCCGCTGGAACCGATGACTCTGCTGACCACTCTCGCGGATATGCGCGCAGGATTGGAGTGATGCCTTGAACCGATCTTCGCTGCGCTGTGGCTTGCCGGAATGGCACGGGCAGGCGTTCGACATCGAGGATGAGCGCATCCCCGCACCGATCCGGGCGGCGGTCGCCCGCGACTACGCGCCGGGGTATGTGCTTTATTTCGCCAATACCCAGGAAGGTGGCGAATGGTGGCTCCTGGATGGTGAGGTCTTGATCGATGCTTACTGGCTGACGGATGAGTGAATCTTGCCGTAAAGTGGCAAATCTTTTTACCTGTTGAGTCGCCATGCCTTTGTCCTGGAACGAAATCAAAGCCCGTGCCCTGGCGTTTTCCCGCCATTGGGCCGATGCGGCCAACGAAGATGCCGAGGCCAAGCCTTTCCTCATCGCTTTTTTCGAAATTTTTGGCATTACCGACAAGCGCATTGCCAGCTTTGAGCATGCCGTGAAAAAGTATGGCGGCAGCGCCGGCTTTGTCGATCTCTTCCTGCCTGGCCAGCTGTTGGTGGAAATGAAATCCCGTGGCAAGAATCTCGACCGCGCCTATGCCCAGGCCATGGATTATTTCCCGGGCATTGCCGAGCGCGATCTGCCGCGCTACGTGCTGGTGTGCGACTTCGCGCGCTTCCGCCTGTATGACCTGACGGAAAACCTCAGCCATGAATTCAGCCTGGCCGAGCTGCACAGCTATGTGCGCCTGTTTGGCTTCATCGCCGGCTATCAGACCCAGGTCATCAAACCGCAGGACCCCATCAACATCAAGGCGGCCGAGCGCATGGGGAGGCTGCATGATCAGCTCAAGGCGGTGGGCTACGTGGGCCGGCCCCTGGAAATGTATCTGGTGCGCCTCTTGTTTTGTCTCTTTGCCGAAGACACCAGCATTTTTGAGCGGCGCCAGTTTCAGGATTACATCGAACAGCGCACCGGCGTGGATGGCACGGATCTGGCCCATCACATCGCCACCTTGTTCCACGTCCTCAACACGCCGGCCGGGCAGCGTTTGAAGAATCTGGACGAACAGCTCGCCGCCTTTCCCTACATCAACGGCAAGCTGTTCGCGGATCCCTTGCCGCCGGCCAGCTTCGATGCGCCCATGCGCGAGGCCCTGCTGGATCTGTGCGGCCTGGACTGGAGCCGGATCTCGCCGGCTATTTTCGGCAGCCTGTTTCAAAGCATCATGGACGATCAGGCGCGCCGCCATCTCGGCGCGCATTACACCTCGGAAGAAAACATCCTCAAGCTCATCAAGCCGCTGTTTCTCGATAGCCTGTGGGCGGAGTTCGAGAAAATCAAAAAGAACCGCAACAAGCTGTTCGAGTTTCACAAAAAGCTGCGCACGCTGAAGTTTTTCGATCCGGCCTGCGGCTGCGGCAATTTCCTGGTCATTACCTATCGCGAGCTGCGCCTGCTGGAGCTGGAAGTGCTGCGTGCGGCCTATGCGGGCGGGCAAATGGCCTTGGATGTGCATCAACTCATTGCCGTCGATGTGGATCAGTTCTACGGCATCGAAATTGAAGACTTCCCGGCGCAAATCGCCCAGGTGGCGCTGTGGCTCACCGACCATCAAATGAACCTGCGCGTGAGCGAGGAATTCGGCGCCTATTTCGTGCGCATCCCGCTCACCCACAGTGCCACCATCGTGCATGGCAACGCGCTGACCCTGGATTGGGAGAACGTGCTGCCGGCGGAATGCTGCAGCTATGTGCTGGGCAATCCGCCGTTTGTGGGCGCCAAATTCCTGAGTGCGGCCCAGCGTGAGGAGACGCGTGCCGTCTTTGCGGGTATCGAAAATGCAGGCCTACTGGATTTTGTTGCCGCCTGGTATGTGAAGGCGGCGCGCTATATGGCGGCCCAGCCCAGCCTGCGTGCGGCCTTTGTGTCCACCAACAGCATCACTCAAGGCGAGCAGGTGGGTGTGCTGTGGAGCTGGCTCTTGGCCCAGGGCATCCAGATTCATTTCGCCCATCGCACCTTCTCATGGACTAACGAAGCGCGCGGCAAGGCCGCCGTGCATTGCGTCATCGTCGGCTTTGGCCGGGGGGATGTGGCCGAAAAAATAATTTTTGAATATGCCGACATCAAGGGTGTAGCCCAGGCGGTGAAGGCGGCCAACATCAATCCCTATCTGGTGGATGCGCCGGACGTGGTGCTGCCGCGCCGCTCGAAACCGCTGTGTGCTGTGCCGGAAATTGGGATAGGCAACAAGCCCATCGATGATGGCAACTATCTCTTTAGCACGGCCGAGCGCGATGCCTTCATCGCCCAGGAGCCTGCCAGTGCGAAGTGGTTTCGCCGCTGGCTGGGCGCGGACGAGTTCCTGAATGGCTTTGAACGCTGGTGCCTGTGGTTGTGGAACTGCCCGCCCACTGAGCTGCGTGCCATGCCCGAGGCCATGAAGCGGGTGCAGGCTGTGAAGGACTTTCGTCTGGCCAGCAAGAGCGCACCCACACGCAAACTGGCGGAGACACCCACGCGCTTCCATGTGGAGAATATGCCTGGCACTTCATACCTTCTGCTACCCCGCGTGTCTTCGGAGCGAAGGTCTTGGATTCCCATTGGTTTCGTTGACCGAGACACCTTCACGAGTGACTCGGCCTTGATGACAGCCGGCGCCACCCTCTACCATTTCGGCATCCTGTCCAGCACCCTGCACAACGCCTGGATGCGCACCGTGGCCGGTCGGCTGGAGAGCCGCTATCGTTACTCTGTCGCCATCGTCTACAACAACTTCCCCTGGCCCGCGCCGACCGACAAACAGCGTAAGACCATCGAAGCCGCCGCGCAGGCCGTGCTCGCTGCGCGCCAGGCGGAAATCGACCGAGTTCCCGCGACCAGCCTGGCCGATTTGTACGACCCGCTCAGCATGCCCGCTGCGCTGCTCAAAGCCCACCAGCAGCTCGACCGCGCCGTCGATGCGGCTTACGGCTACAAAGGCGCGGCCAGCGATGCGGCGCGCGTGGCTTTTCTGTTCGAGCGCTACCAGCGCCAGGTGGCCGGGACTTGATGGCGCGTATTTCGGCCTGCCTGGCCGCGCGGTGCGCGTGCCCGTTTCTGGCAGCGTGCTGCGTGTGGTGCGGTCAGGCGCCAGTGGTTGCCTGTTGTTACGAGGGCGTAGCCGATGCGGCGATCCAGATGGCGGGGCCAAAAGGAGGCCCGGATTGCCAGGCGGCCCCGCTTCTTTCGGAAATTCTACTTATCGGGAATCTGGCTATAATTTCCCGATCATGGTCACGACAAGGATGAAAAAAATGAAAATCACTGACATGAAATCGGTTTGCCAGACAGCGCTGCTGGGGTTGCTGTTGACCCAGTCGGTCGGGCCAGCGCAGGCGGATCTGTTTGGTTTCAGTCTTGGCGGCGACAAGCAGGAATCGGGGCAGCCCTCCGGTGCGGCGGGGCCGGATGGGGCGTCGGGTGAGGCCAGCGAGCTTGAGAAATGCGACAAGTCTTACGGCACGCTGGCGGTGGTCGAGCCGCAGGACGCGGTGATTTCCCACTTGCAGCAATTCGGTTTGCAGTCGCCAACCGGCCTGATTCGCATGATGGTGCAGCAATCCAACTGTTTCGTGCTGGTTGAGCGGGGCCGCGGCATGCAGAATCTGTTGCAGGAGCGTCAGCTTGCCGAAGCAGGCGAGCTGCGCGGCGGCTCCAACATGGGTAAGGGGCAGATGGTGACGGCCGATTACGTGTTGACGCCGGATGCTGTCTTCTCCAGCAAGGATTCCGGCGGTGTTGGCGCAGCGCTCGGCGGCCTGGGGCTGTTTGGCGCGGTGGCGGGCGTGGTTGCTGCCGGGCTCAAGTTCAAGTCGGCACAAACCACCATGATTCTCTCGGATTCGCGCACTTCGCTGCAGATTGCTTCGGCAACCGGCAGTGCCGAAAAGACCGACTGGGGCGGCGGTGCCATGGCCTTTGGCGGTGCGGCTGCCGGCGCGCTGGGCGGCTACACCAACACGCCGGAAGGCAAGGTGATTGCGGCCAGTTATCTTGACAACTGGAACAAGATCGCGCGTTCGATTCGCAACAATCCGCAGCTTGCCCGGCAGGACATCAGTCTCAAGGGTGCTTCGGGCCAGCCGGGCAAGGCTGGCCTGGTGCTGGAAGAAGGCGATGTCATTACCGGCAAGATCGCCGGGCTGAAAATCTATGCCCAGCCCAACAAGAAATCCAAGGTGATTGGCACGCTTGGCCGGGGTGAAGAAGTGATTTATATCGGCCAGGAAAACACCGGTTTCATCCAGGTGCAAGGTCAGGCTGGCGAGGGTTGGGTGGAAAAGATCATGGTTCGCAAATGAGCGGCCAGCGACAGCGCCGATACCGATACCGATATCGCGATTGATACCGATTGATACCGATTGATACGCCGATAGGCTGATACACATGAATGACAACGGCCACCCGGATTCGCTGGGTGGCCGTTGTCATGTGGCGAGGCGCCAGAAACGATTTCAGAACTTCAGGTTGATGCCTGTGTACAGTGAGCGGCCCATGCCCGGCACGGCCGTGCCCCAGGCGAGCGTGCCGTCGGTCGGGTTGATGCTCATGGTGCGGCCCTGGCCCAGATAGGCGCCGCCCAGCGGCAGGGTGTAGTGCCTGTCGAACAGATTTTCGATGCCGAAATCGAGGCGCACCTGCTTCCAGGCGTAACTGCCCCGCAGATTGACGATGCCGTAACCCGGCGTTTTGATTTCGTTGCGGACATCGGAGACGTCGTTCTTTGCCTTTACCGCCACCAGTTCGACAGCGTTGTCCCAGCCGCCGTGCTGGTGCGTGAGTGTCAGCCGGGTGTTGAGTGGCATGATGTTGTAGAGATCGTCGCCGGTGTCGCGGTTCTTGCCGTGGGTGTAGTCGAGCCTGCCTTTCAGGCCGAATTTGCCATACGCGGTCTGTGCCAGTGAGACATGGCCGGACAGATCCAGCCCGTACAGCCGGGCAGATTGGTTGGCATAGCGCAACACATTGAACTTGCCGGGATTCCAGGTTGCCGTTTTGACGGCATCGACATAATCCTTGACGCGGGTGTAGTGGGGCGTGGCCTTGAATTCCCAGCTGCGGTCGGCAGCGTGCCAGTCAAACGTGGCGGCCAGGGTGTCGGCCTGTTCGGGTTTCAACAGGAGATTGCCGACATAGCCATTGCCATCCCCGACAAAATTGTTCATCGTTGCCATCATGCCAGCGGTCGACCAGGTGTAGCGCTCATACAGATTGGGCGAGCGCGTCTTGTGGGCGTAACCGAATTCGATGCTGTGCGTGGCATTGGCCGTGTAACGGGCGAGCAGGGTGGCATCCCAGTTGTGGTCGGTCTTGTCGCGCGCGGCGTTGTTGAAGGCGACGGCTTCCCCGGTCTGGTTCATGGCCCCGGCGCTGCCAGTCAGCGGCGCGCTGGCCAGGTTGTAGCCATGGACGGCCGCCGCTGAAGTTTTGACCGCTTCATAGCGCAGGCCGCCCAAGAGCTGCCACTGGGTATCGAGTTGCTTTTCCAGCTCGCCAAACAGTGCCTGCCGCTGGCGTTTGCCCTGGTTGATGTTCTGGAATGCAAAGGGGCCCATGCCGCCGCCCGAAGCCGGCCACCAGTCATCGAGGCGGTAATCCTGCCATTCACCGCCCACCCGCAGCAGATCCTGCTCAGTCAACTGGATTTCAGCCTTGAGGCGGGCGCCGGTATTTTTGCTGGCCGAATACATGGCCATACCGGCCGCACAGGTGCCGGCGGGATCTCCCATGAAACGCAGCGGTGCGCACGGCGTGGCCACCGCGCCCATTCCCGAGTTGCTGCCATACCAGTAGCGCTTGTCGGCGCCGAAATCCATGAAGTGATCCACTTCTTCGTGGTACAGGCGAGCTTCCAGCGAACCCCAGTCGAAGGCGCCCAGATAGCGCAGATTCAGGCGGGTTTGCTCATTGTTCAGCATGTCCATGCGCTGATTGGGATAGAGCTGCAAGGGCAGGTCTTGATAGCCCAGTTTGGCTTCGATGAGATGATTGTCGATCTTCCAGGCCAGATTCAACGCATGATTGCGCGTTTCATAGGCCGTCGAGCCGACTTCATCACGCGCCAGCTCATGACCGGCGCGGCCTGTCACGGTGCTGCTCTTGAAGTCGCCGCCGGCGCGGTAATTATCCGCCTTGGCCAGCGCACTGCTGACGTTGAGGCTGAAGGTTTCCGTGGCATAGCTGGCATTGAGGTTGGCACCTTGCGCGTGGCCATTGCTGCGGTAATGTGCGCCGACTTCGCCTTTGAAAAGCGGTGCCTCGCCGGGCTGGGCAAACACCGGCCGTGAGGATTCGACCACGATGCTGCCGCCGATGGAGTCACCCCCCACGCTGACCGGGCTGATCCCGGCATACACCTGGACGGCCTCCACCTGGCTGGGGTCAAGGTAGGCCAGCGCCGGGTTCATATGGTTGGGACAGGAAGCGATCAGATCCATGCCATCGATCTTGGTGCGCACGCGATCATCGGCCAGACCGTGTATCACCGGCAGGGACGACACCCCACCTGCGCCTTGCAAACTCACCCCCGGCACATCGCGCAGCAGACTGGCCGTATCACTGCTGGCCGCGCGGCGGGCGCGCAGCTCATCCGCCTTGAGGCTGGCCGCCGTCGCCGGCAGCGGTCGCTCGGCCGGCGCGGTGATCAACACCTCATCCAGACGCGCTAAGTTTTCCTGGGGTGCCGTTGCCTGGGCCAGCGCCTGGCCGGCCGGAAACAGCGCGGCGATCAGCAGGGCGAGTGGGGATAGTGGGGATAGCGGGAACAGCGTAGAGCCAAAGCGCACGCGGGCGGCGTGAGGGCGGCGGGCGGAGGGCGAAGGATGCGGCTGCGGTAACGACATGACAGAACTCCTGGGCGGATCGGGCAAAGCCAGGAATTCTAGAAATTAATTTTGAGTCTGTCGTGTGACATAAAGTCGCAGGACAGCAACCCGGACGCAATGCCTCACCCCCAAAACAAGGCAAAATCCGCCGCCCACGGCTGGGCTTGAAACCAGCTCGATACCAGCCGCGTCATTCGGTTTGGTCGGGTTCACTCTATGCCGGTAATTCGAGCTATGCGCGGTTCGTGAATTTCGACAATGGTTATTCCGGCAACGGCTCCCGCAGTTACAACGCTCACGTTCGGCTGATGCGCGGCGGACAGTGATTTGGTTTTTGGGCCTTGCTGGGGGCGGGGCGGTTGATGAATGACCGTCTATGACTAATGGTTAATAGCCAATGGCCACGGCATTCAGGTTGTCAGCAGTTTTTCCATCAGTTGCAGGGTGCGTGCGCTGGCGCCTTGGTGGTGGGCGATGAAGTTGAGGCCCGCTGAGGGGGCGGTTGGTGCGGAGGCCGGGGCGGTGATGAGTGTTTGGGCGCGGCTGAACAGTTCGTCGGCGTTTTGTATTTGTTGCGCAGCGCCGGCGGCCAGTGCGGCTTGGGCGGCTTCCTGGAAGTTGTAGGTGGATGGGCCGATCAGCACCGGCACGCCGACGGCGCAGGCTTCGATCAGGTTCTGGCTGCCGTAGTCGAGCAGGCTGCCGCCGATGAAGGCTACATCGCAGGCGGCGTAGTAGGCGAACAGCTCACCCATGCTGTCGCCGATGAGTACCTGGGTTGCGTGCGTCAGCGCTGGTGTGGAGGCCGCGTGGTCATTCAGCTGGCTGCGGCGGGCGGTGTGGAAGCCCCGCCGGGTGGCCAGGGCGGCCACGGCATCGAAACGCTGGGGATGGCGGGGGACGATGAGCAGCAGCCAGTTGGGGTCGAGATGGCGCTGCCAGGCGTCGAGTATCAGTGCTTCTTCGCCTTCGCGGGTGGAGGCGGCCAGCAGGATGCGGCGCGGCGGCTGCGATGGACGCTGCGGGCACCATTGCTGTCGCCAGCGGTGGCCGCGTTGCAGCAAGTCTGCGGGGGGCTGGATGTCGAATTTCAGGTTGCCGGTGATGTGCACTTGATTTGCGCCCAGTTGTTGCAAACGGGCGGCATCGTCCGCGCTTTGGGCAGCAATGGCGCTGAGCGCTTGCAGGGTTTGCGCGGTCAGTTGCGGGTGGCGGGCGTAGCCACGGGCGGATTTTTCTGACAGGCGGGCATTGGCCAAGAGCAGCGGCAAGTGGTTTTGCTGACAAAGAGCGACCAGATTGGGCCACAGCTCGGTTTCCATGATCAGGCCCAGTTGCGGCTGGAAATGGTGCAGAAAACGGCGCATCGCCCAGGGAAAATCGTAAGGCAGATAGACGCTGCGGATCAGTGGGTCCTGGCCGTAAAGCTCGGCGGCGGTCTGCCGGCCGGTGGGGGTCATGTGACTGAGCAGCAGGCGGGCTTGCGGCCAGCGCTGGCGAATCGCTTTGACCAGCGGCTGGGTGGCGCGGGTTTCGCCAACGGAGACGGCGTGCAGCCAGATCAGCGGGGCGTGGGGGTTTGTTGCTGCCGTCAGCGTCGCTGCATCTGCGCCTGGCTGGCGGTAATAGCCCAGTCGTTCGCCCCAGTGTTGCCGGTAGGCCGGCTGGCGGCGGCTGCGCCACAGCAGGTAGAGCGGCAGTAGCGGCGCCAGCAGGCAGATCAACAGGGTGTAGAGCAGGCGGCTGCGGCTCATGGCTGGGCGGTGTGCAGCAGTGACAAGGCGTGGTCGATGACTTCGGCCGCCGTGGGTGGCGCGGCTTGCTGGCCCAGGTTGATGACCGGGCTGGCCGCCGGCTCGCCGCTATAGACGCCGGTGAGTTGCGGGTTGGAGGCGCAGTA
>JAHRWT010000075.1 GCA_019105045.1 Sterolibacterium sp.
GCATTTGCCAGTCGCCTGGTGGATTTTCCCGCACAGCCCAATCAAATTGAACGGGTGGCCGTGGCTCAGCTGGTGGCCAACGATCTGCTGCTGGTGCGGCCGGGCGAGTCGATTCCGGCGGATGGTCAAGTCATACAGGGCGAAAGCGCGGCGGATGAATCCTTGCTCAGTGGCGAGAGCCTGCCGGTAACCAAGCAACCGGGCGACAGGCTGGTGGGCGGCAGCGTGAATGTTGCCAGCCCATTGGTGATGCAGGTCAGTCAGGTAGGCGAACAGACGCGACTGGCTTCCATTCAGCGACTGGTGGAGCGGGCCGCCAGCGAAAAACCGCGCCTGGTGGTACTGGCCGACCGCATCGCCGCCCGCTTCGTGATGACCCTGATTGTGCTGGCTCTGACCACGGCTGCCATCTGGTATTTCCTCGATCCCTCCCGGGTGTTGTGGATTTTTGTTGCCGTGCTGGTGGTCAGCTGCCCTTGCGCGTTGTCATTGGCCACGCCCACGGCGCTGACGGTGGCAACCGGCGCCTTTTCCCGTTTGGGCGTGCTGATCACGCGTGGCCATGCGATTGAAACCTTGGCGCGGGTCAGCCACATTATTTTCGACAAGACCGGCACGTTGACCGAAGGCCGTCTGCACGTGGCGGCGATTCGACCGGCTGAACGCCGCAGCCATCCCCTCAGCGCAGCCCAAGCCCTGGCCCTGGCCGCCGGCCTGGAGCAGCGTTCCGAACATCCGATCGGCCGTGCGCTTTGCCAGGCCGCCAGCGAGCGCGAGCTGGCCGCCAGCAGCGGGCTGAGCGAGATTCAGGCTCGCACCGGCCAGGGCATGGAAGCGCGTCTCGATGGCCAGCGGCTGCGCATCGGCACGCTGGCTTACGCAGGGGCGCTGCACGATCAGCCCGCTCCCGCGCATTGGCAGCAGTGGCTGGCCGTGGATGAAGCAGTGGCGGCAAATCCGGGTGAAGATCACACTAGGCAGAGCGAAGTCGCCACCGAGACAAACACGGCCATTGCCGGCACTCTGGTGGCCCTGGCCGACGAGCAGGGCTGGCTGGCTTTTTTTCTGTTGCAAGACAAATTGCGGGCGGATCTAGGCAGCCTGCTGGCCGGCCTGCGTGCTCAAGGCTTGCAGATCAGTATGCTCAGTGGCGATGCGCCGGCCACCGTGGCGGCCGTGGCCGCACAACTGGGCATTGCCGATGCGCATGGCGGCCAGTCGCCGGAGGACAAGCACGCCTACATCAAGCAACTGCAAGCCCAGGGCGCTGTGGTCGCGATGGTGGGCGATGGCGTCAATGATGCGCCGGTGCTGGCCCAGGCCCAGGTGTCCATCGCCATGGGCGAGGGCGCAGAGCTGGCCCGCAAGGCGGCGGATATCGTGATGCTGGGCAATGCGCTGCAACCTCTGGTGAGTGCCTTGGCGCTGGCGCGGCGCACCTTGCGCATCGTGCGACAGAACCTGCTGTGGGCATTTGCCTACAATATTCTGGCTATTCCGGCAGCCATGCTGGGTGTGGTCACTCCCTGGATGGCCGGCATCGGCATGTCGGCCAGCTCTTTGCTGGTCGTGTTGAATGCCTTGCGTCTGCAACCGCGTGATCTGAGCGCAAAGAGAAAAAAGACAGGCTGATGGAGATTCTTTATCTGTTGATACCAATTTCGGTGGTGCTGGTATTCTTGATCGGCATTGCTTTCTGGTGGTCGCTCAAAACCGGTCAGTTCGATGATCTGGAAGGGCCGGGTTACCGCATCCTGATGGATGACGACCGTCCTGCTGCGCCGGGGGATGGGGGGAATGAGGAGGCTGCCGAAACAAGTCACGGCGACAAAGGCAACGGCAGTGATACCGGTAGGCACATCCAAACTAAAGCTGTCTGAAAAATGCTTCAAATGGAAACATTTACCGTTTTAATCAATTCCTTCATAATGGCGGCCACAAAATTCGGGCAGGGTCTGTTAGCCTGCACTACATTACGATCCAGCAGTTTTCATGTGAGGTGACCATCATGCAATCGCAAGCGACCTACAACTACAAAGTTGTACGGCAGTTCGCCGTGATGACCGTGATCTGGGGAATAGTCGGTATGCTGGTCGGTGTGATCTGCGCCGCCCAGCTGATCTGGCCAGATCTGAATGTCGTCGAATGGCTGTCCTATGGCCGGTTGCGGCCGCTGCATACCAATGCGGTGATTTTTGCCTTTGGCGGCTGCGCGCTGATTTCCACGTCCTATTACGTGGTACAGCGCACCAGCCATGCGCCGCTGTATGCGCCAAAACTGGCGGCGTTCACTTTCTGGGGCTGGCAACTGGTGATCGTGCTGGCGGCCATTACCTTGCCGATGGGCTTCACCCAGGCCAAGGAATACGCCGAGCTGGAATGGCCGATCGACATTCTGATTGCCGCCGTGTGGATCAGCTATGCCATCGTTTTCTTCGGTACCATCGTCAAGCGCAAGACAACCCATATCTATGTCGCCAACTGGTTCTACGGTGGTTTCATCCTCGCCGTGGCCTTGCTGCATATCGTCAATAGCGCGGCCGCCCCCGTGGGTTTCTGGCCGATGAAATCCTATTCGGCCTATGCCGGTGCGCAGGATGCCATGATTCAATGGTGGTATGGCCACAATGCCGTGGGTTTTTTCCTCACCGCAGGCTTTCTGGGCATCATGTATTACTTCGTTCCCAAGCAGGCCGAGCGTCCGATCTATTCCTACCGCCTGTCGGTGGTGCACTTCTGGGCGCTGATCTTTACCTACATGTGGGCGGGCCCGCATCATCTGCACTACACCGCATTGCCGGACTGGACGCAATCGGTCGGCATGGTGTTCTCGCTGATTCTGCTGGCACCCAGCTGGGGCGGCATGATCAACGGCATCATGACGCTGTCCGGCGCCTGGGAAAAACTGCGTGATGACCCCATCCTCAAGTTCCTCGTCACTTCGCTGTCTTTCTACGGCATGTCCACGTTCGAAGGCCCGATGATGGCGATCAAGACCGTCAATGCGCTGTCGCACTACACCGACTGGACTGTCGGCCACGTGCATTCCGGCGCGCTGGGCTGGGTGGCGATGGTCTCCATCGGCGGCCTCTATTACATGATTCCGCGCCTGTATGGCCGCACCGAGATGTACAGCGTCAAGCTGATCAATACTCACTTCTGGATCGCCACCATTGGTGTGGTGCTGTATATCGCCGCCATGTGGATTGCCGGTGTGATGCAGGGCATGATGTGGCGGGCCACCAATCCGGATGGCACGCTGACCTATGCTTTTGCCGAAGTGGTCAAGGATACCTATCCGTTCTACATGATTCGTCTGGCTGGGGGGCTGTGCTTCCTCACCGGCATGGTCATCATGGCCTACAACATGTTCATGACCATGGCCGCTGGCAAACCCAGCGACGCGCCGGTGCTGGCGCCCGCTGCCGGCCATGCCCACGCTTGAGAATCGAGGAATGTAATCATGCTGAAGCACGATACCATTGAAAAAAACATCGGCCTGATGATCGTTCTGGTCGTCCTGGTGGTCAGCGTGGGCGGTCTGCTGGAAATCGTCCCGCTGTTCTTTCACAAATCCACCACCGAGCCGGTGGCCGGCCTCAAGCCTTACGATGCCGTCAGGCTGATTGGCCGCGACATCTACATCCGTGAGGGCTGCTACAACTGTCATTCGCAGATGATTCGTCCCTTCCGCGCCGAAACCGAGCGTTACGGGCATTACTCGGTTGCCGGCGAGTCGGTGTACGACCATCCTTTCCAGTGGGGTTCGAAGCGTACTGGCCCGGATCTGGCTCGCGTCGGTGGCCGCTACTCCGATCTATGGCACCGCACCCACCTGCTGCAACCGCGTGACGTGGTGCCGGAGTCGAACATGCCGGCATATTACTGGCTGGATCGTCCGGCAAAGAACGATGACATCGAAGCCAGGATGCGCGCCCTGCGCTCGCTGGGTGTGCCGTATACCGATGAGGATATCGCCGGTGCGCGTGAGGCAAGCAATGGCCTGACCGAACTCGATGCCCTGGTCGCCTATCTGCAGGGGCTGGGGACGGCGCTGCAATAACTTGCCAGCGAGTGAATGCCATGGATACCAATGACCTGCGCGCTGTGCTGACTGTGCTGATGCTGGTGATTTTCATCGCCATCGTCTGGTGGGCTTACAGCAGCAGGCGTCAGCAGGCATTTGATGAAGCTGCGCATTTGCCTTTTACGGAAGAAGATGACAGCAGACCGGAGCCGGGCGCTCACCCGTAATGCGGGAAGGTACCGGGGATCTGGCGGAGACTAGGGACAAGGAACGACATCATGAATCAAGATTTTTCTGGTTTCTGGAATATCTATATCGTAGTGATCGTGCTGCTCAGTGTGCTGGGCTGCGCGGTGCTGCTATGGACCCAGGATCGGGCGAAATTCACGCCGGGCAAGACCACCGGTCATCTGTGGGATGAATCGCTGGAGGAATACAACAATCCGCTGCCCAACTGGTGGCGCTGGTTGTATTACCTGACGGTGATCTTTTCCCTGGCGTATCTGGCGCTGTATCCGGGGCTGGGCCATTTCGCCGGTCTGTTTGGCTGGACGTCGCATAATCAGTACGAGCGTGAAATGGAAGCGGCCAAGACACTGTATGACCCCATCTACGAGGCTTTCCAGAAACAGGATGTCGCGACCCTGGCCGGCAATGCCGAAGCCCGCGAAATGGGCAAGACGCTGTTTCTCACCTACTGTGCCCAGTGTCATGGCTCTGATGCCCGGGGTGCCAAGGGCTTTCCCAACCTGACGGATGGCGACTGGCTGTATGGCGGTACACCGGATGAAATCAAGACGTCGATTACGGATGGCCGCAATGGCATGATGCCGCCCTATGGTGGCAATCCGGATGCCGTGGGTGGAGCTGCCGGCGCTCGCGAAGTGGCCAATTATGCCCGTTCGCTGTCGGGTCTGGCACATGACAGCATCCTCGCTGCCAAAGGCAAGCCGCGCTTCGAGGAGGCTTGTACGGCCTGTCATGGCGCCGATGGCACGGGCAATAAGTTCCTCGGTGCGCCGAACCTGACCGACAAGGTCTGGTTGTATGGCAGCCGTGAGGATACCGTTGTCGAAACCATCACCAAAGGACGCAGCAATCAGATGCCGGCCCATGGCGAACGCCTCGGGGCGGCCAAGATTCATCTGCTGGCGGCTTATGTGTATGGACTGGGAGGCGGCGTTGCGCCCAGTCCGGAAGAGGCCTCGCCAGAAGACACAGCCGAGGCTGAAGCAGAGGCTGGTCAGGTTGACAGTGCCTCAACCAGTGAATGAGCAAGTTTGAATGAATTGAAAAATCCCCGGTCATGCCAGGGATTTTTCATTTTTGGCCTGCTGTTTCGGAAATCAATTCCGCAAGAAACGGGCCAGGCAGTCAGAGGTCAGTTGCATGAATGATTCGTCGTCAACACCCCCAGCCCCAGAAAACCCGGGCAAGCCTCGTTTCATGTCGGTCAATCGCAAGATCTATCCGCGTTCGACCAAGGGCACTTTCAATACCTGGCGCTGGATCTTCTGGTGGGGCATTCAGGCGGTGTTCTACGGCCTGTGCTGGGTGCCGTGGAATGGCCGACAGGCATTTCTGTTCGATCTGGTCGAGCGCAAGTTCTACGTATTCGATCTGATCTTCTGGCCGCAGGATGTGATCTATCTGGCTTTGCTGCTGATCATTTCAGCCTATGGCCTGTTTTTATTCACGGCAATTGGCGGGCGACTGTTCTGCGGCTACGCCTGCCCGCAAACTTTGTTCACCCTGCTGTTTCTGCGCATCGAGGAAATGATCGAAGGCTCGCACAATGCCCGTCAGAAACTCGATCAGCAGCCGATGTCGCTGCGCAAGTTCCGCCTCAAGGCCAGCAAGCACGCCATCTATCTGCTGATTTCGCTATGGACCGGCTTTACCTTCGTCGGCTATTTCACGCCCATCCGCACCCTGGTGCAGGAGGTGATGACATTCAGCCTGGGCCCCTGGGAAATTTTCTGGATTTTCTTTTACGGCCTGGCGGTGTATGGCAATGCCGGCATTCTGCGCGAGCAGATGTGCCTGTTCATGTGCCCCTATGCCCGCTTCCAGAGCGTGATGTTCGACCCGGATACGCTGGTGGTGACCTACGACCAGGAACGTGGTGAGCCACGCGGCTCACGCAAAAAAGGCGAAGATTACAAGGCCGCAGGCAAGGGCGATTGCATCGACTGCAGCATCTGCGTGCAGGTTTGCCCGACCGGCATCGACATCCGCAACGGCCTGCAATATGAATGTATCGGCTGCTCGGCCTGTATTGATGCCTGCGATCAGGTGATGGACAAAATGGGCTACCCGCGTGGCCTGATTCGCTATTCCACCGAACATGCGCTGGAACGCCATTGGGGCGGCAAGGAAATCGCCCTGCATCTGATTCGCCCGC
Organism: Sterolibacterium sp.; assembly: GCA_019105045.1. GTDB lineage: Bacteria > Pseudomonadota > Gammaproteobacteria > Burkholderiales > Rhodocyclaceae > Sterolibacterium. The sequence continues at coordinate 6,432 of JAHRWT010000075.1, forward strand.
GTACTCTGATCTACGGCATCATCCTGGCCTTGCTGGTGGGTGCCACGGCCTGGGGCATCGCCACCCGCCAGCCGCTGCGCGTCGACGTGATCCGCGACCGGGGCGTGATGTCACGCGAAACCGACGACGGCATGGTGGAAAACCTTTATCGCCTGCAAATCATGAACGTCAGCGAAGTCCCGCGCAGCTACCGGATTGCCGTCACGGGCCTGGAAGGGGCGGATTTCATTGGCGATCATCTCGTCGAAATTCCGCCTGCCGCCACCCAGCTGGTGCCCGCCGCCGTGCGTGTACCGGCTGAAGCGGGCAAGCAGGGCAAGAATCTGATCTATTTCGACGTCACTGCTGTCGACGATGCCCAGATCAGCGTACATGAAAAAGCCAGTTTCCTGATGCCCTGATGTCCTGATGCCATGACGAACCACAGAAACCCCGCCATCACCCCTGCTGGCTCGGTCAGCGCCCCCTGGTACAAACATCGCTGGCCGTGGCTGCTGATGGCCGGCCCCATCGCGGTTGTCATCGCCAGCTTCATCACCCTGTGGCTGGCCATCCGCACGGACGATGGACTGGTGACCGAAAACTACTATCGCCAGGGTCTGGCCATCAATCGCACCCTCAAACTCAGCGAACATGCCCGCTCACTCGGCCTGGAAGCCGGCTTGACCATGCAAGTCGATCAAATCACCCTGCGCCTGGCCGCCACCCGCACCCCGGCCGCCACTGAGAGCATTGACGACACGTCAGTCTTTGTCCCCCCGCCAGCCGTGCGTCTGACCATCTCCCACCCCACCCGCGCCGGCCTGGACCAAATCCAGACCCTGCATCGACAAGGCGACCACTACAGCGGCCGCTTCCGCCTGCCAGCCTCAGGCCACTGGACTGTCAAACTGGAAGACGATGCCCAAAGCTGGCTGATGATGGGCAACATCCTGCTGCCTGCCGATGATGAACAGGTGATTGGTGGCGTTGTTTTACCCGAAGAACCGAGCCTTTCTGGGAAAGATTGAGCAGGGCGATTCACCGTGAACAGCCCTTGGGCAGCGCTGCGTGATCGCGCTGCTTATCTGTTAGAATTCGCGCCGGCGGGCCTCCCCGCATTGCGGGACGGTGAACCTGGTCAGGTCCGGAAGGAAGCAGCCACAGCTGTTTACCGCAAGTGCCGGGGGCAAGGCTCGCCACCTCATTTCTGTCATGCGCCGGCAGCACCGGTTTGTCCGGCTGCAGCGCATCATTTTGATTCCCTCCGCTGAAATCCGCATGAGCTATCAGGTCCTCGCGCGCAAATGGCGCCCACGCTCGTTTGCCAGCCTGGTCGGCCAGGAGCATGTGGTGCGCGCTCTGACGCATGCCTTGGAGCAGCAGCGGCTGCATCATGCTTATCTATTCACCGGCACGCGCGGCGTTGGCAAGACCACCATTGCCCGCATCATGGCCAAGGCGCTGAATTGCGAGCAGGGCATCAGCCCCACGCCGTGCGGTAGTTGCTCGGCCTGTGTGGAAATCGACAGCGGGCGTTTCGTTGATCTGATTGAAGTGGATGCGGCGACCAATACCAAGGTCGATGAGATGCGCCAGTTGCTGGAAAACGCAACTTACGCGCCGACGCGCGGGCGTTTCAAGGTCTATGTGATTGACGAAGTGCATATGCTTTCCAACTCCGCCTTCAATGCCATGTTGAAGACGCTGGAAGAGCCGCCCGAGCACATCAAGTTCATTCTCGCCACCACGGATCCGCAAAAGATTCCCGTGACCGTGCTGTCGCGCTGTCTGCAATTCAATCTCAAGCAGATGCCGCAATCGCACATCATCAGCCATCTGACGCGCATTCTTGAACAAGAGGCCGTGCCTTGCGACCCGGCGGCGCTGCGCCATCTGGCCAAGGCGGCGGCGGGCAGCATGCGTGATGCCTTGAGCCTGCTCGATCAGGCGATTGCCCACGGTGCCGGGCGCGTCGAAGAAAACAATGTGCGCGACATGCTGGGCACGGTGGGCGATGATTATCTCTACGAAATTCTCGATGCCCTGGCGGCGGGTGATGTCGGCACGCTGATGCGGGTTGCCGAAACCATGGATGCGCGCAGCCTGTCTTTTGACTCTGCTTTGCAGGAACTGGCAACGCTGTTCCACCGGATTGCCCTGTTGCAGTTTGCCCCACAGGCCATGTCCGACGAGGGCGAGCGCCAGCGCCTGGCGCCCTATGCCACGAGTGAAACTGCATTTGATGCCGAGTTTTTGCAACTGGCCTATCAGATCGCCATTCACGGCCGCGACGATCTGCCGCTGGCCCCTGACGAGCCTGCCGGTTTCAGCATGACTTTGCTGCGCCTGTTTGCTTTCCGTCCAGATACGGCGAATGCGCTGGCAGTCAGGTCTTCACCTGCCAGCACAAAGCCAGCAGCCAGCCCACCGGCAGCGGCGACAGGTCAGACGCGCTCTGCAGTGACAATGGCAGACGCAGTCGTGACCGAATCAACGGAAAAGGCCCGGCCCTCACCGGTTTCGCCGCAATCACCGGCAGTGGCGGCATCGTCAACAACGGCGGCAACGGCCATTCCCACCACTGCCTCGTCCAGCGCCATCACGGCAGAGACTGCAACGAACATGCCTGCCGACGATTGGCACGGCATCTGCGCCGCCATGTCACTGGGTGGCATGGTGCGCAGTCTCGCGCAGCATTGCGAACTGGCCAGCATTGACGAGCAGAAAGTGGTCTTGCGGCTGCCGCCTGCCCATAAATTCCTGCTCAGCAATCCGGCCCAGGACAAGCTGGAGGCGGCCTTGCAACAACACTTTGGCCGGCCGTTGCGACTGGAGATCCTGCTGGCCGATACCGCATCGGAAACCCCTGTCGAACGCAATCGCCAGGTTCAACGGGAGCGCCAGGAGCGGGCTGTGGCTTCGATTGAACAGGATGACTTCGTGCGTGAAGTGGTGGATATGTTCGATGCCACTATCGACGAAACATCCATCAAACCCCTATTTTGACATTTCAGGAATTTCAGGAGACAGCATGATGAAAGGTGGCATTGCCGGCTTGATGCAGCAAGCGCAGAAAATGCAGGAACGCATGATGAAAGCGCAGGAAGAACTGGCCCTGGTCGAAGTCGAAGGCCAGTCCGGTGCCGGCATGGTGAAGATCACCATGACCTGCAAGAACGACGTGCGTCGCGTGCAGATTGATGAAGCGGTGATGGACGACAAGGAAATGCTCGAAGACCTGATTGCTGCGGCGATGAATGACGCCGTGCGCAAGGCGGAAGCCACCAGCCAGGAAAAAATGGCCGGCTTTACCGCAGGGATGCAGTTGCCACCGGGTATGAAACTGCCGTTCTGAGGCGCCGTCCCGCACTATTCGCACTGCCCGCCACGCATAGAACAACGCGGTTTCTGGCACAGCGGCAAATCAGATCTTTCGCTCGTCCATGTCTGCTCCTTCCTCTCTCGACAAGCTGATCGAGGCGCTGCGCTGTCTGCCGGGTGTCGGGCCCAAATCGGCGCAACGCATGGCTTACCACCTGCTGCAGCGTGAGCGGGCAGGGGCCCAGCGTCTGGCCGATGAGCTGGGCAATGCCCTGCAACGCATGCGCCATTGCCAACGCTGCAACACCTTTACCGAAAACGAAATCTGTGACCGCTGTCTGTCGTCACGGCGTGACGTCAGCCTGCTGTGCGTGGTTGAAATGCCGGTGGACCTCAACATGATGGAGCAGACGCACGCCTACAACGGTCTGTATTACGTGCTGATGGGCCGCCTGAGCCCGCTGGATGGCGTGGGTCCCCGGGAGCTGCAGCTGGAACGTCTGCTGGAGCGTGCGGCGGATGGCGTGGTGAAGGAAGTCATCATGGCCACCAATTTCACCAATGAAGGCGAAGCCACCGCGCATTATCTTTCTGAAATGCTGCACGCCCGGGGCATCAAGGTGACGCGCATTGCCCGTGGCCTGCCGGTGGGCGGCGAGCTGGAATTCACCGATGCCGGTACCATCGCCCAGGCCATGTATGAACGGCGGGATTACTGAGTGAGCGTGATGAGCGCCCCCAGGTGGCGGGTACTTTGGGTACTTTAGGCACTCTGAGCATCACTCCTGTAGACACAAACGCAAACACAAAAACGCAAAAACGGACGCCGCAGCGTCCGTTTTTGTAAGTGCAGGAATCAGGAATCAGGAATCAGATTACTGAATCTTGGCTTTGCTCATCAGTTCCTTGATGTGCTTTTCGATCACTTGCTGCTGCATACGATGGGCCAATTGCGGCTTGGTTTCTTCGAAAGAGGGCAGCTTCAGATCACGGGTGTCGTCCAGCATGATGACGTGATAGCCGAATTCACTTTTCACCGGCGTTTCGGTGAATTGGCCGTTTTCCAGCTTGACCATGGCGGCCGAGAAGGGCGCCACGTAGTTAGTGGGGGTCGCCCAGCCCAGCTCGCCGCCACGCTCGCGTGAGCCTGGATCCTTCGATGCCTTGGCCATTTCCTCGAACTTTTGGCCTGCCTTCAGCTTGCTGATGATGTCCTTGGCTTCATCTTCGGTATCCACCAGAATGTGGCGCACCTTGTACTCCTTGTCGCCCAGCCCCAGTTTGATGGCATCGTATTCCTTCTTCAGCGTTTCGTCGGAAACCGGATGCTTGGCGACATAGTCGGCGACATAGGCATTGATCAGCACGCTCTGGCGGGCCAGCATCATTTGTGCCAGTACGGACATCTGTTTTTCGTAACCCTGGTTGGCGGCCTGCTGGGCCAGGATTTCGCGGCGAATCAGTTCTTCGCGCACCATCTGGCGCAGTTCGGGTGTATCCGGCTGGCCTTGCGCAACCTGGGCTTCAACCATCACATCGGCACGTACCTTGGGAATCGCCTTGCCGTTGACGGTGGCAATGTTCTGCGCGTGGGCGCTGCCGACCAGCAGGGGGCTCATGCTCAGGGCCGCAGCCAGAACAAAGGCAGAAGTGCGAAGCGAAAATGCTTTCATTTATTTTTCCTCAAAAGATAACGGGATTGCATGTTGAATGGTGCGGCGTTGTGTTGTTTGTGTTGTTTATCTACGTATCGTAGGCTGTGCGTTGTGCGCTGGATGCTGCGATTCAGCCCCCCGGCTGCAGCAGGAAAGCCACAAAACCGCCGCATCATACACCATGCAAAGCGGCTGTGTTAAGCTTGCCATCCTTTGAACAGAGGCAGTCTTGCGGGTGAAATTGCCGCATTGAGAATTGGCCGGCCCCAGTGGCGGCATGAAAGATGGGCATCGTAGACATTGTGGATATCGTGGATATCGTGGATAGCGCGGATACGGAATCCCGCATCAATACCCTGGAATCTCTGCTGAGTCTGGCGGATGACCAGCTCGAACAGCTCAATCAGGTGGTCTTTCGCCAGCAAAAGCAGATCGATCTGCTGCAGGCGCAATTGCGCCTGGTCTGGGAGCGCGTGAATGCACCGCTCGCAGCCGAGCCGCTCAGTCTGCGTGAAGAGATCCCACCGCATTACTGATGACGCAGGCAATGACTGAAAGGGCAGCCTCCGCGCATGTCGATCGCTATGTGCTGGCGCATCTGCCGCCGCCTGCCGCCTGGCCCGAATTGTGTTTTGAGCAGATGCCGCAGGTCTATCCCGTTTCGCTCAACTGCGCAGTCGAGCTGCTGGATCGAATGGTGGCCGCAGGGCATGGCGAGCGAATTGCGCTACGCACGCTGGAAAATGTCTGGCGCTATCGCGAGCTGCTCGATCAGGCCAATCGCATTGCCCTGGTACTGCGCGATGAACTGGGTTTGCAGCCCGGCAATCGCGTCTTGCTGCGTGGTTACAACAGTCCCATGTTGGCGGCCTGCTGGCTGGCTGTGCTCAAGGCCGGCGGGGTGGTGGTTACCAGTATGCCCTTGCTGCGCGCGCGCGAGTTGGGACAGATGATTGCCCGGGCGCGAATCGACTTCGCCCTTTGCGAAGCCAGCCTGCTGGACGAATTGCAGATAGCCGGTCAGCAGGACGGCGGGCTCAGGCGAATTCTGCCTTATTACACGCGGGCAGCAGGCTCGCTGGATGAGCTGATGCGGGTTGCCGCCAGCGCCGGTGCGGCGCGTTTCGACAATGTGGCCACGCGCGCCGATGATCCCGCGCTGATTGCCTTCACTTCCGGTACCACCGGCGCAGCCAAGGCCAGCGTGCATTTTCATCGGGACGTGCTGGCCATCTGCGATGCCTTCCCGACTGCCATGCTGCAACCGGTGCCGGAGGACATCTTTTGCGGCACATCACCGCTGGCCTTTACTTACGGTCTGGGTGGGTTGCTGTGTTTTCCGCTGCGCTATGGCGCATCCAGTCTGCTGCTGGAACGGCCCACGCCGGCGCTGATGTTGCAGGCCATGAGTGCGCAGCAGGCCAGTATCTGTTTCAGCGTGCCCACTTTCTGGCGCCAACTGGCCGGCCTGATTGAAAGCGGCGAGACGAACCACGATCTGCGCCATTTGCGCCACTGCATTTCTGCCGGCGAGCCTTTGCCTGCCGCTACACGGGCGGCCTGGCGCAAGGCCAGCGGCAAGGAAATCATCGATGGTCTGGGCAGTACCGAGTTGCTGCATATCTTCATATCGCACAGCGCGGCCAGTCAGCGTGCCGGGGCGGTGGGACATGTCGTTCCGGGCTACCAGCTGCGCATCGTTGATGCTGCGGGAAATTCCCTGCCTGTCGGTCAGGCAGGACATCTGGCGGTGAAAGGGCCGACGGGCTGTCGCTATCTGGCGGATCAGCGTCAGCATGATTACGTCAAACAAGGCTGGAATCTGACGGGGGACATCGGCGTGCTGGATGCGCAGGGGTATTTCCATTTTCACGCGCGTGACGACGACATGATCGTCAGTGCCGGTTACAACATTGCCGGTCCGGAAGTCGAGGCTGCCTTGCTGCAGCATCCGGCGGTCCTCGAATGCGGTGTCGTGGGCATTCCGGACGAGGCGCGTGGCCAGATCGTCAAGGCCTTTGTGCTGCTGCGTCCCGGCTGTCTGCCTGATGTGCAACTGATCGAGCAGTTGCAGGCGCATGTCAAGCAGTGCATCGCACCTTACAAATATCCTCGTGAAATTGAATTTGTCAGCGAATTGCCGCGTACCGAAACCAGCAAGTTGCAGCGTTTTCGTTTGCGCGAAAGGACGTCATGAATCCTGTCGACCCTCTTGATCCTGCCGGCGATTCCGCTGACCGGCAGATACTGCAACCAGCCGACTGGCCCGCGCCGCGCGGCTATGTCAACGGCATCAGTGTTGCGGCGGGCGGGCGGCTGGTTTTCATTTCCGGCCAGGTGGGCTGGGATGCCGATCATGTATTTCGCAGCAATGATCTGCTCGAACAGATCCACCAGACTCTGCAGAATATCCTGCATGTACTGAGCGAAGCCGGTGGTCAGGCGCAACATCTGGTGCGTCTGGTCTGGTATTTGCGCGACAAAGGCGATTACCAGCTGCGTTCACGCGAAATTGGCCGGATTTATCGCGAACTGCTGGGTTACCACTATCCGGCAATGAGCGTGGTCGAGGTCGCCAATTTTCTCGAAGACCAGGCGCTGGTCGAAATCGAGGCGACAGCGGTGATTCCTCAAGCAACTGGCCAGCCGACGCGTTAAGGAAGCTCGGCAGACCTCGTTTGCCGCAGCCATCTGCGGAATTGTCGCGATTTGCGGCCTTGCCCGGTTTCGCAAGGACAGGCCATTGGCGTCCACGGCATGCCTGGCATCGCGCACCCAATCAACTGAACTGTAGTGCGGCGTCTGCTTGCCGGCCCGATGCGTGCAAGGCTTCCTTATAGCCCTTGTTTCAGGCTGGCTTCGATGAAGGTGTCGATGTCGCCATCCAGCACTTTTTGGGTGTTGGAGATTTCAATGTGGGTGCGCAGATCCTTGATGCGGCTCTGGTCGAGTACGTAGGAACGGATCTGGTGGCCCCAGCCGACATCGGATTTGCCGGCTTCGAGCTTGTCGGCTTCGGCCCGGCGCTTGCGCAGTTCGAGTTCGTAGAGGCGGGACTTCAGCATGGCCATGGCTTCGGCCTTGTTGCGGTGCTGGGAGCGGTCGTTCTGACATTGCACGACGATGCCGGTCGGCTCGTGGGTGATGCGCACGGCGGAGTCCGTCCGGTTGACGTGCTGGCCACCCGCGCCGGAGGCCCGATAGGTGTCGATGCGCAGATCGGCCGGGTTGATATCGACCTCGATGGAATCATCGATTTCCGGATAGACGAACAGGCTGGCAAAAGAAGTGTGGCGACCGCCGGAGGAGTCGAACGGGCTTTTGCGCACCAGGCGATGTACGCCGGTTTCGGTACGCAGGAAGCCGAAAGCGTATTCGCCATCGACCTTGATCGAGGCACTGCGAATGCCGGCCACGTCGCCTTCGGTTTCTTCCAGTACTTCGGTCTTGAAACCTTTGCGCTCGCAGTAGCGCAGATACTGCCGCAGCAGCATGCTGGCCCAGTCACAGGCTTCGGTGCCGCCGGCGCCGGCCTGGATGTCGATGAAACAACTGTTGGCATCGAGCGGATTGGCGAACATGCGACGGAATTCGAGATCCGCCACCATGGTTTCCATGTTTTCGATATCGCTGACGACGCTTTCCAGGGTGGCTTCGTCTTCTTCTTCACGCGCCAGTTCAAACAGGTCGTTGGCGTCTTTGAGTTGGCTGGCCAGCGCACGCAGCGTGAGTACCACGGTTTCCAGCGTTTTTTTCTCCTTGCCCAGTGCCTGAGCATGGGCGGCATTGTCCCAAACCTTGGGGTCTTCCAGCGCCTGGTTCAGTTCTTCGAGCTTTTCTGCCTTGGCAGCGAAGTCAAAGATACCTCCGCAGTTCGTCGCCTCGGCTGGCGAGATCGGCAAGATGGTTGGCAATGGCGTTGAGACGTTCGGCTTCCATGGATGTTGTCCGGCAGAAAAAGGGGGGAATTATATCGTGTCACCTGCGGCTTGCCGGTGTTCGACGCAGCCTCTGGAAATGCAGGGCTGCCGGCAAGCGACCAACCAAAGCCATCACGGGTGATGGCCGGCCGTGGAAAGGTACAATCAAGAGTTCTTGATTCGGGGGTGTATTGCCATGACGACATCTGCAAATCCCGCGCTGGGTGAGGCGCCACAAACCCTGGAGCTGGCGCTGGAAGGCATGAATTGTGCGAACTGTGCGGCGCGCATTGAAAAAGGTCTGAACGAGATGCCCGGCGTCGAGGCGGTGGTGAATTTCGCCAGCGAGAAAGTCCATATCCGCTATGCCGACGCCAGCCATACCGCTCAGCAGTTCATTGACAAGGTGGTGGGCATGGGCTTCAAGGCGCATCTGTCGAGCGCCGATACCCATGCCGAGGAACAGCAGCGGCGGCAGGCGCATTATCGCGCCGAGCTGCGCCAGTTCTGGCTTGCCGTGGCGCTGACCTTGCCGTTGTCGCTGCAGATGGTGGCCATGTTCGATCCGGCGGCAATGACACATGACCTGCTGCCGCGCTGGCTGCAATGGCTGCTGGCCACGCCGGTGCAGTTCTGGATCGGGCGGCGTTTCTACACGGGCGCCTGGCATGCCCTGCGCGGCGGCAGCGGCAACATGGATGTGCTGGTGGCGCTGGGCACGAGCATGGCCTATCTGCACAGCGTGGTGGTGACATTGTTCGGCCTGCATGAACAGCATGTCTATTTTGAAGCATCGGCCATGGTCATCACCCTGGTGCTGCTGGGCAAGATACTTGAAGCGCGCGCCAAGGCCGGCGCTTCCGCCGCGCTGGAAGCCCTGATCGGCCTGCAACCAAAAACCGCGCACGTCGAACGCGCTGGCCGTCTGCATGAAGTGCCGGTCGCCAGTCTGATTCCCGGTGATATCTTCGTGGTCAGGCCGGGCGAGGGTGTGCCGGTGGATGGCGAAGTGATCGAAGGTGCTTCATCGCTGAACGAATCCATGCTCACCGGCGAGAGTCTGCCCATTCTCAAGCAGCCGGGCGACCCGGTGTATGCCGCCACGGTCAATGGCGAAGCCCTGCTGCGCTGCCGGGCCAGCGGTGTGGGCAGCCAGACCTTGCTGGCCGGCATCATTCGCATGGTCGAGGCGGCACAAGGCTCGAAAGCGCCCGTGCAGCGCCTGGCCGATCGCGTGGCAGCGATTTTTGTGCCGGCGGTGGCGCTGATTGCCCTGGGTACATTGCTGGGCTGGTGGCTGCTGGCCGGTGAATTCACCCAGGGGCTGGTCAATGCGGTGGCCGTGCTGGTGGTGGCCTGTCCTTGCGCGCTGGGGCTGGCCACGCCGACGGCCATCATGGTCGGCACCGGCCAGGGCGCACGCATGGGCATCCTGATCCGCGATGCCGAAGCGCTGGAGCTGACTGAAAAAATCAGCCTGCTGGCCAGCGACAAGACCGGCACGCTGACCCAGGGCAAACCGGTAGTGACCGATGTGCTGCCCGCTGCCGGTGTGACGCCGCAACGCCTGTTGCGTGTGGCCGCCACGCTGGAGCAGGGCGCCAGTCACCCGCTGGCACTGGCCATTCTCAAGCGTGCGGCGGACGATGGCGTGGCCCTGGGCGAGCTGCAGGACCTGACGGTCGTGGCCGGCAAGGGCTTGCGTGGCCTGGTTGATGCACAGTCCTGCATTCTTGGTTCGCCGGCCTTTCTGGACGAAGCCGGCGTGTCGCTGGATGAATCCGCCCTGCAACTGCTGCAGCAGGCCGCCCGCAGCGTGATTGCCGTGGCCTGCGAAGGCCAGGCGCTGGGGCTCTTTGCCGTGGCCGATCCGCTGCGGCCCGGCACGCCGTCGGCCGTGGCGCGGCTGAAAGCGATGGGCGTGAAAGTGGTCATGGTCAGCGGTGATAACCAGCGTACCGCCGAGGCCATTGCCCGCGAAGCCGGCATCGAGCATGTGCTGGCCGAAGTGTTGCCGGAAGGCAAGGCAGCGGCCATTGCCGGTATGCGCGCCGAAGCCGCCCAGCGGCGCAAGGGGGGCCGGGTCGGCATGGTGGGCGATGGCATCAATGATGCGCCGGCACTGGCGGCAGCGGATGTCGGCTTCGCCATGGGCGGCGGCACGGAAGTGGCGATGAAGACGGCCGGCATCACGCTGATGCACGATGACCTGAATTATCTGGTTGCCGCCATCGAACTGTCGCGTGCCACCCTGAGCAAGATCCGGCAGAACCTGTTTTTCGCTTTCATCTACAACGTGCTGGGCATCCCGCTGGCGGCCCTGGGTATCTTCAATCCGGTCATTGCCGGCGCGGCGATGGCACTCAGCTCGGTTTCGGTGGTGAGCAATTCGCTGCTGCTCAAACGCTGGCGCAGCGGGCCCCTGCGTCAGTTGCACTGAGCGTACCGAAGATGAATGAGCCGCTGACCGATACCGTCGTTGCCGCCAGCGCGCTCGAACGCGCGGTCGAACTGCTGGCGCAGGCCGATGCGCTGATCGTGGCTGCCGGTGCGGGCATGGGCGTGGATTCGGGCTTGCCAGATTTTCGCGGAACGGATGGCTTCTGGCGCGCCTATCCCGCCTTGCGGCAGGCGCAGCTCGATTTCTACCGCATCGCCTCGCCGGAAGCATTTCATGCCACGCCGGCCCTGGCCTGGGGTTTCTATGGTCACCGTCTGGCCCTGTATCGCCGCACCCATCCCCACGACGGCTTTGCGCACTTGCAGCAGTGGGGCGAGCGCCTGCCGCAGGGCGTGAGTGTATTCACCAGCAATGTCGATGGCCAGTTCCAGCAGGCCGGTTTCGCCCCCGCCCGCATCCACGAATGCCACGGCTCCATTCATCATCTGCAGTGTCTCGAACCCTGCTGCGCGGCCATCTGGCCGGCGGAGGATTTTCAGCCGGCAGTCGATGACGCGCGCTGTCTGTTGCTCAACGCCCCGCCGCGCTGCCCGCAGTGCAACGGCCTGGCCAGGCCCAATATTCTGATGTTCGGCGACTGGGGCTGGCTGGCATGGCGCAGCGATGCGCAGGAAAAACGACAGGCCGCCTGGCTGGCGCAGGTACGCCGGCCGGTGGTCATCGAACTGGGCGCGGGCACGGCCATTCCCTCGGTACGCCACTTCACTCAGCGCGTGCTGCAACAGCACAATGGCCGGCTGATCCGCATCAATCCCGAGGCGTGCGCCGTACCGACGGCAGCCGATGTCGGCCTGCCCCTGGGGGCGGCACAGGGACTGGCGATGATCGCCGCCGCCTGGGGGTAGGAAGGCGGGCCAGGGTGCCAGGGTTGCTCCGGGCAAAGCCTTGTCGTTATCATTCGCAGCTTGTTGCATGCTGCACGCCCGGCGCGGGTGATGGAATGGGTAGACATAGCAGACTTAAAATCTGCCGGCTTCGGCCGTACGGGTTCAAGTCCCGTCCTGCGCACCATAAATCATTTATTTACAATAAGATAAACAACTTAATTAAAGTTGTTTATTGAGTATTTTCATGGGGCTTGGGGCGGTGCGTTCCGGCTTTGGCTGCTGGCTGTGACGACTTGTGGATGTGCCCGTGGTGGCTTTGTCTTGCGCCGGACTCATTGGCAGTGCTGAATGAATCCTTCCGCCGCGGCCTTCTGTGGCTTTGTCGCGCAGCGTTTGCTGGCCGGCCCGGTTTGTGCAGAGCTTCCTTAAAACAGGGCCAGTGCAATAACATTCCCCTTTTATGAAAACACTGGTCGACATACTGATTCATGCTGCGAGCGCTACGCCCGAGCGGGCGGTGGTGTTTGCGCGGCGGGATGGGCGGGATCAGCTGCTGACCTATGCCCAGTTGCACGCGCAGGCGCGGCGGACACTGGCCTGGTTGCAGGCGCAGGGACTGCGCTCCGGGCAGCGGCTGGTGGTGCAGTGTCTGTCGGATGAGCGGCAACTGGTGCTGTTCTGGGCCTGTCAGCTGGGGGGCATGGTGCCGGTGCTGCTGCCCCGGGTGGCCTCCTGGCGGCGCGATTCTGCCGGGGGGCGCAAGTTGGCCGGCGTCCTGCGTTTGCTGCAGGCCAACGCTGCCTGCTGTTTGCTGATCGATGCCGATCAGGCGGCGGATTATCAGGATCCGCAAAGTCTGGCGCATCAGGCGCTGCAGGGGGGACGTTGCCTGATTGATGCGCCGCAGGCGGGCGAGGCCGATCAGGCCAGGCTGCATACAGTACGAACGGGTGATCTGGCCTATCTGCAGTTTTCTTCGGGTACTGTGGGCCAACCCAAGGGCGTGCAATTGACACACGATAATTTGATATGCAATATCAAAGAAATAGCAGATACAGTTAAAGCACAACCTGAAGAATCTACGCTGAGCTGGATGCCCTATTACCATGATATGGGCTTGATTTCCTTTCACCTGGTGCCGCTGTATCGTGGCATGGGTCAGGTCAAGTTGGCGGCGGCGGATTTCATTGCCGAGCCGATGTTCTGGTTGCGGCAGATTGCCCGGCATCGGGCGGCGGTGATCAGCTCGCCCAACTTTGGTTTGCAGCACGTACTGGATCGGCTCACGCCGGCCATGTTGTGTGAAAGTGGGGTGGATCTGTCCTGTGTGCGGCTGCTGTGCAATGGCGCGGAGCCGATTTCCGCGCGGGTGATGTGGCGGTTTTCTGATTTGCTGGCGCCGGTGGGCTTGCGTCGCCAGGCCATGTTTCCGGTGTATGGCCTGGCCGAAGCCTGTGTGGCGGTGACTTTCAGTCCGCCGGCAAGCGAGCCCGTGGTGCATCGGCTGGATCTGTGTGAACTGACGATGGCGGGGCGGGCGGTTGAGGCGACAGGGAGCAGCGCCGACAATGCAGCGCAAGTCGTTGACTATGTCGATGTGGGTTATCCGCTGCCTTCGGTTGAACTGCGCATTGCCGATGCGCAGGACAGGCCACTGGCGGAGCGGCAACTGGGCGAAGTGCAGATACGCGGCGCCAACGTGACGGCGGGTTATCTGGGCGAGACGGCGCTGAATGCTGCGCTGTTTACTGCCGATGGCTGGCTGAGAACCGGCGATTTGGGCTTCTTGCTCAAGGGACGGCTGAGCGTTACCGGGCGGCGCAAGGACGTGATCTTTCTCAATGGCCGCAACTTGATGGCGGTGGATGTCGAGCGCTGGCTGATGGAACGCTGCGCCGGCCTGCAGGAAGGCAGCGTGGCTGTTTGCGCCGGCACTGCCGCCTCGGGGGGCGAGCAGGTGGCGCTTTTTCTGGCCAGGCCGCGTCACCGCGTAACGCAGAATGAACTGCTGGCCTGGGCGCAGACGATACGCCAGGCGGCCGAGGATTATTTGGCGCATCCAGTGGCGGCCGTGCTGCTGCTGCCGCGTCTGCCGCGCACTTCCAGCGGCAAGCTGCAGCGTCAGCAACTGGCGCAGGATTGGCTGGCCGGGCGACTCGATACGCACAGGTTGCTGCCGCCGCCCGCATCAGGGCAGGCGCTGGCTGGCGTTGGGCATGGGGCTGAAGCGGATGCGGGCGCCGAGCCTGCCGCTGCCGATCTGACAGCAGACATCCGCCAGCTCTGGGCCGAGGTGCTGGGCTGCACGCTCGATGCCGTCGGCCTCGATACGCCATTCACCCGGCTGGGCGGCACGTCCGTGCAGGCGGTGGAAATGCTGGTGCGACTGGAAGAACGGCTGGGTCGTGCGCTGGGCTTTGCCCTGCTGATCGAATGCCGGACGATCAACGAGGTGCTGGCCTATGTGGCGGGCTTGCCGGCGCAGGAGGCAAGTCCGCCGGGCGCGCCGCAGGACGGCAGCCCGGCCACGATATTTTCCGCCGCGCGGACAAGGCCACCGGCTGCCCGCCGGGAGGCGGACAAAATCGCCATCATCGGCCTGGCCGGACGCTTTCCCGGCGGGGCCGACCTGGCGGCATTCTGGAAGCTGCTGCGCGAGGGACGCAGCGCCGTTGCGCCGGTACCTGCCGAACGCTGGGCGGGGCAGGGCGATCCCTACCACATGGCGGCCCTGGCAGATCCCGACGCCTTTGCCGCCGAGTTCTTCGGCATTGCGGCGGATGAGGCCCGCATCATGGATCCGCAGCAGCGCCTGATGCTGGAGCTGGCCCATGCTGCGCTGGAAGATGCCGGCTATACCGGGCAGCGGCCCGCCGGGGCGGTGGGCGTTTATCTGGGCGCGAGCAGCAATACCTATCTGGAAGACATCCAGCTGCGCCGCGCGGCGGGCGAAGACAGCGCCGCACTGCGACATGCCCAGCTGATGCCGGCCAATCTGCTCAACCTGATTGCCGCCCGCATTGCCCATGTACTCAATCTGAAAGGCCCGGCGCTGACCATCGATACGGCCTGTTCGTCATCGCTGGTGGCCGTGCAGCAAGCCTGCAACGATTTGTTACTGGGTCACTGCGATCTGGCGCTGGCCGGTGGCGTGAATTTGCTGACGACGCCGAGCGCGCACCAGCTGCTGGCCCAGGCCGGCGCGTTGTCGGCCACGGGGCAGTGCCGGGCCTTTGATGCTGCCGCCGACGGCATGGTGCCGGGCGAAGGAGGCGGGCTGGTGGTGCTCAAGCCGCTGGCGCGCGCCTTGGCCGATGGCGACCGCATCGAGGCCGTGATCGACGCGGTGGCGGTGAATAACGATGGCCGCTCGATCGGCATCATGGCCCCCACGCCGGAAGGCCAGGAGGCGGTGCTGCGCCTGGCCTACCAGCGGGCGGGGGTGTCGCCAGCACAGATGGATCATGTCGAGGCCCACGGGACCGGCACACCGATCGGCGATCCAATCGAAATCCGCGCACTCGGGCGTGTCTTCGGTGAATCTGCGGCCGTTGCGGACGATGATAGCGCCGCCGCACATGCCCGCGCGGACGGGATTGCCATCGGCAGCGTGAAAACCAATATCGGCCATCTGCTGGCTGCGGCGGGGATTGCCGGCTTGATCAAGGTACTGCTGGCACTGCGTCACGAATGGCTGCCGGCCAGCCTGCATCTGCAACGGCCGCATCCGCGCATTCGTTTTGAACAGACGCCGTTTCAGCCATTGCGGGCAGGCCGGCCCTGGCCGCGCGGTGCGGCGCTGCGTCGCGCGGCGGTCAGTTCCTTTGGCTTTGGCGGTACCAATGCGCATCTGGTACTGCATGAAGGGCCGCCACCACCTCCACCGCCCGCCGCTGACGCAGCCGCTGCGTCGGGCCCCTGGCTGCTGCCGCTGGCGGCGCGCACGGCGGACGAGCTGGCGCGCATGAGATGGGAACTGGCCGAACATCTGCAAGCGCATCCTGAATTGCCTCTGCTGGATGTCTGCTATACCCGGGCACTGGGCCGGGCCAGCAACTGCGCCGCTTTTACACAGCGTATCTGTTACCGGGTAACCACATTGGCCGAGGCAATCGAGAAACTGAGACAAGCCGTGGCGGACAGGGATGCGGGCCTGGATGCGGTTGAGGCGCAGGACGAGGTGCAGGACGAGGGGGAGGCGCTCAGGCAGCGCTGGCTGGCGGGGCAGAACGTGGATTGGCGGGTGCTGTTCGAGCATTCGTCGGCGCGCATCGTCGCCTTGCCGACCTATCCACACACGCGGGGACGTTACTGGCTGACGGCGACAACGACATCCACGCAAAAGGCAGCGCCTGACGGGCGGGCGACCGCTGCTGTCCTCGCGCCTCTGACGGCAGACGCCGCCATGCAGCGGCCGGCAATACCGCCGCCGACAAGCGCCACGCTGCCGCAGATTCTCGATGACGTGCTGCGGGCTGCCGGGGTGCCGCAGACTGCGTTTGAAGGGCAGTCCTTTGCCAGTCTGGGTGTGGATTCGCTGCTGGCGCTGAAAGTCAGCAATCTGCTGCAGGAACGCCTGTCGCTGGAACTTTCGCCCAGTCTGTTGTTCGAGCAGGACACACCAGCGCGCTTGCTGCGGTTCTTGCAGGAAGCGCTGGCCGTTGACGGGCGGGAGGACGCGCTGCCGGCAGCCGCCACCGTCGCGCACGCCGTCTTTTTGCCGACGGATCATCCGCTTTCCTCGGCGCAGTTGCGGTTGTGGTTTCTCGAACAGTTGCAGCGCAGCGCCGCTGCCGGAGCAAGCAGCGCCGATGCCAGTCAGGCGCTCTACAACATCAGTACCGCTGTGCGTTTGCGCGGGCCGCTGGCTGTTGCGCGTCTGGAGCAGGCCTTCAATGTCGTCGTGCAGCGCCATGCAACACTGCGCAGTCGTTTTCTGCTGCGTGATGGCGAGCCCCGGCAGCAGATCCAGGCGGCCGCCGATTGCCGCCTGGATTTGCCGCTGGATGATCTTGGCGCACTGACAGCAGCCGAGCGAACGGCTGAGATTGCCCGTCTGGCGCGTGTCCAGGCTCGACAGAGCTTCGATCTGGGGCAAGCACCATTGATGCGCGCCCGGCTGTTGCGTATCGAGGATGATGAGCATGTGCTGCTGCTCGATCTGCATCACTTGATTGCCGATGGCTGGTCGTTGCGCGTGCTGCTGGAGGAAGTCGCTGTCTGCTATGCAGCGCAGGCAGATTTGTCTGCGGCACTGCCGCCTTTGCCTTTGCAATATGTCGATCATGTGCGCCGGCAGCAGGTGCAGCAGGCCAGCAACGCCCGCCGGCAGCAGGCCGCACTGGCGTATTGGTGCAGCCAGTTGCAGGATGCACCGGCGCTGCTCAACTTGCCGCTCGATCATCCGCGACCCGCCGTGCGCGGCACGTCGGGCGCGCGACTGTATTTCCAGCTGCCCGCCGGGTTGATCCAGGACTTGCGTGATCTGGCGCGGCGCACTGATGCCACGCTGTATATGGTGCTGCTGGCCGCATTCCAGTTGCTGCTGGCGCGCTACAGTGGGCAGCAGACAATCTGCGTGGGAACGCCGGTGGCCAACCGCCAGTGCGCTGAAGATGAAAAGCTGATCGGTCTGTTCGTGAATACTTTGGTGATGCGCAGCCAGCTTTCACCGGCGCTGCGTTTTGCCGATTTGCTGGCGCAGGTACGGACAACCGTGCTAGCCGGTTTCGCCCAGCAGACCTTGCCTTTCGAACGCCTGGTCGAAGCCTTGCAGCCGGATCGCAAGCTGGCGCACAGCCCGCTGTTCCAGGCGATGTTCGTCTTGCAGCGCCTGCCCTCCCAGGCGCTGGCAGCGCTGGATCTGCATTTTGAGCTGATGAACATCGATCCGGGATTGAGCCAGTTTGACCTGACCCTGAGCATCGACGATGTGGATGTGCAGGCGATGCAAGGCGCTCGGGCGGACGGCCTGAATGGGTTTTTTGAATACAGCACGGCGCTGTTCAAGACAGCCACCATCGAGCGCATGGCCGGGCATTTCAAGCAACTGCTGGCTGCCATCGTTGCCCAGCCCGCGCTGCGGCTGGCGGATATCAACCTGCTGACCGCCGAAGAACGGCAATTGCTGGCGCACTGGAACGATACCGGCGGTGTGCAGCCGGCATCCGCGCTGGCCAGTTTTCCGCAGCGTTTTGCCGGCTGGGCTACCCGCCAGCCGCAGGCGCTGGCGGTCAGTTTCGTGGCGTCAGACGCGCATGGCGGCCCGGATCATGCCTCAAGCACGCTCACCTATGGCGCGCTCGATGCGCGCAGCAACCAGCTGGCACACCACTTGCGGGCAACGCTGCCCACGCTGGGAGCGGACAGCATCGTCGCCGTCTGTATCGAACGCAGTCCGCAACTTGTGGTCGCACTGCTCGGCGTGCTCAAGGCCGGAGCGGCTTATCTGCCCATCGATCCGACCCAGCCCGTCGAACGCATCAACTGGATGTTGCAGGATGCCCGACCCTGTGCCGTGATCGGCCCTCAGTCTGCAGGCGGCGACGGGTCTGCGCAGCGCATTGATATGGAGGCCGACTGGCCGGTCATCGCCAGCCAGCCAGAGACCGCCTTGGTTGAAACAGAAAATGTGCACCCCGGGCAGTTGGCTTATGTCATCTACACCTCGGGCTCGACCGGCAGACCCAAAGGTGTGCTGCTCGAGCATCGCGGGCTGAGCAATCTTGTCCAATGGCAG